>CAZWYI010000013.1:0-52591 GCA_964638155.1 uncultured Thermoplasmatales archaeon | reverse complement strand
GAGTTGAAAATATGAAAGAGATAAATAAGCGAAATAATATTCGTACTCCACACTTCTAATATTGTTGCAAAAATATTTTCATATAAAAAGTTAGATTATCTTAAATTCAAAGAAGATATTAATAAAAAACCAGATTTGGGGATGACCAAGTGAAAGAAAAATATAAACTATTGATTCTTTTGGTTGTTGTAATTTTAATTGGTGTATTTGGATATCTTGCAACAAATCTTTTCCAAAGTTCAAATAACTTAGTTGTAAAAAACTATAAGGTAAGTCTTTTTACAGATGGAACTCTAACTGAAGAATATGAATATAATGTCAGTGTTTCAAATAAATATACAATGTTATATAGATATTGGAAGGAGCCTATTGTCTATAATTCAGATATTAATTCTCCTCATTTGAAAGTAAAAAATGTCAGCTGCCAGTATAATTCATATGTAAATGATTACTTGGGAAATGCTGAAATTATAGATGGAAGCTCAAGTTATGAATATACTGTTGAATCAAAAGCTTATAAAAATGAGATTGGCTGCTACAATCCTAATCATTTTGAAAAAGGAAACTATAAATTAAAAATTGATTACGAAATTCAACCAACTGTGAAATATGATAATCAATATTATCATTTAAACATTAAACTAGCTGATGAACATATCCCTTATGAAAATATCGAAATAACAGTTTATGACCCAGATGATGATATTGTTAAATTTTATATTCATCCAAATATGAAAGTAATTAAGACCAATCATCAATATATTGTAACTGGTTCTAGTCCTCAAAATAACCTACTTGAATTCGAAATTGTTTCAAAAAATATAAGTTATGGATATCAAACATTTGAAGGAAATATTCTTGAAAAAACAATTAAGGCAAATAACAACTACGAGTTAACTAGTAATATTTTTAGTTTTTTTAATTATCTACTACTTTTTTTAATCTTTTCTTTTGGAGGGATCTTATTAGTAATCTATTTTTTAAAAGGCAGGGAAAAAGAATATGTTGTACCAGAATACTTGAATTTCGTTCCAAAAAAAAGAAAACCATGGATTGTGAATCTTGTTTTTCATAAAAAAGAACATAAAATCGATGAGAACGCTTTGTTTGCAACATTACTTGATTTTCATAATAGAAAAATTATAACAATGGAAAAAAAAGATAATTCTTTGGAAATAAAAATAAATAAAAAAGGAAATGATTTTGATAATTACGAAAAAAGAGTTTTTTCTTTTATAAAAAGACATAGTGAAAATGATAAATTTAATTTTGATGATTTTGCAGATAAAATAAGTAATAGAGATTTTACTACGTCTAAAATAAACAAGATAGGTAAGGAATTAAAATATCTAAGAAAAAAAGCTAAATCAAAAAAGTTAAAAGATTTTTTTGTAAGTGGTAGAAAATATCCATTGATATCTTTAGTTTTCAGTATAATTCTATCTTTTGGTTTGTTGTTATCTTATTTAAACTTGGCAAATATTTATCCTTTAATTCCTCAAACATTTGTTTTCTCATTAATTTTTTTAGTTCAATCAGTTGTATCCTATATTGCACCTCCTGCATTGTTTGGCCATTGGAAAAATGATTTTTATAAAGAAAAACTTGAGTGGGATTCTTTTAGAAATTTTTTAAAAGATATGGCTCAGCTTAAAAAATATGATACTCAAGATATTGTTATATGGGAAGAATGGCTTATTTATGCAACTGCTTTAGGTGTAGGTAAAAAGGTTGCTAAATCCATGAAAGAATTAAATATCGATATTCCAGAGTGCAGTTATGTTCCTTCTATGTATGGCTCTTTTTTTGTTATAAACTTCGCGATCAGATCAACAACTCAGGGCTCTGGTGGAGCTGGTGGATTTTCTGGTGGTGGCTTCGGCGGAGGCGGTGGCTTCGGCGGTGGAGGAGCTGGTGGAAGATAGAGAACATATCTAGCAGATTTATTTGACTAGTTCTTTCTAAAGATCACGCCTGCTTCAGTCATAAAGGTACACGGGGAACTACAATCACCTTCATTTATTGAATTGTCATATTCAAAACCTTCCATATCATCAAATGGGCCGGGTACAATTAATTCTTCATCCCAATTGAATCTAACTGTATTTACATCTTTTTCAGAGATATCCTTCAATGCCCCTGAATAAGTTTTACCATCATAACTTGCTATACAAGTATAATCAGAGTAAATCATAAGATCAATTTCTTCATCTAAATACATAGAATCACCAGTCCAAGAACCTATAAGCATTTCCTCAAATTCAGCATTTGTCATATCAGGTTTATCTATTTCATTTTGAATTTGTATTCTTAGATTTACTATTGAAACTGCAATAAATAAATTAAGTATTATGACTATAATTGATAGAATAATAATTATATTTTTTACATTTTTACTGAATTTTGTATCCTTTGTAAAATAATTTTTGACTTTTTGATCGGTCAATAGATATAAAATTATGATAATTGGGATTAGTATGCCACATAGATTTAGACTTATTATTGATGTGATTACACTTGTTGATTGATATAAAATTGTTATGTTTTTTGCCCATTTTTCTCCATTTAAAAGTCCAATTGCTATAATAATTGTTATTGGAATAGTAATAATTGCAATAATAATCAGTAGCTCAAGAAGAGGATATCCAATTAATTCATTTAAATTAACTTTTTCGAATAAGCCTGGTAAAATAGATATTATTATTAACATTACCAAGGCTCCTATAATTTGTAATAATGCTAAAATAGAGACGCCAAGTGGACGTTGACGTGTTAATTCATCAACTGTTGTAGCACTCCATTTATCCTGATAATTTTTTGGTGAATCTGGAGGACCTAATTCATCTAAATTTTTCTTACACTTTTTACATATTAAAATTGCATTTCCATCTTTATCATACTCTTTGTAAGAATCTATTAGATCTATTTTCTTTCCACATAAGTCACAGTTTTTAGGTATTTTCATCCCATACGCACATATGATATATTATTCTATTAATTAAAAAGTTAGAGAATATATCCAGCCGGTTTTTATTAAATCCTTAATAAATTGACAAAATAACAAGAAATGTTTAAATAAGTACATTCATATAAAGTAAATATAGGAAGAAATAACTATAACGAGATTATAATTTGAAAAATATTAAATATGATTGGAGCAATATAATTATATAAGGATATAAATCCAATAATTTGGAGATAATAAATAATGAAAAAAAAATATATCAAACGTAATGGTAAAAAATTAGTAGCTTTCGATATTTCTAAAGATTTCAATAAGTTTGTAAAGAAAAACGAAAAGTTACTAGAAGAATTATCAAAAATATAATCTTCTTATTTAATCAATTTTATTATCTTAGTAGAAATATTTAGTATATATCTCCTAATCTTTTGATAAAGAGTCTCATTATCCTTAATCCATTCTGATATTTCATAAATATTATCATCGGAATTTAAATCTGCCCATTTTTTAATTTTATCGTAATTGACTTGATAATTCAAATAATCAAATCTTATACGAAAGTTATTAATTATAAGAAAAATCCATAGAGTAACAAAACCAGTTCTTTTATTTCCATCTACAAAAGGATGACCTTCTTCTAAAAATAAATTAAAAATTTTCGCCCCTCTATAAATTAAATCATCCCATTTGTTATCTATTTTTTCTTCATAATATTTAATACCAGTAAAATCTAATGGCCCATCGTTCTGTAATCCAGGATGTACATTAGGTTCTCCTTCCCATTGAAATTTAGTTATTAGATAGTCATGTAAGCTAATAATCTGTTCTTTAGTAGGATAAAAAATACCATTTTTTTTATCTGGTACAAATTCTTTTGTTGTTTCTAACCAATCTAGAAGATGAATTATTAAAGGTTTTTGATTTTTCACAAGATTAAATATATTTTCTCCTTATAAATCTCACTTATGAATACAGTAGTTCGGAAATTCAAATTTCATATAATTTCCGAACTACTGTTTTATTATATGAATTGTAACACAGATAGCAATTACAACTAAAATTAGTTCAACTAAATAGTTATTTATAAAAAAATAAATTGATAAAAGAATTGTAAACCATAGTAAAGAAATCGCATAAATCTTTACTTTTAATGGAATTCCTTTTCCATCAAGATAATTTTTAATATATTTTCCAAGTAATTTATTGTTCATAAGCCAATTATAGAATCTTTTTGAGCTGCGAACATAACAAGCTGCTGAAAGCAATAAAAAAGGAGTTGTGGGAAGAAGTGGTAAAAAAACTCCAATTATTCCAAGTCCTAAAGAGATGGTACCTAAAAAAATTAGTATAAATCTTAGAAGTCTATTAGCTATTATATTCTCAGGATTTGATGTATTTGGCATAGAATTTTATGACTTAAACATAATATACAATAAATAAGTACCCATTGTAATATAAAAAAGATTGGAAATATTTTCTTTTACTCTCTTATATTTTTTTAATATAAACTATATCTTAGAATTATTTTGTAGTCAGATTACTATGGTATAAAACCAAAAGGATTGATATATAATACCCGGATTTCATCGCTCCCAATAACCGTTTCACCATTATAACCAACTACTTTTAAATTATGTATTGGTGGAGGCCTCAATCCTTCATTCCAGGTCCATTTATATGGAGATTCAGTTATTGTATCCATAAGTTCATTATCAACATAAAACTCTACTTTATTTATTGAATCGTTTTTTATATCTACCTCAACGTCTACCATTCCAATAATAATTGCACGAAATGGCATTCTAGAGGGTAGAGGAACCATCTGTGTATTGAAAACATATAGATATCCGTTTGGTTTAGCTATTGAAATTTCTGAATCTGAAGAAGTTATTTCTTCATTTGTTGGGGCCGCACTAACAAAACTAAGGGAAGTGCATAGTAAAAGCGTCAAAACTAAAATACTAACTAATTTTATTTTCATAATTTTCCCCCTTTTATTAATAATACATTGTCACTTATCATATTTATATTTAACCCATTAGATCAATATATATTGTCGAATGTAAATAAAAAAAATTTAGATAAGATAGATAAAAAAATAAAAAAGAATATTGAAAGATTAATTTTTATAAGACCCTATTTATTAGGCTGTTTTTTATTTTTCTTTTTAAAGACTACATAGATAATTGCCAAGATTATAACTATAATTCCACCCAGAAGTAAAAATACCAATACATCAAGCTCAGCTTCCTCTGCTTTTCCTTTGTTCTGATCATTATCAGTATAATCATTAAGATTTTCATCTACAAGGTTGTAACTATAATCATAGTTTCCATCATTATTTGAATCTATTAAATATGTATCATTATCCAAACATTTGACATTTGTACTATCATTTAATGAATTAATATAACAACAATCATATATTCCATCGCCGTCTTCATCCATTAGATATCCGAAATCTTCTATTAATTTGGCATCGATTAAAACAGCATATCCTACTTCTGAAGAATTTGTTTCACCATCGTTTGAATAGACACTAATAGTATATAATCCAGGGTTTTCCCAAGTGTGCTTTATCTCAACGCTCTTGCTTTGATTAACAAAAGAGGTATTTTCTTTTGATTCATCCCCCCAGTCAATAAAATATTTAACTTTATCATCATCAGAATCAGTTGACATAACCTCAAAAATATATTCAACATTTTTGTTACCAAACGTTGGTCCAGTAATCGTGGGCTTGGATGGAGCTTGGTTTAAAATTTGTATTTGTTTTGTTTTAGTATCTTTTCCTTCCTTTCCATCATCAACTGTTAAAGATACAGTATATTCACCAGTTTCACTATATTTATGAGATACTTCCATGCCAGATCCTACCTCGCCATCTCCAAAATCCCAAGTATACTCTAAAGAATCATCATCAGGATCATTACTCTCTGAAGCATTAAACATTATGATTTGCCCTGTGTATGCTACATTATTGCTGACAGTAAACTCTGCAACAGGATCTTTATTTGAAGTAGTCGTGGAATCATCATTATCATCAGCTGGTTGGTTAGTATTTTGAGATGGTTTCGAACCAACGTTTAAAATTCCATTTACAGAAGTATGAGTTACATAATTACCCTCCGGAGTTGAATCATAAATTTCTGTATTTAAAAATTCAAGACCACAAGATGTACCCCCACTAGTACCATCTTTTCTCTCAAAATTTAGACATACAACAGTAATTTCATCAGAAAGATTACCTAAAGAAATAGCATTTAAATTAAGCTGTCCTGAATCATTATCAGTTGTGTAATAAATATTATCAAAGCTAGTAGTTGATTTATCTATTGAAACTAAAGATGCAACATTAGGATCCCAAGATAGAGTAAATTGTATACTACCTACATCAATTGCGTTATAAATAAAAATACAACCAGAACCTGTTCCATCATATGTAAAATTAATATTATCAATACCTATAGATGGGTTATCATTAGCTAAACAAGTTTGAGCTGAAAAAAAATTAAGTAATACTAAAGCTCCTGCTATTAAAACTATTTTTTTGACCTTTTTCATCTTTTTTTCCTCTCCATTAAACTTTTTAAAAAAAAATAAAATATGGATGAAAAATTATATTTCATCCTTTTTACAATTTGTTTTATGTCTCTGGATTACACCCAGGATAGAGTTGAGCGTAGTTTGGATCACCTGCTATGTGCAATGCAAGATATCTCACATCTGCTGCGTTTGAGCCACCGTTACAATTGACATTTGGATTGCATCCGTGTATATTTTCATAGCCACTCTCACCTAATAGATGTAAAGCTAGATACCTTACATCGTTTACATTTACTGCTCCGCTGCCGTCCATGTTACCCATCAGAGCTGGGCCGTTGTTAATAATATTAGCATATCCATTGGTTGTAATATGTGGTATTGCATTTGCTATTACGGCATCGTCTAATAGTTCACTTTCCTCAATCACTAGGTCACAGCCTATTGATCCAACTGCTTGGAATCCGATTCTTGCTATATTGAAATCACCAGCTAAATAAGAACCACCGCTCATCCATGCTATTATACTTAATTCACCGTTTGTCGTATCAAGTACTTTCTCTAAGCTGTCGAAATCATAGTCGTCAACGCTTACCACAGTTACCTCTGTTGGATCCCATGATATATCTACATCAATTGAGCCGACATGAAAAGCGCCAACCTTTGCTTCAAGATAAGCATAATGAACGTTAGAATCAGGCAGATCAACATCATTCATTATAATTTGAGCAGGTGGAACACATCCTATGCAGGCTGTTGTGGTATCTGTATCAGTTTGTCCTTCATCATCTGTAACAGTCAGTGTTACTGTATAATCGCCATCTGCAAGGTATGTATGGCTTGGAGTCATTCCAGTTCCTGAATTTCCATCTCCAAAGGTCCAAGCATAGCTTACTATACTGTCTCCGCCTTCATCGTTATCATGGCTACCACTTCCGTCAAAGTTTATTTGTCCCTGTTCTGAGAAATATGGTCCGCCTGCATCTGCAGTAGGAGTTTGGCCTGAAGTTTGTCCTTCACATCTAATTGTAACTGGTGCGGTATCTGTATCAGTTTGATCTTCATCATCCATGACTTCTAGTTTTACTGTATAGTCACCCTCTGTTGTATATACATATTGTCCTGTTGGGACGGTCAACCATCCTGTATCCCATGTGCCATCATTAGTGAAATCCCATCTGTATTTAACAATAGTATCTCCGCCTTCATCGTTATCATGGCTATCACTACCATCAAACATTACAGGATCAACACAGTTACCAGAGTAGCCTTCACTAGTGCATGCAACAGCAGTTGGTGGAAAAGTTGGAGGTGCATAATTGTTTATGTAAAGACCTGTACCATCATGTGCATCAAACTCAAAGGCAAATCTTGGAGCGTATTCAACAAACAGGATATCGAATTTTTCACCAATTGTCGTAGAAAACTCTTCAAAGTTTGTTACAGCACGTACCCAGCCTGGACCTATAGGTGGCCATGTATCATAACCAGGTTGCGGCCATACAATATTATCTCTCAACCATGCAATATTTGCCGATGAAATTCCTATTCCTTCTGCATCTATCTCATCTTCATCTGGATCCATACCTAAATCGTCTATCATATCATTTCTAGCAGTTACCGCAGCTGCTTTAGCAGTTGATTCACCACCTGGGATATTAGGCACTCCATCTGTAACAATGTTTATTATTTGTCTAGTATAATCACCAACAGTTGGTAAAAGAGCTTCTGTTGCTTTATTGATACCTGCAGCAAGTGGTGTGAATCCCTTCTCCTGGTTAATGTTTTCAACTTGAGTTGCAATATTTTCATAGTTACCATTATCCACTACAATAGGACCAATCTCTACTTGTGCATTATCTGGCAGGTTATCGGAAAATTGTACCACTGTAAATTCTACTGATCCATCATGAGGCATATTATTTCTAACCGCATCAGCAATACCCTCTATCATTAGATTCCACTCTGTTGGACTTATACTACCTGATCCATCAATTATCATACAGAGTTGAGCTGATTCAGTAAATACACTATCTTCAGAACCTAATGGAGAAAAGATCTCATGGTCATATTTTTTGCACTTATCACCGCGCTTGAGATCCATTTCACTGTTTGGTGCTATAAGTGAATTTGTTATAAGATATTCATTACCATCTGCCTTACTATATGAATATCCAGTCATCGATAGATCATTTGAATTATAATAGTCGTTTGTTGTTTCTTGGTTTGGTAGCACAAATTCTGTATAACGATTAGGTCTTGTATATACATTATACCAATACCAATGTTCACCGTAATCTGTATGTAACCTTTCAACAATACTTGTTTCAAATCTCTCTTCAACTGATTCTTCTATGTAATAGAGATCTATTGGGCCTTTTTCATCCCTTAACATTACTCCTTCAGCTGGTAAACAGTTTCCTTTCATCTTTTTTAGACCGATATCATCTATCATAGTGTGTTTATCATTAAACGGTGGCAGTAACCATGCATTTTCCATCATAGGTAAAGACGCAAGATACTGAGATGTTACATGGCTGAAATCATCAACATTTCTTGATAAAGGTAGTTGCCATACAGGATGTCCTTTTGGTATAGGTGTCTGGAATGTTATATATTTAAATCCACCATCAGAATCAACATATACTGCAGGCATATCATATCTTACACCATCAACATAAAATGTTTCACCAGCAACAAGTTTTCTACCAATGGTAAGCCTTAGATAGTCATCATCAGCATTTTGAATATTCATATACCATCTATGGCATGCATCAGTTTTAAATTCCCAGTTATTTTCTCTATCAAAGAATAGATGCTCTTCTCCCCAAAGATCTTCAGTTAAAGTATAAGTTTTTTCTGCGGATATAGCATCGTTCATGTTACCAATGTAGGCTACCTTAAGATCAAGTTTATCCTGATCGGGGTCGTTATCCTCAAAGTTTACAACTGTAAGTTTGTGGTCCATGAAATGCATTGGAGTGCCAATAAATGAATCATCATTGAATTCAAATTCCATTTCAACAGATACCGAACCATCAGTTAGCTGTTTTGTTTCCATATGATCTGTATAAGCTACATCCAATAAACCTGCCATCTCCATACCAGGCTTAAATGGATTTGATGATTTATATGGAAGAACTACTTTTGTTATCTCAGGATATGGATTACCCACTGTAGGCTGTCTGCCATCAATTGTTACTAAGAAATATGTTGTTTCGGTAACAATTGCATCAAACTGTTCAACATCTTTCAATATTACATTCGAGCAATCATTCATCAAAGTATCAACTGGATGTGTGTAACCTGGTTCATAGAAAGCACGTAAAAACATCTTCTCACTTGCATCACCCTGTGCTTTTATTTCATATACTCCTGCATGTCCATCTATAAAAGCAGAGTTGAAAGTGATACTATCTTTTTTGATTACACCAGGATCAAAAGGATAATATTCTCTATCATATACAAAATCATCAGCACCGGTGTATGATTGTGTCGGATAAACAAAATCCTGTTCGCCATAAAGTCTAACCGAGGGCTCAGCTGTTCCTTCATTTATGAAAAAGTCGGTATCATCATAGGCGTCGAATTCAAATACAAATCGAGGCATTTCATAGTATTCAGCGCGTTCTCTGAAACGAGCTATTTCTAAGACTCTATCAAATATCTCATGTTCATCATAATCTTTACATCTGTCACTACGATCAAGATCTACTTTACTGTTTGGTGCTATAAGTGAAGTAGTTACAAGATATTCAAAGCCATCTGCTTTTGCAAGCGAATTTGGATAGTTTTCAGTTGGTTTTTCTTGATCAGGTAAAACGAATTCCGTGTAACGATTTGGTTTAGTATAAACGTTATACCAATACCATTCTTCATCTTCATCTCTATCAGTATTTAACCGTTCTAATAGACTGCTGGAGAATCTGTCTTCAATAGTTTCATCAATGTATTTAATTACAAGTGGATCTTTTAAGCCATCCAATGGTTTTCCTGGTGGATGCAGGCAGTTATGTTGTGTATGAGGATTTGGTTTTTCCAATCCTATATCATCTATCATGGTATGTGGTTCGTTGAAAGGTGGAAGTAACCATGCTGTAACGTCTTTTGGTAAGGATGCAAGATACTGAGATGTTACATGGCTGAAATCATCAACATTACGCTCTAATACTGATTCCCATATAGGTTCTCCTTTTGGTATGGGACTCTGCAGAGTTATATATTTAAACCCACCATTAGAAGCTACATATACTGCAGGTATATCATATCTTACACCATCAACATAGAATGTTTCACCAGCGACAAGTCTTCTTCCAACAGTAAGCCTTAGATAGTCATCATCAGCATTTTCAATACGTAGATACCATCTATGGCATGCATCAGACATCTGCAGTTTGTGGTTTTCTCTATTGAAATAATAGTTATTTGATGGATCTGGACCCATACTGTTTTCCCATATAGTATGTTTTTCTTCAGCTGGAATTCGATCATTCATGTTTCCAATATACCAGACATAGATATCGAGTTTATCATCCTCAGGATCATTATCTTCAAAGTTTTCGATTTTTACCATATGATCCATAAATCTAATCTCGAGATCTTGTTTATAATCGATATTGTTGAAAGTATATTCTTTTTCAACTTCAATTGCTCCATCGGTCAATTGTTTTGTTTTCATGTGATTTGTATCTGCAACATCTAACAGTCCTGCTTCTTCCATACCCGGAATAGCTGGATCCATTGACGCATATGGTAAAACAAACTTTGTTTCTCCGGGATAGCCATAATTTGGCTCTCTATCATAAAGTGTTACAAGTGAATATGTTGTTTCAGTAACAATTGCATCAAATGTTTCAACTGGTTTTAATAAAACATTTTGGCAACCATTCATCACACAATCAACTGGATGTGTGTAACCTGGTTCATAGAAAGCACGTAAAAATATCTTCTCACTTGCATCACCACGTGCTTTTATTTCATACTCATCATGGCCAAACCAATATGCTGCATTAAATGTGATACTATCCTTTTCAATTATACCTGGATCAAAAGGATCATATTCTTTGGGATAAACAAAATCTTGTGAACCATAATAGGATTGCGTTGGATATACTGCCTCTTTTTCACCATATATTCTCAAAGAGGGCAACATATCATTTGTTGTATTTCCTTCTGCTGCTGTGTTTGTTATTACTATACTTGTAGAAATCAACGAAATCAGGACGACACCAGCTAAAAATTTTCTTATATTATATATTTTCTTCATAATTTTTTCTTCCCCCACGGATTTTATACGAAAATCTGTCTGTATGTAAAATTGGTTGTTGGTTTAAAAACACTTAAGTATATCTAGTATTGATATCCTCTCTATACCTGCTATACATTTTAGCTACTATATTACTCTTATATTATGTATCTTTATAACTCCAAAATTGATAAAATCAAAAATTAAGATTGATAGTACAATATACATTTAATTTAATTAAGCATTAACAATGGAAATATAATCTATATTCTAAATCTGTTGTTTCAGAAATATATTTCTGCCATTCTTTTGATTTATATTTTACAAATAAATCAACAGAGTCTTTTCCTATTGCATTTTTAATTACATCGTCAGACTCTAGTTCATCAATTGCTTCGTTTAGATTTGTTGGAAGTTTTTTTATGCCAAGGTCTTTAACGTTTTCACTCATTTGATAGATGTTTTTTGGAATGGGGTCATATTCTATTTTCTTTTTTATCCCATCAATACCGGCATGGATCATTGCTGCATATAAAAGATAGGGGTTTGCAGCTGGGTCAGGATTTCGAACCTCAACATCAATGTTTTTTCTCGCTGGGATTCTAACTAGACTACTTCGATTATGCTGTGCCCACGCAATATAGATTGGTGCTTCAAAATTTGGTATAAGACGTTTATAACTATTCAAAGTAGGATTAGCAAGTGCTGCCATACCACGAGCATGCTCAAGAATTCCTCCAATAAAATATCTAGCAGTCTGACTTAACCTGTATTCATCGCTATCATCTTGAAACATATTTTTTCCATTTTTAAAAAAACAAACATGTGCATGCATACCGTTTCCTGCATCATTAGAAAAAGGCTTTGGCATAAAGGTTACTAATAGATTATATAGACTTGCAACTTCTCTAGCTAAATACTTAAAATATATACAGTAATCAGCAGCAGAAATTGCATCAAGTGCACCAATTTCAACTTCATGTTGATATATACCTGCTTCATGGTGATGATACTTTACATTGAATTTATTTTCAATTAAAAATTCTGAAAGAGTCTTTCGATAATTTTTACAATTATCAAGAGAGGACGGTGCAAAATAACCTTGTTGTTCAACAATTTTTGGCTCTTGGTCTCCATGTTCTAAAAGAAGATAAAACTCCATTTCTGGGCTTATTTTTATTTCATCAAAACCATTTTTTTTAGCATATTTTACAGCGTCTTTTAAAATTTTTCTTGGACATGAAGTAAAGGGTTTATTTGAAAGATCATAAATTTCACCAATAAAACGAGCTTCACCTTTTTCATGTGGAAGAATCATAAAAGAATCAGGATCAGGTTTTACTATCATATCAGATTTTTCAACTTTTGCAAAACCAACACTTGAACCGTCAAAACCTATACCATCATTTGTTACTTTGTCAATAAAAACATCACTAGGCATATGAAGAGTACGTAGTCTTCCTATTAAATCTGTGAAATGCAGTTGAACCCATTTTATATTGTTTTTTTCTATGTGATCATTAATTTTTTTCATACTTATCTAAAAACATGTATAGTTTTTCTGTTAAATATTTTATTGATACAAAATCTAGATAAAGAAACCAAAAGATTATTATTATAGATTTATGTTGGATAACAAAAAAATAGAATTTTTAATTAGAAGGTTAAAAACATGCCAGAAGAAATACTTAAAAGCAGAGTAGGAAGGACGCCACTTGTACGTGCAAAAAACTTAGAAAAAAAGTTAGGTATAAAAAAGATATTTTTAAAACTAGAAGGAAACAATCCTTCAGGCCATAGAGAAGATAGGCTTGCATATCTCATTATTAGAGATGCAGTTGCTAGAGGTAAAAAAACAATTACTATGGGTACCTTTGGAACAATAGCAGGATCTTTGTCTTATTTATCTCAATATTTTGATGTTGAATGTGTTTTTTATGTGCCAAACAAAAAAAGAATTAGAAGAAAAAAACTATTATCTGAAGAAAACGTAAAAATAATTGAAAACGGTAAAACCTATGCTGATTGTGTTAAAGAAAGCAGAAAAAAGGCTAAAGAAAATGGTTGGTATGATGCAAATTTTGGTGATGCAAACAGCTTAATGAACATGTATGCTTTTTCTTATATTGCTAAAGAAATAAACAATCAACTAAAAGACAAAATCGATACTGTTTTTTGTCAAACGTTTAATGGATCATCAGTTGCTGGTCTTCACCTTGGACTTAAAGAACTATGGATCAATGAAGAAATTGATACACTGCCAAAAATATGGGCGGCTAGTACTGATAATGGAAATGCTATAATTGAAACATATAAAAAGAATCTTCGGAAAAAAATTTTTCTTGATAAAAAAGATATTACAAAGACAAAACTTAGTAGACATATGGTAAATGCAAACTGTCTCAACGGCCAAGATGCGTTAAATGCTATTCATGATACATACGGCGGTGCAATAGGTGTAGAAGACAAAGATATCCAAAAACATGCACCTGAAGTAAAAAAACTAGAGAAAATAAAGATGACACTTCAAAATAGTTTTCCAATAGTAGGTTTTATCAAAGCAGTAGAAGAAGGAAAAGTAAAAGATGGAAACCATGTAATAATTCTTGATGATGGAACAATTAGATTAGATATCAGAGAACTTAAAAAATCAGAACTGGACATGCCATATAAAGAATTTCTTAAAAAACTTGACACCTGGCTATTACAGTTTTCCGATCCAATTGAAGAAATGAAAGAAGCAGTTGAAAATGCATTTGAAAAAGGATATGTAATAGGTGCGTTTGATCATGAAACACTAGTTGGAATAACTATTCTTTCAAAGCTTCCTTTTGAAACATTTTTCCCAAAATATCATTTATCTTATATTGCAACTAAGAAAAATGTGAAGGGTAGAGGTATTGCAACCCAGCTTTTGAAAAAAGCAATTGAGATAACTAAAGGTGATCTATCTTTGCATGTTGAAACAAACAATAAACGAGCGATAAAACTATATGAAAAGATGGGTTTACGGAAAAAATACTATAGGATGCACTATGTTGGAGAGGAGCATGAAAAAGAATCTTCTTGATGAAAAAGAAGAAAAAGAATTGATAAACCTTACAAAAGAACTCATAAAAATTCCTAGTAGTACTCATGATGGTAATGAGATTTATGAGTATGCTTATAAATATCTAAAAGAGCAAGATTTGGATATAAAGTTTCAGAAGACAAAAAATCCTTATCTTGAATATCAAAATTTTTCAAATCTTTATCTAAAAATTGGTAATGGCGCAGGACCTAAGATAATGCTCAATGGCCATCTTGATACAGTAACAGTTAATAAAAAATATAAATGGGATCATGACCCTTATTCTGCTGTAGAAGAAAATGGGAAAATTTATGGTCGCGGCTCTGCTGATATGAAAGGAGGATGTGCTGCAGGAATTTCTGCATTACTTGCTCTTTTAAAAAGAAGAAAAGAGATTAACGGCACAATATTTTTAAGCCTTGTATTTGGTGAAGAAGCACCGTTTTCTCTTGGAACTGATACTCTTTTAAAAGAGTTTGATTTCAAAGACTATGATCTAATAATAGTTCCAGAACCTTCCCCTCTTATTACTTCTAATGATTATTGTTTTACCCATGGAAAAATCCATAAATCCAGTTTTCCAGTACCAATTGTTGGTGCAGAGGGAAGAGTTCTTCTATGTATTGATTTTTATGGAAAAGCTGCTCATGCATCTCATCCTTCACCTGGTGTAAATGCTCTGCATGATGCATCAACTCTTGTATCAGAACTTGCTAGATTTGATATTTTCACCCATATCAAAAGAGGTAGAGGTCATTATGTTGTGTTAAACATTCAAGGCGGGGATCAATCTTTTACTGTTCCTAGTTACTGCAGAATTCTTGTAAATAGACAGGTTATGCTTGGGGAGAATGCAAAAACTGTAATAAGAGAGATTAAAAAAATAGTAAAGGCCTTACGTCTTAAATCAAAGGTCGAGGTTTTCAGAAGGCATTGTCCTGGTCCTGAGCTTGAATATAGGCCTTATCTTTTTGAAGAAAGTAAATATATTGATTTTTTTATGAAAAATCTTGCAGAAACTGAAAGCAAGGTTAAAAATGATAATATTGAGCATAGGCCTTGTAAGTTTTCTACTAGAAGTGTTGGTGATTTTAATTTATTTGGAACTAGAACAAAAGTTCCTACTCTTATTTTTGGACCAGGTGGTGGTAACATTCATGCTCCAAATGAGTTTGTTAATAAAAAAGATGTAATTGATACATCTAACTATCTTCTCAATTATCTTATGGAGGTATATAAATAAACAAAAGTTATCCTCGGCTTTTAATTGATACTGAAAAAATCAAACATAACGCTAGCAGGATTGTAAACTTAGCAAAAAAAGCAGATATAAAGGTTATTGGTGTAACTAAAGCTACATGTGGAGATATTAAAGTAGCTAATGCTATGCTTGAAGGGGGCTGCGCGGGTATTGCTGATTCAAGGGTTCTAAATATTATAGATATGAAAAAAAAGGGTCTAAAAACTACTTTTATGCAGCTTAGAACACCTATGCCGTCTGAAGTAGAAAGTGTAGTAGACTTTTCTGATATTTCACTTAATACTGAATTTAAAGTTATAAAAAAATTATCAGATGAAGCAATTAAGAAAGATAAGAAACATAAAATTGTTTTAATGGTTGAAATGGGAGACTTGCGTGAGGGCGTCCCTGAACAAAACTTGGATAATATAATTAAGAAAATAAAGAATCTTGAGGGTATAATTTTATATGGTATTGGAATGAACCTTGCATGTTTTGGAGGGGTTGTTCCAACTAATGAAAAAATAGAAAAATTTTTAGAAATAGTTGAAAAAACTGAACATAAACATAACATAAATTTTGAAATGATATCTGGTGGAAACTCAGCAAATATTCCTCTTTTATTGAAAAATTCTGAGAAGACTATTATTAATAATCTTAGGATTGGAGAAGGAATACTTATTGGTTATGAAACAGTTAATAGAACTCCTATTCAAGATACATTTCAGGATACTTTTATTTTAGAAGCTGAAATTATTGAGTACCAGCATAAAAAATCAAAGCCATATGGAAAAATCACTCAAAACGCATTTGGTGAAACACCTGAATTTAAAGACGAAGGTATCATTAATAGAGCAATTATTGCAGTTGGCAAGCAGGATACTATTCCAGATGATCTGATACCACTTGATAAAGATGTAAAAATACTAGGTAGCAGTAGTGATCATATAATTTTACAAATTAAAAATAATTCTTATAAAGTTGGAGACATTGTTAAATTCAAACTTAAATATGGAGCACTTGTAAATCTTTATACTAGTAAATATGTTAAAAAAGAATATGTGAAATGATTTTTTTAAGACTAATTTTCCTTTGTTATTTATCTAAAACTTATAAAGAAAATGTGATTAATGATAATGAATTATCACAAAAATGCGTTTTTATGATAATCGATTATCATAAGTTTTATAAATAATGATAATATACTATCATTTATGGCAATAAAGTTATCTGGATTGAGTTCACAAAATCCATGGTGGAAACAAGAGGGATGGGAAGAAGAAGATAGAGATTTTAAAAAAATAAAATATGTATTAAATAGAAAAAAAATAGACCTAAAAAAAGGAGAAATATATCTTATAAGAGGAGTAAGACGAGCAGGTAAAACTGTTTACACTAAACTCATAATAGAAGAATTGTTAAAAAATGTGGATAATAAAAAAATAATCTACATATCTTGTGATAGACATACCATTGGAGAAATAAAAAACATAATAGAAACTTTCAAACAAAGATTTGCTGGGGAAGTAGCAATTTTTGATGAGATAACTTATCACAATAATTGGAATATATTATTAAAAGAACTTGCAGAAACAACAGATTTAACAATTATAGCAACAGGTTCAAATCCGGTAAAAATAAGAGCAAAAAAAGAAAGACTCCCAGGTAGAAAAGTAGAAGGCAATGAATATTTTTTAAATCCTCTCAGTTTTAGAGAATACATTGAAAATATAATAGAGTTAAAAGATAATATAGAAAATCCAGATATTAGAAAATTTGCAAACAAAATCAGAAAGACAGATAGTTTTTCTGCAATTAAACCAGATGTAAAAGATGCAATGCCCTATTTTGATGAATTCGAATATTTATTTTATTCATATCTAATAACAGGTGGTTTTCCAGATGCAGTAGTAGAATATCTAAATAAACAACGAATAAACGAAGAGACATATGAAATGATGATAAGGCTTTTTCTTGGGGCTTTATCAAAGGGTAGTAAAAGTGAAGATATTGGAAGACAGATCATGGAAAAAATACTCAAATCCATGGGTTCACGATTAGATTTTGTTAATATTGCATCAGATATTGGAGTTCACCATAACACAGTTAAAGAATATATTGAGATCCTTGAAAATTCTAGGTTGATCTATCTTCTTCCTGCATGGGATATCAACAAAAAAAGATATTTTATTAGAAAACAAAAAAAGATCATATTTCAAAGTAGCTTAATTCCACAGGCACTAAATCAATATCTTACAGGCTGCTCCTATGATGATACTTTAGATTTTCTAGATAAAAATTTAGAAAATATTGTAGACCATACTGTTTCAAGCCATATAATACAGAATTATGAAATACCAGTTATAAAAGAAAGGCATTCTTTTGCAGGATTCTATTATGAAAACAAAGAATGTGATTTAGTGATAAGAAAAAATGATAAATTTTATGGTTTTGAGGTTAAGTATGGAAAACTTAAGAAAGCTAAATATCCATTTCCTGTATATTATATCACAAAAGATACTATCGATGAAAATGTTTATCCTGCATCCTTGTTTTTGTCAGGTATAAAAAAAAGCAGTCATACAATTTAAAATATTTTTGAACATATTCTAGTAAGATTTTAAATACTAAATAAATAATTCAACATTTAATTCTCGGGGGAGAGAAAAGAATGGCAGATATAATAATAGGAAATATTAATTTCTCAAAGGATATAATTCTTGGAATAAGCATAATAGAAATAATACTAGCGATACTAACATTAGTGATTGGAATAATCGTTGTAAAAATCGCATCAAACTTACTAAAAAAATGGATGATCCGTGCAAAACTTGACGAAATACTAGCTGATTTTTCAACTAGAATTATTAGACTAGTGCTCTACATTTTTGTTATTGGTACTGCAATAGGTTTCTTAGGTGTAAACGTAGGTGCAGCACTTGTAAGTATATCAGTAGTTATGGGTTTTGTCTTAGGTTTTGCACTAGGTGATACACTTAGTAACATTGCATCAGGTTTTATGATAGCAATAACAAAACCTTTCAAAAAGGGAGACTATGTTGATGCAGGTGGAGATAGTGGAACTGTTAAAAACGTTGGAATAAGTGTAACTGAACTTGATACTCCTGATAATAAACATATAATAATTCCAAACAAACAAGTCTGGGGAGGAAATGTCACTAACTACACACACAACCCAACTAGAAGAGTAGATATGACAATTGGTATAGGCTATGATGATGATATAGATAAAGCAATTAAAACAGCAATGAACCTACTTAAAGAAGATGATAGAGTCTTAAAAGACCCAGCACCAACGGTAGCAGTAAGTGAAATGGGTGACTCGGCAGTAGGAATTGTTATTAGACCATGGGTTAAAAAGGAAGACTACTGGAACTTTTTCTTTGATTTCAATAAAACCTTAAAACAAACCTATGATAAAGAAGGAATAGGTATACCATATCCACAGATGGATATACATATGGATAAATAATTATCCATATTTTTTTATTTTCAATTATGAAATAATTTTTTAGATGAATACCCTACTTTTTTAAACCATATTAGTAAATTATATTTTATTAATATCTCTCTTTTTTGGTTAAATTTATTTTACCAATATATTTTAGTTAAACTTATGAATTATAAATGAAAATATAAATCTATATTCCAACTCTTAATCTAGAATTCAAATAGTTTTTCTTTATTATTCTGCTAACTTTTGGAAAAATAACAAAGTTATTTTGCAAAAAAATGGCAAAATTACAAACTTATTTTACCTTTTAAAAAACTAGTTGGATCAATTAAACCTTTAGGCTTTTCACTACAAAACCAGTTCCCACCAAGATAACATTTATTTGAAACCTCAATAGGTTTATTTTTATATAGTTCAAAATGTAGCATAGAAGTATTTCCTTTTTCTTTTAACTTTTGAATATAAATTGGGCTATTACTATCAATTTTATTTTTATTTAAAACAAATCCAACATATCCGATGATATCACCTTTTTTTATTTTATCACCAATAGATACATTAATTTTCTCAAGTTCAGCATATCTACAAAAAAGAGTATTACTTATTTTTACATCAACATAAAATGTTTTATTCCAGTAATAAACTTGATCAGATGTGGTAAAAACACCTGTTTTAATTACCTTTCCTTTTGAAAAACTAACAACTTTAGAACCTTTCTTTAAATAGATATCAACACCGCAATGAAACCTATCGCCTCGATCCTCCCAAAAAGACAAAAATAATCACCTAAAAAAACAATCCAATAGGACCGATAATTCCACCAATAAAGAGTACAAAAATAGAGCTAACTGTAATCAAGATATTATCATCAATAGGGCCAAACTCGTATCGTTCAAATAAACTTGCAACAATTGCAGCAACAACACCCCATAAAGCAATACCAGCCATATCAGCAAATAGATAACCAATAGGAATACATACTCCAGCCATATAGAGGTTTCCAACAGGATGCTTGCTTCTTTCTTTAAAACCAAAATTACGGACAATACCAGTAACTCCATCACCAAATGCAATAAAAGCAGGAGGAATAACTGCAATCCAAGGGTTATCAAAAAAATACCATAAAATAAAAATTGCAACCCCCCACATAAAACAAAAAGTTACATCATTAAAATCACGTTTATGTTGAAACCAATAGAGAATACGTCCAGATCTATGGAAAAAAAACATAATAAGAGAAAGTAAAATTCCAGCAAAAAGTGGATACCAGGGGCTAGAAAAAACAAAAGGAACAATTAGTACAACTACGCCTCCGGCAAAAATATGGATAAACTTACGGTTATAATATACAGCAACACTTTTTCTAATACGTTTTTTTATCATGTATTCATAGAATTTTCTAGTAAGTAATATAAAACCAAAGGAATACACGGCAAGTAATACAATCCAAACAAACTCAATTACTAACTGAGTATCAAGCATTGCCGGCTCACAATAGGGTTATAATATATAAAATATACATAAAAGCTTTTAAATATAAAGAGAAAAAAAACAATAGAAATATATATAAACCTCCTTATCATCCATGCAGAATGGCAAAAGCAAAGGTTTAAGACAAAAAAATTTGTTGAAAATTTAAGTTTTTGCTGATAAGAAACGACTCCTATAGTCAAAATAAGGAGGAAAAAAGTAAATGAATGGAAAAGTAAAATGGTATAATGCAAGAAAAGGATACGGCTTTGTTGAAGGCGAAGATGGAAACGATATCTTCATACACAGATCAGCTGTACCTCAAGGCACCTTCCTAAACGAAGGCGATACTATAGAATTTGAAGTAGAAGAAAGTGAAAAAGGACCAAAAGCAGTAAATATTAAAAAAGAGTAAATTTAGGATAATTACTGTTCATAATATCTAATAAAAATTTTTTAAGGTTATTCTTATTTTTTACTAACCTTTCTTTTTTTATAAAATTTTAAAAGAAAAATTACTTAAGTAAAACTATTATAGACCGATTTCAAAAAGGAGAAAAACACAAATGAAAGCATTTGTCACTGGTGGCGCTGGTTTTATTGGAAGTCATCTAGTTGATAAACTAATAGAAAAAGGTCATAAGGTTACTGTTTTTGATAATTTAAGCTCTGGAAAAAAAGAGTTTATCGATCAACATTTTGATAATGAAAATTTTATTTTTATAAAAGAAGATTTACTAAACAAAAAAGAAGTTGAAAACGCAGTTAAGGGCCATGATGTTGTTTTTCACATTGCTGCTAATCCTGATGTTAGGGGTGGTGCAGATGATCCATCTATTGCTGAAAAAGATATGCAGGCATCATATAATTTGCTTGATTCAATGAGAAAAAATGATGTTGAAAAAATAGTTTTTTCTTCAAGTAGTGTTATATATGGAGAAACTCCAGAGAAACCACTTCCTGAAGATTATGGTCCACTTTTACCTATTTCAGTTTATGGTGCTGCAAAGCTTGCATCAGAAGGAATGATTAGTTCTTTTGCTCATACCTTTGACATGCAAGGTTGGATATATAGATTTGCAAATGTTGTAGGTATACGTGGAACACATGGAGTAATTGTTGATTTTATCAATAAACTAAAAAATAATCCTCATGAACTTGAAATCCTTGGTGACGGTAAACAAAAAAAGCCTTATCTTTATGTTACTGAATGTGTGGATGGAATTATGCACGGGTTTATGAACTCAGATGAAGAAATCAATGTGTTTAATCTAGGTGTTGATTCAGCAACAAGAGTTACACGCATTGGAGAACTTGTTGTTGAAGAAATGGGGCTTAAAGATGTAAAATTTAGTTATACCGGTGGAAAACGTGGATGGAAGGGAGATGTACCGCATTTTCAGTTTGATATAAGTAAAATTAAAAAACTTGGTTGGAAACCAGCCCTTTCGTCTGATGAGGCGGTTAGAAAAGCGATAAAAGATTTACTTGAAAAATAATTTTTAAACTGAAAAACTCTTTATGTGCTTATTTCTCTTTTATTTTGCAAAAAAGATACCCAAAAAAACCAAAAACAAGCCGTATAATACCTTTTAATGTCAACTGTGTATTAAACATTTGATTTGCTGAGTAACTTTTCCAAAGATTCCCATGTTTTAATGATAGTTGTTTTCTACCATAGCCGTACCAGAAAGATTGTTGAATAAAATTATAAAATGATGGTGCAGATGTCCGGTAAATAATTGCATTTTCTGCATATCCTATTTTTGCACCTGTTTTTACAGCTTTAAAATTTAGATCAATATCTTCTGCTGTAATAAAATGTTCATCAAATCCATTAATCTTTTCAAAAAGTTGTTTTTTATATGCAAGATTACATGAAGGCCAAGTGATATCATATCCGTTTTGTATAACTTTTACTCTTTTTGTTTCCTTAAATGAACCCGTATTTATTGTTTTACCTGCAACAACATCATATCCTTCGTTAATTTTTTTTCTTATATTTTCTAGCCAGTTTTTACTAGCTGTACATCCACCATCTGTAAATGCTACTATTTCTCCCTTTGCTTTTGACACCCCAAAATTTCTACCATTTCCACGGCTTCCCTCTTTAACAAACATTTTAATCGAATCATATTTAGCCTTATATTTTTCAATAATTTCTCGAGTTGCATCAGAACTATTAGCATCTACAATTATTATCTCAAATGGAGGTTTTTGAATAATTAAGCTTTTTAATAGAGATTCAATCGTATCATCTTCATTTTTGACAGTGATTACAATGCTTATTAACACATTTCTTCAAATATATTTGATATCTATAGAGTTTTTGGTTTGTTGTAATCTTAAAATAGGTCGGATTTATTACCCTCTAGTTGATGACTAATGTTATATTGATTACGATTGATTGTCTTCGTGCAGATCATCTTGGATGTATGGGCTATCATCGAAATACGAGTCCTTTTCTTGATAAACTAGCTAAGAAAGGTCTGTTTTTTAAAAATGCATTTTCAAACGGGCCAAATACAAGACATTCTGTCCCCTCTTTTTTATCTTCTACTTATCCTTTACTTTTTAACGATGAGGCTTTAGGGAAAGGCTTTCATAAAGGACGGAAATCTATTGCTGAAGTTTTAAAAAATCATGGATATACAACTGGTGGCATACATTCAAATCCGTATGTTTCAAAATTTTATAAATATGATAGAGGATTTGATTATTTTAACGATTTTTTAATTGGACGAGTAGAAGAGGATATTAAGAGAAAAACATTAACAAAAAAATATCATGAACTCATGAAAGGAGTGAGAGCGTTATTTTTCCATCAATTACCACACGAAACTGGTAAAAATATTAACAAAGAAACATTTCAATGGTTGGAACAAATCAGAGAACCTTTCTTTCTTTGGATACATTATATGGATGTACATATGCCATTCGTACCCCCAAATAGACATCTAAAAAAAATTAATGTTAAAACTTATTCTCATTATAAAAAAATTTGGATGGGGAAAAAAATTAATGATATTAAAAGTAGAGACAAAATATCTGAAAGCCAACTCAAAGATTATATAAATTTATATGACGGATCTATACGCTATACCGATGAGATTATTGAAACTCTTATTAATAAAATTGAAAAAAATTATCCTGAAACAATTTTTATAATAACTTCGGATCATGGAGAAGAATTTCGAGAACATGGTGATTTGAGTCACATTGAAAAATTATATGACGAATTGCTTCATATACCCTTGATTTTTTATGGCAAAAATATTAAAAATAAAATTGTTGAAAAACCAATTTCCTTACTTGATCTTGCTCCAACTCTGTTATCATTTCTAGGTATTAAAGAAAAAAAATCATTTCAAGGAAAAAACTTTTTGGATTCAGAAGATTACATAATTGCTGAAGCATTAGGAAAAAAAAGAATTACAGCATATCGTGACAAAGAATGGAAATTAATTTCAGATGGAAATAAAAAAGAATTGTATAATCTTAGAGAGGACCCAAAAGAAAAAAATAATATTTTTACAAATGAAGAAAAAAAAGAAATTATTAAAAAACTCGAACAAAAAATATTAGACCATATTAAAAATAATCAAGAAGAACAAAAAAAAAGACAAGAATTGATACGCAAAGAAAAACTAACGAAATCTATAATGAGAGTAAAGCAAGAAAATGTTAAAAAATAATAATAAAGAAAAAATAAGTGTAATTATTCCTACTTATAATAGGAGTTTTCTTCTAAAAAGAGCAGTTCGCTCTGTTTTAGATCAAAATTATTCAAATTTAGAGTTGATAATTGTAGATGACGCGTCATCAGACAATACTAAGGATAACATTAAAAAATTAAGAGACCAGAGAATTTTTTATATTAAGAATTCCAGAAATAAAGGTCCAAATTTCTCAAGGAATCTTGGGCTTAGAAAAAGTAGAGGAGACTATATTGCATTCCTTGATGACGATGATTATTATTCTGATAAAAATAAGTTAAAAAAACAAGTAGAGTTATTTAATAAAAACAAGAAATTAGTTTTTGTTGGATGTCAATATTTCGACAAATTAACTCAAACAAAAAGATCACCACATTTAAAAGGAAAAATTTCTAAAAATCTATTATTGAACTTTTCAGATATTGAAACATCAACAATACTTATAAAAACAAGTGCAATAGAAAAAGTTGGTTTTTTTGATGAAAGTTTACCTAGTGAACAAAATCATGATTTTTTTTATAGGATTTCTAAAGTGGGTGAATTTGATTATCTAGATGAAGTTATGGTTATAAAAGATCAACCTGAGACTCAGATTTCTTCTAATCCAAAGAATAAAATTTTTGGCTATATATTGTTTCACAAGAAACATTTTAGGGATATAAAATATCTTAATTTGAAAAAAAAGGTATATCTATTTTTTAAATTTTGTATTGTTACATTTTTCTATTCAACTTCAATAATTTCAAAAAAGAATATTAAAATTGTTCGTTTTATAAATCTATTTATGAGAAACAAAGAATAACTTATTAGAATTGGTTTGAACGTTTTTTGATATATTTTTTTAATTGATATCCTATCTCATTGTTTTTTGTTGAAAAGTCAATGATTGCTTTAAGATATCCTAATTTATCTCCGATATCATATCTTTTACCGTTAAAACCAAACGTATATATGTTTTCTTTTTCAGTTAGTAATCTTATTGTATCTGAAATTTGAAGTTCGTTGTTAATCCCGGGTTTTGTATTTTTTGCACAATCAAAAAAGTTGGAAGTAAAAATATATCTACCAATTGAGGCGATATTTGAAGGTGCTTTTTTTGGGCTGGGTTTTTCTATTATATCTTGTAGCAAAGCTAATTGGTTTGAATTTTTATCAAGTTTTTTTGCTTTTATTGATCCATATTTATGTATTTCTTCTATAGGTACTTCAAGAGTTGCTAATACCGATGAATTATATTTTTCAAAAATATTTATAAGTTGTTTTGTACAGGGTATTTTACTTTCTATAATGTCATCTCCTAGAAGTACTGCAAATGGTTCATTTCCCACATGTTTTTCTGCCTGTAAAATTGCATCAGGTAGTCCCTTTGGATCTTTCTGGCGGATATAATGTACATCAGCTAGTGAAGAAATTTTTTCAACTTTTTTTAGTAGTTCTTTTTTTTCTTTTCTTTTAAGATGCATATTTAATTCTGGATTTTCATCAAAATAATCTTCGATAGATCTTTTTCCTCTACCAGTAATTATTATTACATCATCAATTCCTGATAGTACTGCTTCTTCTACTACATAATGAATAGCGGGAGTGTCAATTAGGGGTAGCATTTCTTTTGGCATGGATTTAGTAATGGGTAGGAAACGAGTGCCCATTCCTGCTGCAGGGATAACAGCCTTTTTTACTTTCATATTTTTACCAACACACTCCTTCATATATTTTTGCGGTTTTTTTAGCATCAATTAATCTTCTTCCATCAATCACAATTTTACCAGTGTAATCTAATTTTTTAAATTCATTCCATAAAGTTGTAATTAATACAGCTTCTGAATCCAATACTTCTTCAGGATTTTTACAATATTTTATATCTGGAAATAATTTTTTAAAATTAGGAATTGCTTTTGGATCATATGTTTTAACTTTTGCACCTTCTTTTATTAATTTTTTAATAATTGGAATAGACCGGCTATCTCTTATATCATCAGTATTTGGTTTAAAAGAAAGACCAAGTACACCTATTTTTTTATTCTTTAATTTAGGTATATGTTTTTTTAGTAATTTTATTAGTTGTAATGGCTGGTTTTCATTTACATCTATCGTACTTTTGATCATATAACTGGGTATATTTTCTTTTTCAGCCCATGCTTTTAAAGCTTTTGTGTCTTTTGGAAAACAGCTTCCCCCCCAGCCTATTCCAGAATTTAAAAAGGCTCGTTCTATGCGTTTATCAAGACCAATTCCATCTGCGACTTCATATGTATCAATTTCTAGTTTTTTACAAAAATTCCCGATTTCATTTATAAAACTTATTTTTGCAGCCAAAAATGAGTTACTTGCATATTTTATCATTTCAGCAGCAGTAAGAGAAGTTTCAACTATTGGACATGAGAACTCTTTGTAGAGTTTTTTCAAGATGTCTTTGGTTTTATTGTCATATGCTCCATTTACCACTCTATCCGGATTTAAAAAATCGTTGACTGCAACTCCTTCACGTAGAAATTCAGGGTTCATTCCTACTCCAAAATCATCTCCCGCTTTTTTCCCAGATTTTTTTTCAAGTAACGGTATTACATGATGTTTTGTTGTCCCAGGGGCAACCGTGCTTTTTACAATTATACTATGGAAGTTTGTTTTCTTTTTTATTTCAGCTGCAATAGATTCCACTGCTTTATCAATGTAGGATAAATCGATATCTCCATCATCTAAAGATGGTGTTCCCACACAGATAAACGTAATATCGCTATGTTTTATTGCTTTTTGATAGGAGGTAGTAGCTTTGATGCGTGTTTTATGTTTTTTTAGCAGAGCATTTAATTCTTTTTCATAGATAGGTGAAACACCATTATTGATCTTGTTTACCTTTTCTTTGTCAACATCAACACAGATTACATTATGACCTAAAGATGCAAAACAAACACCACTTACAAGACCTACGTAACCTGTTCCAATAATTGAAATATTTTTTGACATTGAGCCTTCTAATAAAGAAACCATTATTTATAATTCATTATCTAACAATTTTTGAAAAAAATTTTACAATAAAAATTAATAAATAGCTTTTCTTTTACCCTTTCACCATGCTTCCAAATTTTCTAATCGTTGGACCACCTAAATCTGGTACAACTTCCCTAAAAATATATCTTAATAAACATCCAGATATTTTTTGCCATGGTGAAACTCATTTTTTTAATTCAAATTATGAAAAAGGAATAGAGTGGTACAAAAATTTCTTTGAAGGGCATTCTGAAAAATTGATTGGGGAAAAAACACCTAATTATTTTTTTAATGAGGAGGTTCCAGCAAGAGTTAAAAAACATTTACCAGATGTAAAACTAATTTTTATTTTTAGAAATCCAATTGATAGAGCTTATTCTCATTATTGGCACAATGTTAGAAAGGGGCGCGAAGACAATGATACTTTTGAAAAAGCAATTAGAAAAGAATTAAATGGAAAAACTGAAGAAGTTAAAGAGAATTATTTAGAAATATCCAAATATGTTATTCATGTCAAACGATGGCTTGATTATTTTCCAAAGAATAAAATGTTTTTTTTAATTGTGGAAAGATTAAATAATACAAAATTAAACGAGATTCTCGATTTTTTAAATATAGATGACTCATTTAAATTTGGAGATTTAAAAAAATACAATATTGGTGGCTCTCCAAGGAGTAAAACTATTGCAAAAATATCTCAAAATTCATATGTAAAAAAGATTCCTTATTTATCAGATTTCTTAAATCGTGTTATAAACATGAAAAGAGGTAAAGTTCCATCTATTGATAGAGATATTAAAAAAGAACTAGACGATTATTTTGAAAAGTATAATATTGAGCTTGAGAAAATCACGGGTTTAAATACCAATGTTTGGAAGAAAATATAAAAAAGTTTAAGGATTTGTTTTTATTTTATCAATTTTTTTAAATTATCTTCTTTTGTTAAGTCTTTTTTGAAAAAAGATTTATTTTTTTTAATTTTTTTATCATCCCAATTCCACCATTTAATTTCTTTGAGTTGATTTCTAATATTTTCAGGGAATCTCCATTTCAAATGACGTGCTGGAGATCCTCCAACAATGGAATAGGGTTTTACATCTTTTGTTAGAACGGACCCTGCTCCAACTACAGCTCCGTCACCTATATTTACACCAGATAGTATGATACATTTGGTTCCTATCCAAACATCATTTCCCACCATTATTGGCCCTTTTGAAACCCTTTTTGGTTCTTTTTTAAATAAATTTCTTAAAAAAGGAATATTAGTGGAAGCTTCGTTCATTATATGATTTACACCTTGAAAAGTTACATTTCTTGCAATAGAACAATATTTTCCCATTTGTACTTCGCCAATTAGTTCAGAATTTTTATTTATTACAGAATATTTTCCGATTTTTGTTTTCCCATATAATGTACAGTTCTGATATATTTCAACATCATCATCTAAATCTATTTTTCCAGATAGACGACAATTTTTATGGATTTTAATATTTTTTCCACTTTTTATTTTTCCATTTGGCGCTATATAAGTAGGATATTGAACTTTTACACCGATATATGTCAATTTAAAAAAGGAGAATAGCTTTAAAAAGAATGATGAGCTTGGTTTAGAAATATATCTTTTTGCTTGGTCTTCAAAAGATCTAATTAATGATTCTTTCATCAGATTGTGAAAATATTTAACATTATAAAAAGAATTTGCAAAAATTACTAGAAATAATCTAGTTCTATATTATAGCAAAACATTTAATATCTTATCCTACTTGTCTCGTAGATATAACTAAATTTCCCGATGAGGGTAGTCTACTATTTGCTTTGAGAGGATCGTTAAATTATGATTCTAGATGATTTTTATAATCTGGATAACAAAGTCATAAAAAATGATTTTGTTATAAAAAAACATAATCTTTTGATATGGCCGCTTATAAGATGGGATGTTTTATTTAAAATCAATCAGTTAAAATTTAGTGAATTGATCTCTCATGCGAAACAACCAAAAATTTCAATTAGAACTTTTAAATATTTTTTTTATACAATTTTGTATGCACCACATAAATATAATAGAAAATTTAACATAATTTTCTATGTACCTGCAAGAGGTAGAATAGGGCATAAAAATTTTAACATATATTCTGATTATTATTCTAATTTAACAAAAAAGACTCTAGTAATTGATAAATCATATAGAGGAGTATATCATATTCCAAAGAAAATTAAGGGTTTTGCAACTGGAGATTATTGTAGATTAAAATCTTATATATTTTCTCAAATTAAAAATACTATTTTTAAAAAACAAAATTCAGATATTGAACAATTTATCAAATTCATTAAAAGAAATACAAGTTTTGAAAAAAAAATTTGTAGCAAAATAAGAAAAAAACTGTATGAATTTTATTTTAGCTATGATTACTATAAAAGTTACTATTCAAATTTGTTTGAAAAAATTAATCCAAATATTATTTTTGTTAACGCAGCATCATACGGTAACTACAACGCAATGTTAATTAAAACCGCTAAAGAACATGGTATATTAACTGGTGAACTTCAGCATGGAACGATTTCTAAAGGTCATTTAGCGTATAATTATGGTAAAGAAGTTTTTAGGAGCGAAGAATACAAAAAATATCTTCCAGATTATGTTTTAACTTTTGGAGATTATTGGAATAAACAGATGGATATACCTTCCAAAACAATCACAATAGGCGCTCCTCATTTTTATGAAAGTATAAAAAAATATAAAAATGTAAAAGAAAAGAAAAAAACTATTTTAATAGTATCTCAGGGAGACCTTACAAATCAGTTTGTAAAAATCTCTGAATATTTATCAGAACAAATGCCAAGTTATAAAATCATTTTTAAATTGCATCCGGGAGAGGTTCCTTTTAAGGATCGATATAAAGAGTTATACAAATACAAGAATATTCATATAGCTAAAGCTGGGGATATCTACAGGTTTATCGCTGAATCAGAAAACATTGTTGCTTGTTATTCAACAACGGTTTTTGAAGCGATGGGATTTGACAAAAATATTTTTATTTTGGATAATAAACTGTCAAGAAAACATATTCCAAAAGATGTTTGTAGTAGATTCAAAGAAAATGAAGAACTCAAAGATTTAATAAGAAATGATGAAGAGCAAAGTAAAAATTTTAATTTAGCATATTATTTTAATCCAGATTGGGAAAAAAATTATAAACGTTTTTTAGAAGAAAAATTGAATATGCAATAAATTCATTTTTTAGTTAAATATTTTAAATATATTTGCAAGTTTTTTTAAGTTGATTAAATATTCTATGGTTAGAAATGAAAAATAAAATAATAGCAATTATTCCTGCACGTGGGGGTAGTAAAGGATTAACTAGAAAAAATATTAGACTACTTTTAGATAAACCATTAATTTACTATTCTATAAAAGCAGCAGAAAAATCAAAGTTTATTGACAAAATCTATGTTTCTACAGATGACGAAGAGATAAATAGAATTTCAAAGAGTTTTAATTGTAAAGTAATAAAGAGACCAAAAGATATTGCAAAAGACACAACTCCTATGGTTGAAGTATTAAAACATGCATTAAAAATATTAAAAGATGAAAATTTACCGGATGTCGTTGTATTACTACAACCAACATCACCTTTAAGAAAAGAATTGACAATAGATTTAGCATGTGAAACTTTTTGCAAAAATATTGATAATTTTGATTCTTTAATTCCATTATATCCAATAGAAGGAAAAATTGGAACTATTAAAAATGGTAATTACAAACCTTGTTATAAGTTAGGTAAAAGAAGACAGGATATCGAAAAAGTTTACAGAGAATGTGGAACTATTTTCATATTCAAAAGCGATTTAATTAAAAAAGGAAAATTATTTGGCAAGAAAATAATGCCATTTTTTATAAAAAATTATGAGGAAGCAATTGATATTGATGATATTGAAGATCTAAAACTAGCAGAATACTTTATGAGGAAAAGAAATGAAAATCTCAAATAGATCAATTAGTTCAAAAAATAAACCATTTGTTATTGCAGAAATAGGTATAAACCATGGTGGAGACTTTGGTAAAGCAAAAAAGATGATTTTTGATGCACATAAATCTGGTGCTGAATGTATAAAATTACAGTCTCATATAATCGAAGATGAAATGATTCCAGACGCAAAAAAGATTGTACCTATGAATGCAAATGAATCTATTTATGATATAATGAAGAAATGCCGTCTAAGTTCAAATGAGGAAAAAAAACTTAAAAAATATGCTGAGTCTTTAGGTTTAATTTTTCTAAGTACACCTTTTTCCAGAAAAGCAGCCGATAGGTTAGAAAAAATTGGTGTTAAAGCTTATAAGATTGGGTCAGGAGAATGTAATAATTATCCTTTAATTGAGCATATTGCTTCATTTGGAAAACCAATTATTTTAAGCACGGGTATGAATAATATCAGTTCTATAAGTAAAAGCGTAAATATAATTGAAAATCATGATGTGGAGTATGCTTTATTACATTGTACCTCTTTATATCCCACACCATATAAAAAAGTTAGACTTGGAGCTATTAAAGAATTAAAAAAATATTTTCCAAAAGCTATAATAGGTTTGAGTGATCACTCCATTGGTAATTATACTTGTTTTGGTGCAGTTGCTCTTGGAGCATTAATTTTGGAAAAACATTTTACATCAAATAAGAACTGGCCTGGCCCAGATATAGAAATTTCTATAAATCCTAAAGAACTAGAGGATCTAATAAAAGGAAGTAAGGCAATTTATGATGCAATCGGAGGAAAAAAAACAATTCTTAAAGAAGAAATAAAAACAGCTAATTTTGCCTATGCCAGCGTAGTAAGTATTAAAAATATTTCAAAAGGAGAAAAATTTACAAAAGATAATATTTGGGTTAAAAGACCTGGAACAGGGGAAATAAAAGCCGAAGATTATAAAAAGATATTAGGTAAAAAAGCTAAGACTACAATTAAAAAAGATACACAGCTTAATCGGAGCATGATAGAAAATGAAAACTAAAAAGATTGTTTTTTTAACTGGTACCCGAGCAGATTTTGGTAAATTAAAACCCTTAATAGATAAAGCGGAAAAATCAAAACTTTTTGAGTGTTATGTATTTGTAACTGGTATGCATACATTATCAATATATGGATCTACTTTTCGAGAAGTTGAAAAAAAAGGATATGAAAATATATTCGTGTATATGAATCAATCTAGTACTACAGAAATGGATATTATCCTAGCAAATACAATAATAGGATTTGGTAACTTTGTTAGAGAAATAAAACCAGATATGATAATAGTACATGGAGATAGGGTAGAAACCTTGGCAGGTGCTATTGTAGGATCATTAAACAATATTTTGGTTGGACATATTGAAGGCGGGGAACTATCTGGGACAATTGATGAGTTAATAAGACATTCAGTATCTAAGTTAGCCCATATACACTTTGTTTCAAATAATCAGGCTAAAAAAAGATTAATTCAAATGGGAGAACTCGAAGAGAGTATTTTTGTAATAGGTTCTCCTGATCTAGATATTATGAAATCAGATAGACTTCCTTCAATAGAGAAAGTTAAAAAAAGATATGATATACCTTTTGAAGATTATGCAATATTTATTTATCATCCGGTAACTACCAACCTTTGTAAACTAGAGAAAAATATCAAAACAGTTTTATCAGCGCTTATTAAATCTAAAAGAAATTATGTTACAATTTTTCCAAATAATGATAAAGGAACTGAAATAATATTAAGCGAATATGAAAAGTTAAAAAGTAATAAAAAATTTAGGGTTATACCTTCTTTAAGATTCGAATATTTTTTAAAACTTTTAAAGGAATCAAAGTTTATAATAGGTAATTCAAGTGCCGGTATTAGAGAAGCTGAAGTATATGGTATACCATCAATAGATATTGGTAGCAGACAAAAAAATAGATCTAAAAGTAAAAATATAATAAATGTAGAACACAACACAGATTCTATCATTGAAGCTATTAAAAAAGCTGAAGAAAAAAAAATAAAACCTGTGAGTTTCTTTGGAAAAGGAGATAGTAGTGAAAAATTTTATAATATCATAAAAAAAGATAATATTTGGAAGACAGATATCCAAAAACAATTTTTAGATATAGATATCAATTAAAAAGAATTTAAAAATCTTAAGGTGATAATGCTACATGAGAAATCTTATTGTCATTAATACAAATTCTAAAGGTCATTCATGGATTATACCTGTTTTACATTCTTTGTCATCTTATTTTGATGAAAAAATTGATAAACAGGATTTTCTAATCTCAGGACACAAAAAAGGTTTTTTAAACAAGATAGATAGTAATACAGAAGATTTAATAAGAAAACTTAAACCTTTTGCAAGAAATATTTTTGCGTGTTATAAATCTGAAATAAAATGTATTACGGGCAGTAAGAAAGAACTTTATTTTGAATATGATAATATAATCTTTTGCCCTATGATTGTTAATAATGCTCTAGCAAATAATAAAATAAACGAGTTAAATATTAAATATAAGAAAAAATACATAATTCCTACGGGAGATGATATTGATAGAGCTTTTATTATTAAAACGTTAAGTAATGAGGATGTTGCTAAGATTACTGATTTTATTTTAGATTGTAAAAATATTGTGAGCCCCTCTTCTCGAGTTGATTATTTCCCAATGAAGAATGATGTAAGATTACTTAACTATACCTTACCAACAGATATTGAATTGTATAGTAAATTAAAAGAGAAAAAAATAGACAAGGATTTTAGTTCATTAGATATTCAGATATTTACAAAACCTCAACATTCAAAAAAAACAATAAAGGCATTAATGTTGATTAATAAAAAAAAGTATAACATACGTACATTAGCTATTTTCCCAAAATTAAATATCAAAGACGGGGTTTTGAGCATATTAAAACAACTTTATCTAATTTTAAAACTTCAAAGAAATAAAAAAATTGGTCTTGTTTTATTTCAAAATCATCGAAAAAAAGAAATATATTATCCCCAGTTAAATACATTTAATAGTTTGTATATTCAAAGAAGAGGAGGAGGTACCTCAATAAGATATGCAGTCATGCAAGGCCTTCTTATTTTTGGAGATTTAGAAACACCTAATGCAAAAGTATTAAAGAAGGACTATAATGTTAAGGTGTTTGATTTTGATAAGTTTGACCTAAAAAAATATACTCAAAAAGATTTAGAGAGAATCGTAGATTTTAATAAACGAAATTTGTTTGATTCTATGGAAAAATCAAAAAATTTCTACAGAAATTTATTTTATTCAAATAATACATCAAAAAAGTGATAAAAAGTATTTTCCAATAATAAAAAATTAATTTAGTTCGTAGTTATATTTTTTTAGAACTGAAGATGCAATGTTATTAAAAATTTTTACAGAGTTATCATCCAATTCTATTTTATATCTACAAACTCTTGATTTATCAATTGGTTTTTTAATTTTTGATTTCCATTGTAAAAAATCTGTTGGCTCGTCGTTATTATTTAAATAATAATGTTCCATACCATCGTCATATGGGAGATTTAGATATTTCATAATATTTTTCATAGTCTTTGAAAAATTTAGAATTAAATCCTCATAACGGATAGTTAAGGTTCTATTATCATCTACTGACTCAAAGGAATCAGATATTTTTTTTTCATTTTCTTTCCATTCGTATGCGATACTTTTAACATCATCTGGTAAATTCGGCTTATATTTGGATTTGATTCTTTTTTTATTAATATCTTTATACGAACATACAATATCTCTCCCATCTCTAACAATATGAATAAATTGAACATTTTTAAAAAGTTGATTAATTTGTGTAATATAGTCTATGTAAAAGTTATTTTTGTCGCCCCATCGACTAAAACTACGATTCTTTGATTTACCATAGAATATATATATTAATCTTATCATTTCTGAATATCTACTAATATTTTTAGAAAGAATATACTTTTTTAATTCTTGTGGATTCAAACCCCAAGTTTCAAATTTTCTAGTTTGATATAAATCCTGTAAATAATTTAATTTTATTTCGCTTATAGAAAAATCTTGATTTTTATATTTTGAATATAACCACATAGCAAAGCCTGCTTCAGGAGGAATCATTATTTCTTTATGAGAATTTAAAATTATTCTGAGCAAACTGGTTCCAGATCTAGGGTTTCCTATGATAAATATTGGATTCAAAATTATTTTCTCCTTAAAATATTTATGATTTTTTTAATTGTTTTTCTCTTTAAATTCCCATATATAGGTAAACACAAAACCTCCTCGGAAACTTTTTTTGCTACATGAAGGTTATTATAAGACGCAGAAGGTAATTTATTATAACATGAAAATTGACTAATTAAAGGATAAAAATATTTTCTAGTTATTATAGCCTCATTTTTCATAATTTCGTAGACGGAATCTCGTGATTTTCCATATTTTTTTTCATTTATAAAAATTGGAAAATAAGGATTGCTGTGTGTTACTCCTCTAATTTCTTTAAGTAATTTTATTCCTGTAATATCTTTTAAATTTTCTTTATAAAAATTTTTAATTTTTTTTCTCTTTTCTATTTCTTCATCAATAATTTTCAATTCTAATAAACCATATGCTGCTTGCAATTCGTTCATTTTGCCATTAAGACCTATATTTAAAACAGATTCATTATCAGCAAAACCAAAATTCTTCAGTCGATCAATCTTAAGTTTTAAATCTTCATTTTTTGTAATAATTGCCCCACCTTCTATAGTGTTAAAAACTTTTGTCGCATGAAAGCTTAAAACTGATAAATCCCCAGAATTTAATATTGTTTTGCCATCAATTTTCGTATTAAATGCATGTGCTGCATCATATATGACTTTAAGATTATGTTCATCAGCAATCTCTTCAATTTCTTTTAAATTACAGGGATTTCCATAAACATGAACAGGCAATATAGCAGTTGTTTCAGGATTTATTAAATTTTGAATTTTTTTAGGATTGATATTTAATGAGGTCTCTTCAATGTCGCAAAATACTGGTTTTGCCCCACTCCACCGAATTGCATGTGCAGTTGCTACAAAACTGAAAGGAGTAGTTATAACCTCGCCTTTTATATCTAAAGCTCTTAGACCAATCATTAATCCAAGAGTTCCATTAGCGGTTAAACTACAATAGTTTATCCCCAAATATTTGCATAATTCTTTTTCAAATTTTTGATGATATTTTCCATTATTAGTAATCCATTTACTCTGCCATATATCTCTTAAAGATCCGAAAAATTCGTTTAATGGCGGGGTAGTAGGTTGAGTAACATACACTTCATCAATTTTTTTCATAATTATCCAATTTTTGTAACATAATTACAAATTTTATAATATTTTTTTATAGGAGTTATTTTTAACATATTTCATAATATAAAATTTTATTAGTTTCAATAAAACTCATTCTTTCACCAAATCTTTAAGATATTCACCGTATTCTGTTCCATTATGCCCCTCAGCAAGTTTTAAAACCTCATGCGGATTTATAAACCCCTTGTTATACGCAACTTCTTCCAGGCATCCAATATATAGTCCTTGTCTTTTTTGAATGGTTCTAACAAAATCACTTGCATTAGCCAGTCCATCAGCAGTCCCTGTATCAAGCCAAGCAAAACCTCTACCAAGAAGCTGAACCTGTAACTTACCTTTTTTAAGATATTTTTTATTTAAATCAGTTATTTCAATTTCCCCTCTATCAGAAGGTTTTAAATTTTTTGCAAAATCAACAACCTTATTATCATAAAAATATAATCCAGGTATTGCAAAATGAGATTTTGGATGATTAGGTTTTTCTTCAAGTGAAATTACGTTATGATCTTCATCAAATTCAACAATACCAAAATCACTAGGATTGCTAACATAATAACCGAAAATCACAGCACCCCTTTCTAAAGAAGATAGTTTTTCTAATACAGGCCCAAATCCTTGACCATAAAAAACATTGTCACCAAGAACAAGTGCAACAGGTTCATTGTCTATAAATTCTTCACCAACAAGGAAAGCATCAGCAAGGCCCCTTGGTTTATCCTGAACTGCGTAAGAAATATTCATACCTAATTGCGAACCATCACCAAAAATATTTCTATACATATCAATAAACTCAGGATTAGAAATAATAAGAATCTCTTTTATACCTGCAAGCATCAAAACAGACATCGGATAATAAATCATAGGTTTATCATAAATAGGGATAAGCTGTTTACTAACTGCCTTGGTAATTGGATAAAGTCTTGAACCCGTACCACCTGCAAGAATGATTCCTTTCATTTCAAAATCTCTCTTTTTCCATACATATTTTTATAATAATTTTTATACTCACCAGATACAATATGTTCAACCCAATCATGATTAGAAAGATACCATCGAACAGTATCTCTTAAACCTTTTTCAAAAGAAATCTTTGATTCCCAACCGATATCTTTTTTTATCTTAGCATTATTAATCGCATATCTTTTATCATGACCTGGTCTATCCTTAACAAACTCGATAAGATCATCAGTCATTTCATCTGAAGAAATCTTAGCAAAACGTTGAAACTTACTATTTCCTTTAATTTCCTCTCTAACAACCTTAATAAGAAGTTTTACTAGATCTATATTACTCCATTCATTATCAGATCCAATATTAAATATTTCACCAGGATCTGAGTTATTTAAAATCTTCATTATCGCATTACAATGATCAGATACATAAATCCAATCACGTACATTTTTTCCATCACCATAAACAGGTAATTTTTTTCCAGAAACAATATTATGTATCATTAACGGAATCAATTTCTCAGGAAACTGATAAGGACCATAATTATTAGAACACCTTGTAATCACCGCAGGAAAACCATACGTGTCAACATAAGATTTAACCAAAAGATCAGCAGATGCTTTGGACGCTGAATAAGGACTATGTGGATCAAGAGATGTTTTTTCAGTAAAATAACCTTTATCTATAGAACCATACACTTCATCGGTCGATACCTGAAGAAACATAACATCCTCTTTAAAAACATCATTTTGTTTCCAAATACGTCTAGCAGCTTCAAGCAACGTTTGAGTTCCTAAAACATTAGTTTCAATAAATTTTTTTGAATTTAAAATACTCCGGTCCACATGGGATTCAGCAGCAAAATTAACAACATAATCAAAAGAATAAGTATCAAATATATCAAAAATTTTTTGGGAATCCGAGATGTCAACTTGAATGAATGTTATCTTTCCGGCATCAATTAAATCATTAATATTTTCAATATTTCCAGCATAGGTTAAAAGATCAACAACAATTATTTTTGAATCCGGGAATTTCTCGGATAGCATTCTAACAAAGTTTGTTCCAATAAAACCTGCGCCACCGGTAACCAAAATAACTTTATCATTCATCTGAATCCCATATAGTTTAGATTATAAATCCAATTAGATTGAAGTTGTATAAATACTTCGGATAAATTCTGAAATAAAAAAGATTGTATAAAACTTTTCACTTTTTTTAAAAATTAAAGGCTGCTAAAGATTATTCAAAAAAAATTAAAAAAAAGCAATTATTATATAACATAATCCAAATGGCATCTTGAAGGTATGTTGCAAACATCTATTTTCAAATAATTATAAAACATTCATTTAAATGAAAAATTAACGAGTATCTCAAGTGAAATCTATAATCATAAATTTAATTTGGTGATAAAAGGTGAAGTTAAAAAGTATAATAAAAAAAGCGATAAATATTCTTAATAGTTTTTTACGACAAATTTGTCCTTCTTTATATACAAAAATGTTGTTGATTATTATTCGTTCTTTTCAGATATCAATTCTTGATAAAATTAATTCTGAATTTCAGTTGAAAATAAAATTTAGTAAAGTAGATTTGCTACAAGAATTTACGGAATTAGCCATTAATCATAGAGAAAATGGAAAATATGAGGAATCAGAAAAAATTATTTCAAAAATACTATATTTTTCTTCTAAAAGTCAAAAAGGACTAACTTCTGAGTATATTTATGATTTATTAAACGTTATCGACAAAAGCATTAAGGATAAAAATATTAAAGATGATTTTTTTCAAAAAACTAAAAATCTCAATTATAATTCTATTTCACATAAAGGTTGGTTAAATCTTTATTCATTACTTGTCAGAAATGGTTTAGTAAAAGAAGGTTTCCTCACAAGGCAGAAAGCAGTGAAGAAAATATATTCGGATACGTCAAGTTCAACTGCCAGTACACAAAAAAAAGTCGAAGGTATAAAAGCCTCCATTGATCAAGGGGATTTTGAAAGAGCTAATAATCTTTTAAATAAAATAGATGATGATCAGCTAAGTAACTTGGAAATAGATGGGTTAAAATCTTATTATTTTCTTAATAATGGTAAAATTAAGAAAGCTCAAAAAATTTGGCAAAAAAATTTTACAAACCAGGATAATAAATTTTTAAAGTATATTCAAGGAAAAACTATTGCTTTGGTTGGGCCAGCAACATCAAAATATGAATATGGAAAAGAAATTGATTCTTACGATATAATAATAAGAGTAGGTTACCGCGGTCATAAAAAAAAATTGGATCCTGCAAAATATGGTAGACGAACAGATGTTTCTTATTATCATGGGCCAAATGCACTAGATATGGCCAAAAACAAAAATTATTCTTTTTTAGATGATTTAGATTTTGCTGTATTTAGATCCAATAGTCATGAATTTCAGAATGAAATGATTAAATCAGGATGCGGTCGTATTCAAAAAAGAATAGGATACATAAATGAAAATTCTGGGGATTTTATTCATTTTTTCTTTCATGGCTCTCCCAATCAAATACCGTTAATACTTTTTGATCTTCTACACTTTGAACCGATTGAAGTAAAAGTTTTTTATGCTAATTTTTTCCTGTCAAAAAAACAGTATGCTAAAAACTACAAAAAAACATTAGGGAGAAAAAATTATGCTAAAAAGTATGAAAAAATTTGGTATCGTACTTGGTTTCGTAGTTTTGCCAATCATGGGTATCTTAGTCAATTAAATTTTGTAAAAAATTTATATAAAGGTGGCTTAATTGAAGTAGATAAAGATTGCAAAGATGTATTAGAGTTAAGTTCGGACGAATATATAGATAAATTTTTAGAGATATATGGATAATACATTTCTAAATAACATATTATTTTGAGAATCACCAAATAAATTATGTGTCGATGCTTTTATTATTGTGACAAATCGAAGTTTTTATAAATGGTTCAAGTGATTTTGAGATATAAAATAATTCGTTTCCTTTTGAGAAAAACTCTAGGACTATAATAGTGAAAAGGTGAGAAATATTAAAATTCATTGTAAAATCTGTAATAGTGAGAATGTTAATCTTGAATATGATGGTTTGATGAGACGTGGTGGTGTTGGTTCAAAAGGATATAGATTGATTTAAAATATTTTCAAATTACAAGATGTGAAATAAGATGAATAAAACTAAATATATTTCATATAAAAATATGGTTTCATTGTGCCAGTGTTCTCTTGAAAAAGCAGGTATTAAAAAAAATCATGCTTTTATTACATCCGAAGCAATTTGCTCTGCTTCTCTTAGAGGAACTGACTCGCATGGTGTTCGTTTATTACCTCATTATATACAAGCAATTAAGGCTAGGCGGATTGATCCTAAAGCAGATTTTAAATTTAATAAAATTTCTGCATCGACAGAGTCATTAGATGCAAAACATGGTATTGCACATGCTGCCGTCGCAGAAGCTATGGACCATGCTATTAAGCTTGCAGAAAAATCAGGCGTGGGGTTTGTTTCAGTTAAAAACTCAAATCACTGTGGTGCCATGGCATATTATAGTTTACGTGCTAGTAAAAAAGATATGATTGGTTTAGCCTCTACTAATGCCACTGCAAAATTACAGACTTTTAATTCGACAAAACCGTTTTTTGGACTCAACCCACTATGTTTTACTGCTCCAATGAATGGGGAAGAACCCTTTTGTTACGATGGCTCCCCGTCAGTGATGTCAAACAATAAAGTAAAATTAATAATCGAGCAGGGTGGTAAATTACCATCTGGTGTAGCAGCCGATAAAAACGGAAAAGAAACAACTGACCCTAAACTTGCAAAAATGTTAAAACCCATCGGGGGTGAAATAGCAGGTTATAAAGGTTATGGTTTGTCTATGATTGTGGATATTTTATGTTCGTTACTCAGTGGTATGCCCAATGCTACTAATATCACTAAGATGTATGAACAAGACGGGGGGAATATTTCAGATAAACGTTACCTTGGGCAATTTGTAGGAGCACTTCGAATAGATGCTTTCACAGATCTAAATAATTTTAAAAAGAGGTTGAAGCAATCAGCAGACGAGGTTAGAAATTTGCCAAAAGAAAAAAATGCAAAAAATGATGTTATGATACCTGGCGATCCAGAGAAAAAAGAAAAACGTAAAAGAATGAATAAGGGAATACCTATCGATGAAAAATTATACAATTTTCTTATAGCGAAAAAAGATGAATGTTGATATAAACATCATAAAAAATTGAATTAAATTTAGATTAATTTACTTTTTTTAACAGGTTTATCATCATCTATATATGCCCAATGTTCATTAACCTCGTCATAATATATTTCTCTTTCATCATCTGTTATCTTTCTTACGACTTTTTTATCTCTTAATTTGTTGAAAATATCAATATTGTTTTTGTATCTTTCAGCGTATATTTTATTATATCCAACGGCCAATGAAAGGGGGGGGACATCTTTTGTAATTGTTGCACCTGCACCTATTACACTATGATGACCTATCCTTATATCACCTATAATACATGAATTTGCACAAATTTGAACATTATCTTCAATAGTTGGAACACCATTTTTTCTCCAACCAATCGTTACATTCTGACCAATTGAACAATTTTCCCCGAGGATAGCTCTCTTATTTATTACTACTCCAATGCGATTATGTCTAAAACTTGTTGATCGAGGTACATTTTTTGGAATGTTGTATTTTTTAAAGTTTACGAAATCAATAAATATTTTCTTCCATGATTTGTACTCTCTAATTATTTTTTTTAATAAAATCAATGAGTCAAAACCCCTAACTATCATTTTATTATTTAGAATTAGAATAGCATTAAAATATTTTATCATTATAGACGGTTATTGGTTACAGAATTCAAAAAAAGTTTTTTTTAAAAATTAATCCAGGAGAAAGCTCCAAAATTTAGCTGGATTGGGCAATTACATTGAACTTATTAATTTCGAGAATAGTCGGTTTTTTTCACTATAGTTAAAGGTCAAAATAGTTACTTAGTGGAAAAGATTATATTAGAAGGTAATAATTAAGCTTAGAAAAAAAATAAATAGCCTAATTTGTATTAAAAAAATATGACTGTTTTAGCAATAACACCGGCTCGTGGCGGTTCAAAAGGAATTCCAAGAAAAAATATAAAACCTTTGGCAGGTAAACCACTTTTACAACATACAGTTGAAGCTGCTAGAAACTGCCCATTAATAGATCGTTATATAATAAACACAGAAGATGAAGAAATTAGAAAATTTGCTAAATCATTAGGGGAAGAAACCCAAGACCGCCCCGAGGAATTCTGGTATGATAACACATTTCAAGAAGTAGACCGTCTTTTATGCCATTGTGTAAAAGAAATTGAAGAAAAAAGCAACAAGGTAGATATTGTAGTTTTGTTATATGCAACAGCCCCTTTGAGACGAACAGAACATATCACAGATTGTATAGATCTTGTACTTAACCAAAATTATGATAGTGCTCTAACTTTAATGGAAGATCGTTCATATATATGGGAACGCGAAGGAGAAGAAAGAGAGGTACGACCTGTTAACTATGATCCAAAAAAAAGAGGGCCAAATCAATTAGAAGGATGGAATCAATGGATCGAAAATAAAGCAGTATATGTTGTTAAACGAAATTTATTAATCAAGACAGGCTGTCGTATCGGCGGTAAGATAGGATTTGTTGAAATGCCAAAACATGAATCAATCGACATAGATACGCCAGCAGATTTTATGCTAGCTGAAGCAATAATGAAAATGAGAAAGTTAAACAAAGGAAAATAAATGAAAATTAAAATAGGTATACTTGGACTTGGACATATCGGATACTATCATATAAAAGCATTAAATTCAATTTCAGAATATAAATTATGCGCAGCATGTGATCATAATATTATAAATAAAAAACTACTCCCAAAAAACACGACTTTTTATGAAAATACAGATTCTTTTTTTAATGATCAATCGTATGATACTGTGATTATCGCAACCCCAAATAGAACTCATGTAAGATTAGCTTGTAAAGCACTTGAAGATGGTAAAAATGTTATTCTGGAAAAACCAGCAGCTACGACAATAAAAGAATATTCAAAATTACAAAAATGTGTAAAAAATAAAAAAAACCAACATATTTACTATGCATTTCATGCTGCAAAAGCACCTGAAGTAAGCTGGTTTAAAAAACAAATACAGCAAGATGGTTGTTTAAATCATCTAGGGCCGGTAAACTCTTTTATATGCAACTTTTATGATCCATATTATAAAAATTGTACGTTTCTTCCAGAATCAGAATCCTTACAAGATCCATGGATGGACAGCGGAGTAAATGCATTAAGCGTTTTACAACAAATTATCGGATTGGAAACATTCCAATGCCTGCATTATACTGAAACAATCATAAAAAAAAATAAACCAGCAATTCAAGCAAACGCCCAATATGTATTTGGTAATAAATCGACACCATACAATGGAGTTGGAACTATTAATACAAATTGGGCACTGAATTTGAATTTAAAAATAACTTATTTGTCTTTTTCTGAAAGCAGTACGGCAATTGAACTTAATCATTCTAATCAATTCATCAGAAGAATAGATAAAAATAGTAATAAAATAATAAAAAATTTTAGTAATTTTGGAGAAAGATTATTTAACCATTATACAGGCGTTTTCAGAGATTACATCCAATGCCTTAAAAGAAAAAGGTTTAATTCAAAAGATTCGAAATTAATCCACCATCATTTATTTAATCCTAAGGATGATATATTACAGAATAAAAATATAACAGATGAAACACGAACAAAGGATTATAAAAACCTTTTTAACTAAAAATCAATTACCAATATATTAGGATGGTTTACATTGATATCTATTATCATAAGAACAAAAAATGAGGAACGTTGGATCCGCCATTGCTTGAAAGCAGTTAAAAAACAGACAATTAAGGATAAAGAAGTAATACTGGTAGATAACAATAGCACCGATAATACAGTAAAAAAAGCATTAAAAGTTATGCCAAATCTGACGATAACTAAAATAGATAAATATAAACCTGGAGATGCAATTAATAAAGGCATAAAAAATTCAAAGGGTGAATTCATTACATGCTTATCGGCACATTGTGTCCCAACAAAAAATAATTGGCTAGAAAATCTTTTAAAAAACTTTGATGACCCTCAAGTTGCAGGTGTTTATGGTAGACAAATTCCTACGAATTCTTCCCGTCCTGAAGATAAAAGAGATCTTTTGATTACCTTTGGATTGGACAAACGAATACACAAAAAAGATTCTTTTTTTCATAACGCAAACAGTATGATCCGAAAAGACATATGGGAAAAGCATCCATTTGATGAAAATGTGACAAACATTGAAGATAGGGTATGGGGCAAAAAGGTAACCGAAGAAGGTTACATCCTAGTTTACGAGCCAGAAGCAGCCGTTTACCACCATCATGGAATACATCAAAGCAATAATAAAAAACGATGTAAAGGTGTAGTAAAAATCCTTGATAGCCTGGATCTTATACCAGAAGAAGTTGAGAATAATCCTTTGAATCCAGAAAATCTTGAAATAGCAGCAATTATCCCATTACGAGAAAATTCAAATAACAATAATATCGACACTATAGAAAAACTTGTATTAAAAACCATACAAACAGCAAAAGAATCAAAATACATAAACAGAATCATTATTTCTACAGATTGCGATAAGATAGCTTCCAAAGCAGAAAAATGGGGAGTGGAAGCCCCATTCTTAAGACCTAAAGAACTTTCATCAAAAAAAGTCAGAGCTGATGAAGTGTTAAAATATTCTCTTGAACATCTTGAAAATCAAGGATATTTTCCAGATTTAATTGTTCCACTTGAAATAACACATCCATTTCGTCCAAAAGATTTTCTAGACAATAGCATCCAAAGAATACTAAGTGAAGGAATGGACACAATTATTGCAGGTATTCCAGAACATAGACCCTGCTGGATAAAAAATGATAACAAACTTGAAAGATTAAGTAATTTTAAAAAGACAAGAGACAAACGTAAAACTGTACTAATTGGATTACCCAGTTTAGGATGTGTAACATACCCGGATTCCATTAGAAAAGGAACCCGTTTGGGAAAAAAAGTCGGACTTTATGAAATAGATGATCCAACGGCTTCAATAGAAATTAGAAGCATTGAAGATTTTGAAAAAATATCACATATGCTATAAAATTAGTAACATTTTTTGAGGACCCATGAAAAAGTACATAAATAGTATAATATGTAAAAATAAGAGCATCATGTTACAATTTAACCTTTATTTAAAAGATTGCGATTATCAATCCTATAATATTTTTTATACCAATCAACAAAATTACCAAGACCTTCTTCAAGATCTGTCTTAGGAGAAAAACCAAGCAACTCTGTTGACTTTAAAATATCTGCATATGTACCCTTCATATCCCCGGGTTGCATGGGAAGCATGTTCTTTTTTGCTTTTTTTCCAAGTTTATTTTCAAGAATATTAATAAATTCTAACAAATTAACTGGTTTATTATTTCCCAGATTAAAAAGTTCAAAATCAAAACGTTTGTTTAACGCTGAAATCACACCATCAACAATGTCATCAACATAGGTAAAATCCCGTTTCATATCACCATGATTATACACATTAATAGACTCACCATTAACAATCTTATTACTGAACTTAAAATATGCCATATCAGGTCTTCCCCACGGACCATACACGGTAAAAAAACGTAGACCCGTCATAGAAATACCATAAAGATGATGATAAGAATAAGCCATCACTTCATTAGCAACTTTAGTTGCTGCATAAAAAGAAACAGGTCTATTGATATTATCATCAACTGAAAAAGGAACTTTTTTATTACCACCATACACACTAGAAGAAGATGCAAAAACTAAATTTTGAATATTAAAGTTTCTTGCCATCTCTAAAATAGTTGTAAACCCTTGCAGATTCGATTTTTGATACCGAAAAGGATTTTCTATTGAGTAACGTACTCCTGCTTGAGCTGCAAGATGACAAATTTTTTTAATATCATGATTCTGAAAGATCGATCTAATCTTTTTATTGTGACAAAGATCCATATGATAAAATATAAAATTTTCATATTTTTTAAGAACATTATTTCTATCCCATTTTAAGTCTTGAGAATAATAATCATTTACATTATCAAGACCAACAACATCATATCCCTCTTCCAACAGTTTTTTTGCCACATGAAAACCAATAAAACCTGCACTACCTGTTACAAGTATACTCATAAGAGAGGAATTCTAAAAAGGTTATTTAGTAGTATCGATTCACAGCAAAAAAAAGTTTAAAACAACTCAAACCAAACCCAATCAACCTTCGAACCCACCAAACAACTATCACGTGCAAAACTTGTCAGCCAGCAGCCACCCTCTGCATGCAAAAGATGACCGTTAAACCATCATAAAAATCTGCTTGCTTTAACAGAATCTAACAGAAGAAAAAACCATTCACCAAACAACCAAAAAAACACATAAAAAAACATATTGACTCAAACAAGCTAAAAAAATCTCCAGCTTGCACGCAAACCCTGCAAACGTTGTCAGTTAACCCCATTTTTTTTGCAAAACCTGTCAGGTGAATTACGTGCAAAAGTTGTCAGTTTGACCCACTTCGATCATTGCAAAACTTATCAGGTGAATATCATCTCAACGACCATCTCAACAGCTTTCCTTTGCATGCAAAACTTGACAGTTAAACCACATGCTAATCATCATCTAATGTATATGAAAAAATCTAGAGTCGGTTATAAACAGATTGAAAACGACTTCAAAAATCCAACGTCTAAATGATACCAATGTTTGAAATCATTGAAAACAAAAAAATAAAAATAGAGGAGATGATTTCTTTAGTTGGCTTTGAGATGATAAAGGAAATAACTGACACTGCTGTTGTAATACATGTTGGCCTACCTAGAACTGGTACAACTTTTATTCAAAATGAGATATTTGAAAAAAGTCCTGAAGTTAACTATATAGATAGAAGACATGCTAAACTAAAAAAAGATAAGAAAAAACTTATTGATAAAAAAGGAAAGATTTGGTATTTTAAAAAATATCCTGAGTATATTTCAGATGATAAGATAAATGTTATCAGCGATGAAATGCTATGCTATTCACCTGAAAGAAAAAAAATATTGAGAGGTTTTAAGAAAAGATTTTCTGATGCTAAGATAATAGTAGGATTAAGAGATAAACAAAAATGGAAGAAATCTTGGTATAATAAGTATATAAAATCTGGTGGTGTGCATACTTTTGATTTTTGGAAGGAAAATATACTTTTAAATTTTGATTTTAAAGAGTATACTAATTTTTTAGAAAATAATTTTAATGAAGTTTTTATCTATAAATTTAAAGAGTTAAAAAGTTATAAAAGAAAAGTTATTAAAAAAATGTGTGATTTTATTGATATCAAAACCCCACTGTACAAAAATAATAAACACAATAAAAGTATTAACAGAGATTATCTTGAGGCTATAAGAATTTTAAATCATTTGTATAACACAAATTATAATCACTCTAAGATTGGTTTTTTACCTGATGAAAATTTTCCAAAACCCGCAACAATAATTAAAAAAATTGATAACTTTTTTTGATAAATCAGTTTAAAAAAAGGTTTTAGTTTTCCAAAGTATCAAAACCAAGTGTATAGCAATTACTCGTTTTCTAAAAAACAATACCAATCATTAACTTTTGAATAAACAAACATTAATGTTTCTATTTTAAAACAATCATTAAGCTTTCTAAAAAACAAAGATAATAAATCAAACCAAAGCCAATTAAACCAACCTTCGAACCCATCAACCAACCATTGCACGCAAAACCTGTCAGTTATCCGCCATCTTTCACGTGTAATAGTTGTCAGCTGCCTCCCTCTAAAATCTTTGCAAAAATCATCAGTTTTAACAGAAGAAAATACCATTCATCAAACAACCAAAAAAACGCATAAAAACACCTATCGACTCAAGCAAGCTAACATTTTTCTCAGTCCTCAAGCAAACACTGCAAAAGTTGTCAGTTCTCCCATCATTTTTTGCAAAACCTGTCAGGTGAATTACGCGCAAAGGTTGTTAGGTTATCATACATCTCAATGCGATTTTATACATCTATCCAGATAGGTACACTAAAGAAAAAATTTAAGTACTCATAAGTATTATACTCTTGAGTATGAAAAATAACAACTTGTTTGTAAATCGTAAAAAGGAACTTACTTTTCTAAATAAAAAATACCAATCCCCAAATTCTGAATTTATAATTTTATATGGACGAAGACGAATTGGTAAAACAGCACTTATCAAACAATTCATAAAAAATAAAAAAGCAGTGTATCATCTTGTATCAAGAGAAACTGAACACGATCAAATCACTGAATTTCATCAAACCCTCAACAATACATTCCCAGAACTTGCTGATTTAAAAGACGATTGGGAAATCCTTCTAACAAACCTAAAAAAATATCCCAAGCTCATAATTATAATTGATGAATTTCAGTATCTTATAAATACAAAAAAAGAAATACTTTCAAGATTCCAAAAAATATGGGATGAATCACTAAAACACTCATCACTAATGTTAATACTTACGGGTTCATCTATTGGGATGATGGAAACAGAAGTCCTTTCCTATAAAAGCCCACTATACGGCCGAAGAACAGGACAATGGAATGTACAACCATTCTCTTTTCAGGAAAGCAGAAAATTCTTCAAATCATATTCACTCATTGACCAGATACGATCCTATGCTATTCTAGGAGGAGTGCCTTTTTTTCTTGAACAATTCAATCCAGACTTATCTGTAAAAGAAAATATAACTGAAAACATTGCAAATAAAGGATGTGTGCTAAGAGAAGAGACACGTAACCTTCTCAGAGAGGAACTCAGAGAACCAAAAAACTATTTTTCAATATTAAAAACTGTTGCTCATGGAAAAACAACGTTTAACGAAATCGTCCAACATACTGGAATCCCAAAGAATAGTGTAAATAAATATTTACTTAGTTTACAACACCTTCATCTTCTGGAAAAGAAATTACCCGTTACTGCACATGAAAAAAGCAAACAAGGCAGATATTTTATCACAGATTTTTATTTTGATTTCTGGTTCAGATTCATTTTTCCAAATGAAACCTTTTTAGAACAAAACTATGAACAAACAGTTCATGATCTTATTTGGCCAAAGATAGATGAGTATGTTTCGTTTCCATTTGAACAGATTTGCCGTGAAATTCTTTTAGTAGACCAACCGTTTTATACAAAAATTGGATCTTGGTGGTATCAACATCATGAAATTGACATCGTCGCACTTAATGAACAAAAGAACATAATGTTGTTTGGGGAATGTAAATGGCAGAACAAAAAAATGGATAAATTTGTGTATGAACGATTACTTGAAAAAAAAGAATTAGTCCGATGGAAAAATAATAATCGAAAGGAAAAAATCGTTCTTTTCAGTAAAAGTGGATTTACAGAAGGATTAAAAAAAATAGCTGAAAGTGAAAATATCCTTCTTTATGATTTAAAGAAAACAAAAAAGATTTTTGAAAAACTCTAAAAAAGTGATTCTATATTTTCATTTATCACTTTCAAAAGATCTGTATGACCCAGTGAAACAAACGCAGCGGTATCAAAAGCAAGAAGAGAAGTCATAAATTTTTCTTTTCCAATTTGTCATCAATTATTTTTTTCCCTTTTTCATATGTTTAACTATAAATTTGACATCCTTGGCATCTGCACCTAACAATTCATGTAGTTCATCATCTGTGATATGACCTTTGGCATATTCTAAGGAAATAGCTTCTCTTAAATTCAGAGTTTCTTTTTTTACTGCATAAGCTATTTTATTTCTAAGCCATTCACTCCTTGAGATATGAAGTACTTTTGTTATGGCATCTATTTCTTTTAGAAGATGTCCTTCTAATCTAACATTCACTTGAGTAGACATATAACAATCAATATATATTAGGTATCAAATGCTATAAATATTTTCCGGTAAAAATTTGGCACCATCGAAAAAAACCCTATTTTTCCCTTTTGAGCCGTTTATGAGTCGTTTTTGAGCCGTTTATTTCCTTTGAAGAAAATACCCTGTTCCCCTTCCTGTTTTCCCATATCTGGTGATTAGCCCTTTATCAACAAGAGCCGATAGTTCTCTAGTTGCAGTTGGTTTTGATATTAGGTTGAACTTTTCTTAAGATGTTACGAATTGTAATACCATCATCACCAATCGCAAACATTATAAAACTATAATGCATTATGATTTTATGCATAAAAGTATAATGGTGTAAATATGTTTGTAAATAGAAAAAAAGAATTTCATCTGCTAAAAACAGTAACCAGCTCAGTAGAAAAAAATGAACATAATAATATCGCAATAATTGGAAATAGAAGAATAGGAAAAACAGAATTACTTTTAGAATTTAAAAGAACACAGAATAACAAAAATATAGTAATGCCCTACTTAAATGTACAAAGAGTAGGGGATCTACAATCTTTTATTCTGTCATACTACAGAGAATTACTATTTGAGATAGGGAAAAAAAGAAAACTTGTTGCAAACAAAACTGAATTTTCAAACTGGGATGATATACTTATATTATCTGCAAAAATTGAAATTGACGACATCTCAGGGAGATTAAAAGCAAAAAAAGGAATACAAGCACTCGATTTTTTATTTGAATCGCAAGAAACAATATTAAAAAAAACAGGTTACTCAGCAGTTTTTTTACTTGACGAGTTTCAGTACGTTAAAAACTTTGGTAACAGATTCACAGAAATTATGAGAAGCATCGTGGAAAAACAACAAAGAACAGCATATATCGTGACAGGATCATCAATATCAATGATGGAAGAAATTTTTTCAAAAAGCAGTGAACCATTTTTTGCACAATTTAGAAGAATGTATCTTGGTTTCTTAAATAAACAAAACAGTAAAAAACTTACTGAGATGTTTTTAAATAAACATAATATACATATTGATAACCAACCTAATAATGAAATTTTCCGACTTACCAATGGTCACCCTTTTTATATAATATCATTATGCCGCGGGTTGATTGAGGAGTTTGATGATAGTAGTATTGACACGATAAAACATGTCTTTTTAAAGGAAACACTTTCACCAAAGGGCGATATCTATCTTGTTCTGGATTACATTTTCAATCAATCGCTCTCAAGAGCATACAAAGGCAAGATCCATCGTCAGATTTTGTTGATACTTGCAAAAAAACAAGGGTTAACACTTACTGAAATTTCAAAAGATCTTAACAAACCGTCTGGCGAGGTATCAAACTATATGAAAAAATTGCTAACAACTGATCTAATAATAAGAGAAGAAAACAACTATTTCTTTCGAGATCCACTACTTGCATTTTGGATAAAATATACCTATCTTGGAATTAATGATATTGAACTTGAAAAGAAAAAAGTTGTAGATAATCTAATAGAAGAACTCACTGAAAAATATTTGCAGGCTTCCTCAGAGCTGGGAAGAACTAAAGAATATGAGTTTAAGGTAAAACTTGAAGAAAAATACGATATAAAATTCTCTAACTATGTTTCATCTGATAGAA
>CAZWYI010000012.1:0-57884 GCA_964638155.1 uncultured Thermoplasmatales archaeon | reverse complement strand
TAAATATATCACAAGAATAAAGACCAGCGCTAAGACCACCAGTATCAACACTAACTGTCACAATATCATGCTCACCACTGGAATTACCATCATAAATATCAAGTTCTATAAAATCACAACTCTCAGACAAACTGTAATCTAAGATTCCAGATCCACTATTCCAAACCTCAAAACTAGCTGAATCAGAATCACCTAATAAAATATCACCAAAATCATAAGAACTTGGTGAGATGCTAATCTCAGGATCAGAACCTCCCTGCATATAAACAAGACCAAATCTAGAGTCAACTTCATCAGAATGGGAAAGATTATAATAACCATATTTAGAAATATATAAGCCACCCTGGGTATTGAAAAAACCACAACCAGTTGCACCGGTGGTAACTATATCACGGAAAACATCTTCGTTATATGTTGTAAAATCTCTATGCATAACATCTTCCTCAGTATAAAAAACATTATTTACATTATAGTTTTTGTCTATATCAACTACCCTAATCGGCTCATAATATTTACAACCATCAACCCATGCAGCTGGAATATACCTATATGGAGTAAGTAGCCTATTATTTAGTGAATTAACAGTAACAGTACCTCCAGAAAAACCTCTTGAATGGATTGACATAACATCATCAACATTGTGACTCCAGCCGTTAATTATAACAGTTGCTGTATCTGTTCCAACAAGATTATCGTTATCCCAAACTTTTAATGTAACAGTATAGGTGCCCTCTTTTTCATATAAGTGCTTAGGATTCAATAGTAGATCTTTAGTTTTTCCATCTCCAAAGTTCCATTCAATATACCTGAGTCTACCATCCAAATCATAGCTCTGAAAACCAGAAAAAGTAACTGTTTCGCCAAGGCATGTTTTTATTTTTTCTTGTGAAATTACTGCTATAGGTGGTTCAGGACCAGGTCCATATATACGAGCATTGGTTCTAGCAGATCCAACATAATTTGTATCATTTATAAGTCTCAGACTAACATGATAAACACCCTTATCGCTATAAGCAAAAGTAGTAGTCGTTTTATACACATCTACTACTGCAACTGTAACAGTATCATTTCCAATGGTATCATTTACATACTCTGTATGACTAAACAAAACATTAGAACTAGCAGTACATTCATTATAACCAAAATTCCATTCACAGGTATCAACATTTATTTCTCTATTTTGAGGAATAGCATTATACAACAAAGGATTATCAACAATATATTTTTTCTTAATTATTGCATTAAATATTATTTCTTCACCTGGCTCAGCACTATATTCACTACCTAGATTAACAGTTAAAGATTGAGTATTATCATAAACCTGCCTGTCCAAGTCTCTCTCATCAATTTCACTCGTTGGAGCATCCTTTACAAATATTGGAATTGAAGCAGTATCCTTAAAACCATAGTTATCTTCAACTACTAATCTAATTGAAATTTTAGGTAATTGATCGTCAGTAGCTATCTTATATTCAGGTTCTGTTTGATCATTTGGTGTTTCTGCTTCAGTTGGTGAAAAGAAATCATAGGAATTAAAATTTAATTTATCTGGAATTTGCATAATATTATAATTTTGTTTATCAGGTACCTCAAAATTGCAGCTAGTGCTTTCTGAAATTAGTTTATTTCCATAATACCATTTATAAGATACAATATCCCCCGTTGTATCAAAACTACTTTCACCTTTAAGTTTGACTTTTTGTCCTATATCTGCATAAACATAATATTCTTTAATGATTTTATCTGGATTAGAAAACGTAGGTAACGTAGTACCATATGTTTCTTCTTGAATAAATAAATCATCATCTGGAACTGGCTCAATAACCGCAACAGGAGGAGTATTCTCCATTTTTTCAGATATAACATTACCATCAGAATCTAATGTAATTACACCAAAATTTGTATTTGCAATAATATTACCCTTGCTGCCGATATCAATCTCAAAAACTTTATCATCAGTCGTATCTACCACATAGCTCCAACTATTGTAACCTCTTGCTTTGAGTACTTTAAGCTCGCTACCACCATCAAATGTTTTAAACCATTCTCGGTTGCCACCGCTACTTGTAAATGCAATGTTTCTTGGTCCAAGATCCTCTTCAAAAGCATCTTCATCTTCATCTATAATTTTTATTCCATCTGGAAGGTTCGTTTTTACATCTTTTCCATCTCTTACTTCAGTTATGGAACAATCAGGAGAAGCTCTGGTTCTTTTTACGATAAGATCTGAAGCATCAGATACTACTAAAGATCCTTTTTCACTATTAGCAAAAACACTAACACTAGCGCCAACCAAATATGAATAATACCAATAATCATCTCCTTTTTTAATAGTGGGATGATATGCGCAAATATTATCTTTTATTTCACTAATTTTATTAGACTCAATACCTGCTGAATAAGTTATCTCTTTTGATTCTCCAATATCAAGAGTGCCAATATTCCAAGAAAGTCTTCCATTTGAACTATTAAAGTTAGATAATGACTCTAAATTTGAGTCATAATTATATGAAAGAGCATTTAAGTGTAAATCATTAATAACTACATTATTTAGAGGAAGTCCACCCTCGTTTTTAACAATAATTTTAAATTCTAAATCTTTTAAATTAGAAAAATTTACATCTGTCAAATCATATGAATCAACCCACATTCGTGATTCTTCATCAAAAACACTTACCTCAACACTTAATCCGGCCTCAACAAAAGAAGAAAACTTTGCCACAAAACCCTCATCTTCAAAATTTGACCAACCACCACCATGATTATCAGTCCAAATACCTGCAACAATTAGATTATCATCTTCATCAATAACCATATCAGTTACTCTTCCATGATTTTGAATAATTGAACCTTGGTATAATACATCTGCAAATGTTTCAATTACAGGAGGCTTGAAAACATCATATTTTACTTCTTTTTCTATACCATCAGACTTATAAATCGCTAAAATTACATCGGATCTAGAAGTTACAGAACTTCTTTCATCACCAACTACATAAACATTATCATGTGAATCAACAGCTACTTTTTTTGCATAATACTGAGGACCCATATTTGTATTTAAACTGTATTGATCGGCATCAAGATCTCGCCAGCTTATATTACCATTAATAACATCGTCAACAATTTCATCATCTTCAAGAAGTATAGTATAATGTTTACCATTATTTCCACCAACTCTGTGATCCCATATCTCAAAACCAGTCTCACCATCTATCTTTATCGTCCAAAAATCATAACCAGCATAACATTCACCACCGTTGTTCATAAGATACTCTACATTTGGATCTGCACCCTCTTTGACATCACTCCACCATAGAGGTTTATTATCTGATTCCATATCACCATCATCATCAGAATAACCAGTTACAATGATGTTGTCATCCGAGTCAACTGTAACATCCATAATATGATCACCATCATCGCCACCTGTATAACTACTAGGGTTACAACTAAATTCATGCTCCCAAAGAAGATTTCCATCAGGATCGGTTTTTACAACCAGATACCATGGATCTCTGAAATTAGGTGTCATAATATTTTGACTCCATTGGTTAGCCCTCATTTGACCTGCGACAATAATATTTCCTTCAGAATCAGTAACAGTTGCTACACCCCATGATTTAGTATCCTCAGAATTTTGAGATTTTCCTGGTGGGACTGTCCCCCATAGAAAAACTGGTTCATCAAGAGTAAACCAGTCACTGCTACTAGAACTAACTGCATCACTATTGTTGTAATACATCCAAACAACAGCACGTTCAGTACTATAAACAGGGCAACTTTTAAGATTAATAACAACTGTTATATAGGAATCATCAACAACATCTTTGACATAATAATCCAAAATAGTATTATCATCGTCATAAGATACAAAACGCAAATCATCAAAATCAGATTGCATACCCTCATCATAATATACTTTAAGCTCTAAATTAAAACTATCCTTAAACTTAGATAAATCATAAGACTCAGTAGAGAGAAGAACAGGTTTACGATAACTCCAATCAGAGTTCCACCAACTATCTGCAGGTCCATGTGGATCTGCGATAGTTGTAAAACTAAAAACATCAGAAATACTAGTAAAATCTGTACCATTACGTCCATCAGGCTGATAAGCTGAATCATCAGCTACAACATACCAGCTATAAGTTTTACCATAGTCAAGACCAAACCACAAAGCCTTTACTTCTTCACCCGATTCAACACCTGTAACTTTTCTTATAACACTGTCATCAGATGCATCATAAAAAGTAACATCCATCATATCCCAATTAAGATCAAAAACCCTAGCCTTTAAACGTTGAACAATATCAACACCATTAATACCATCTTCAGGTACAAATGGTTCAGGATTGAATGGAGCTACATTATTAGGCGGAGTTATTGAACCTGTATCATTTTTAACACCTTTAATACAAACAGAGGGATCACCAAACAAATTAAGCTCATAATAACAGTATCTTATCGCATTGTTTCCTATAAGATTAAGGTTATCTTCTTTTGAATCCTGATTTGCTTTACCAATAGAATCCACTCTTTCTTCATCATTAAAGAAAGCATCCCAGAATTCTCTGTGAAAACGTTGACTAGGACCATCGGTGCTACCACGCATTCCTAAACCATAACGAGAATTCATAACACCTGCAAAAGCACCATATTCAGATTCAACAGTTAAACGCTCAGCAGCACAATCTTCCTCAATTTGTTCAAAATAAGCATTATTATTTGATCCGAATCTTTTATTGTTATCAAAAGAACCAGCCATACAAGTCTGTGAATAAACAAAGAAATATTGATTATTAGATAAAGAATCTATCTGATTATTGCTAAGTCTACCCATCTTATCCTCGTTACCATGACCCAAATGATTCAAAATATGAACCTTTCCTTCATTAACATACTCAATTAAAGAAGATGGAGACCACGCTTCTGAATTATACATATCATAAAGCCTTTCGACAGAATAATTAGAAGAAGGTATACCACATGTATCATAACCATTTGCACTACACGTATCAATCAATTCATCCAGGTAACTACCACCATAAGTATCAGGATTTCTAAATAAAAGCTCACCAGCATTCAACACATTCTTAAGGTAATCATTATCCTTAAAACTAGTACTTTCATAAATAATAGTTTTTTTAACAAAATTTTCAAGTTCTTTTTCAGAGTTAATTGGTGCACGACCAACATAAACTTCAGCCATCAGATCCAAGTTAAAGCTGGGACTACTATAATTCCCACTACTTCCATCTCCACTGCCACCAGATCCTCCTCCAGGATCACCTCCACACATTTCAAGAGTATAACTATCTGAGCCACTACCAGTTCTTCCTTTACTATCTACAGCAGAAACAGTACATGAAATACCGCCCAAATTAGGATAATTATGACTAACACATGCCATACACCCACCTGATGCACCAACATTATTTAAATGTCTGATTGTACCATCACTATGTTTGAAAGTAAAATCATAATTTCCTTCGCCACCGCTAGCTTGTGCACAAACACTGATATGTGTACCACATCTATAACTATACATTGGATCATATACAACATTAACAGTTAATCCACCGGGACAATCCCCAGGACATGTATCATGTGTTTCGCCTGGACTGCAAATACCATCGCCGCATGTTACAGGTGTATCACGTTCAAAAGTGAAATATTTACCAATATCGCCACCATCATCTGGTTCACCCCAAAACATATCACCATCACTATTAAAAGATCCATCAAGACAAGCGTAATACAAATCAGAAGGAATCATACTTGCCGCTTCTCCACCAGGAGCACCCACATCACAATAAAGATATCTGGGGGGAATAATCTCATCATCGCCAGCAAGTAAAACATACTCAGTATCCCACTCACTATATGCATATTTTATAAAATTGCGTATTTTTTCTTGGGTGTCAACACCTTCATAATCATTTTTAATTTCTTGAACTGTAACAATTTTTCCGTTTAAATCATTATATTTTTTAGTTTCAAGCAAAAGACCAAGATCAAACTCTCCATCATAATTCTTAAACCGCTCAGAAGTAATAACCACATACTCAAAACTATGATGCTCACGAGTAGGATAAGTATTAATAGTATATGGGTTATCAACAAAACTTTCTATTCTAATTATATCATTTTCTATTCCACGATGATTTTCAATACCAGCAAAATTTTCAATAGGCTTTGTTTTAACCTTCAGACTCAATGAATCAACAGAATATATCTTATTATCAAAAGGATTATACTGCACCGGAAATAAGTTTAAAATTAGAACCTTATAACCACGGAAATAAAATTCACCAGAAACCTCATAGAAACTCCCAGGGAAATTATTATTAGAATTATAAACCTCTTCATCAATAAATTCTTTCTTTACTTCCTCAATTTTAGCATCTTCTTCAGTAGTTTTTTGAGTGGAATCATCTGGCAATTTTGTGTCAGTACCGTCGATATCATCTATCTCACCAATTTCTTCATTACTTTTTTGTGTTGATTCATCAGGCATAGTTGTATCATCCGTATCTGTTTGATCAACACTGTCGTCACTTTCCGGAATTGTATTTACATCACCAGTTGTTTGTGAATCATCGCAAATAGGACAAATACTATCTTTACTATCAGTTCTACTCTCTGTGGAAACTCCATCATAAAGATCAGAAAAAAACTCAGGCTCTCTAGCAGGCATTAATTGTGAAGAAAGCTGTGTTGTTTCTATATTACCCTCGGATATTTCAATATCTTCAATATCATATCCATAAGGAATTAAAATACGAGCTGATGCCACTGGAATCTCTGGTTCACCTGGTTCACCATACTTTGAGCATTTCTTATCAATGGAACTAAACTTCGTAAAATTACCTTCATTAAGACTAACTTCAGATGTTTCAAAATCACTAAAAACATAATCAATTGATATTACTGAATCATCAAAGTTATCAGAATCACTATCTTGTCCTATTGAAATATTAATATAAGCAGGTGAAACTATTAATAGACTTGCTATCAAAAAAGTAATTATTATTTTTATAGTTTTATACATAAATTTCATACTCCTATTATATGATAATTCTAGTTTATTATAGCCCTAAATTTTATATATACACTTATTAATATGTTTATAATAATATATAAATGTTGCTAATTATATTATAGAATCATTTAAATATTTAGCTAAAATTGTAAATCAAAAACTCTTCTTCACAAGTATCAACAAGAAAACCATTTTCATCATAGCCTTTTACTAAAATTCTATGAAGACCAAACATTTTCTGAGCGAGCCTATAATTATCAGAATCAGTGTAACTAGTATTTACAAGTTCATCATCCAGCCAGAATTCTATATATTTAAAACTAAAATCAGAATCATCAACCTTAATTAAAATAGGACCAAAAATTAAACTCATATTATAAAGAAATGGTAACCTAAAAAGTTTAATGCCAAACAAATATAGATAACCAGAAGCAGGTTTAATAATATTTAAAAAATCCTTTTCAACATAAACTTCAAAATTTACAAAAAAACTGGAATTCCCGCCATTTGAATCTATATTAATCTCAAAAGTATAGCTACCAGGATTTAAAATAGAAGTATCTATTTCAATAAAAATAGTATGGTGTTCACCTTGCGACGTTCCTGCTCTAATGTTTCTTTCATAAATGTTAATAGAGCTGTTTGTAGAATTAAACCTATATTCCAATTTTCCATCCCCATTATTCCATAAATCAAACGAACATGCAGCCAACTGACCTCTGTAAACCACACCTAAATCACATGAATTAGAACTAATGTTTAAACTAGGCAAAGGAAGTTCATCTACAATATTTACACTAACAGCAATTGGTTTTGAATTAATATAAATATAACCATTATGTTCACCTAAAGATAGCCCAGTTGTATTAATTGTCACAACATGTATATTTTCAATTAAATTAGTTGAAACTGAACCATTCCAAGGTGTAATATTAAACCAATTTGAATCCCACATAAAATTATAATCAATATTTCCGGTACCATTATTTGAAACAGATAGAGTTTTATATCCTATGTTTCCCTCAAGCATATAACCAAAATCAATTGATGCAGGTTCCCAAATTAACTCAGGTGGATTTGTTGTATTGTCATCATCAGGATGTTCAGGTGGATCAGGATCATCACAAGGATTAAGACGTATACAACTTTGTTCAAATGCCTGATTTCCTTTATTGTCTGTAGCAATAATTGTTAAAGGAATAACATAACCATACTGTAAAAATGAAGCATACTCATGGGTTACTGAGATTTTAGTGGTTTCATAAAATTTTTGAGAACTGTAATCACCAAAGTAAACAGTAAACTGATAATCTGGAAAACCACCCGATGCATGAGCATTTATAAGAATTTCAGTACCACAAAAATTTGGATAATATATTACCACAAAAAGTTCCATCTGTTGGGCATCATCTTCTGCTTTTACATTATCTGAAAAAATAAGATTAATACTTGATAAAATAAATAGAAAAACGATGGTTAATATCTTTAATTTTACTTTTAATTTATTCAACTACATCACCCACTTTATCTAAGTATTAGAATCTTCATCGTCGACACTAAAATATACGGTAGCTTGACTTTCTGCACCTTCATTATCTCTAACATGAAGAATTGCAGTAATAGTGCCAGCACTCTTTCTTTTCAAATCAATTGGATCAGGAAAACCAGTACGCCACATTGTAACAGGTACATCTTTTTCATTATGAACAAGAACATTATCTGCATAAAAAGTATGATAGTTTTCTACATCTATGTTAAACGTTTTTATTTTTTCAAATATCTTTTCAATTGAGGTAACTGTTATTTTTTCTCCATTAATATCAACTAATGTATCCCCGATTTTAATATTTCCTGCTGATTTCCATTGTCCATTAATATAAATGACATGGTCTGTTGTAACTCGTAATTCATCATTTATTTTAAGATAATATTCCTCCATTTCTTCAGGAGAATGATGATAAATATTTGTTACTTTACTAGATTTGACAACTTTATTTTCTTCATCAAATGTTTTTACCATATCACCTATGTTTATTTCTTGAATTTTCTTAAATGAACCATCTGCCATAGTGATTTTTGTATCTCCAGAGAAGCAGACGGCGTTATATATTTCCCATTTATATTGATAAATAGATCCATCAGGATCATTTGTTGTTCCCCATCCTGGATGTGAATAAGGTTTTGTTGCCTTAAAGGTATAGAGTTGTTCTACAACTCCTCCATATGCATTACTATTACTATTCTCAGAGGGATCCCATGGACCAACAAAACTTCCAGTATCTTTGTTGTAAATATAGATATATGCTTCTGGAGGTTGATTTGCTGAGTCCTCAATAAAAACAGTTGCAGTATCACTTCTTCTAACCTGCCAATCATCATATACCCATAGTTTTAGATCGTATGCACCAGGAGTATCATAAACATGATTTGTAGTTGGCATATTACTACTTTCTTCAGCAGTTCCATCTCCATATTCCCAACGCCATTTTGTTATGTTACCATCTGGATCATAGCTATCTGAACCATCAAAGTAAATACTTATACCATTTGAACCATGGTACTCCATAGCATCAAGTATTGCTTTTGGAGGTTGATTTTCATGAGGCATAACTACATTTACAGTGGTTTCCACATAGGCACTGTCACCATCACTATCTTCCACATTTAGAAATATATTGTATGTTCCAATTTCAGAGAAACCATCATAGTTTACGGTTTGACCATATAATAATTGATCACCATTAACTGTATCTTCAATAAGCCAAGTATATTCATAAGGAGAAGTTCCGCCAGAAACAAAACCAGAAAGAGTTAAAATCTCTCCTGCTTCACATTCATATGGGCCGCCGTGATCTACAACTATATCTTCTTCACTACCTGTATTTTGCCAATCTAACTCTTGCCATCGACCATCTATTTTTATTCTAATAATTCCTATACTTACATCTATTGTTCCATCCCATTCAAGGTCCTTGAATGGTTTATCTGAATTGTAATCCCACCAAACATGAAAATCATCTGCAGTTAAAGATAGGCCATTAAAATGGATTATTCCACCTATATATCCATCTATTATGCAAGTTTCATTATTAGTATCAATTTTTATTTCTTCAGTACCAGATCGGTCAAGATTCCATTCTAATCTCAAATATGGAAAAGTTCCATGAAAATCAACAAATGAAAAGCTGTTGCCCGAGTTTATATTAATTTTGAGGAGACCAATGTTCGGGTGGACTGTACCAGAGCAATCAATTGTTAACGAGCCTTTGGTAGGTTCATTGTTTTCTGGATAAATTAAATTATTTATAAATGGACCATCAAACAATATGTCAAAATCACCTCTTTGTAGTGTCACATCAGACAGACTGAAACTACCCAAATTTAAATTTATTTTAAAGAAGTTAATAGTCGTTGTTTCATAAACTGTTCCACCTAAATGTAAGGGTTGAAAATCAAATATTAATAATGCATATAAATCTAGGTAAATTTCAGCATGACCACTAAATTGCCCACCAGGAACACTACATGTTCCTAACAATTCAGGTAATATATTTAGATTTGCCCAGCTATAATCACCGTCAAGTCCAATTATCAAATCTGCTGCCCATCCACCATCTTCGCCGCCAATTACTTCGCCTTTTACACCAAAAGTAATTGTTCCCGTGCCTTGAACATCTTCCATACTAAAAATCTGTAAAAGACCAGAAATCGGGAAATAAAAGTCAAATAAACCTATACTCCATTGAGCCGAATCTGAACCAAGATCCACTCTTACATCAAAGTCGACTGATTGATCCTGGTTAAATACTCCTATAGCATCTATGCTAAAATCAGTTTGACCTATAAGATTAAAATCATCAAGGTCAATCTGAAGATAACCTGGTATAAATATACTTAGATATCCGACAATAACTCTGGCATTTGGGCCACTAATCCCACCTCTCAGAGAAATACTACCAGGATAATCAATATCTGCATTAAATTCACCAGTTCCAGAAAATTGAATATCTGCATCTTCAATTACAAGAAGATCACTTTCTCCTCCACCAGGTATGACTAAACTAAACTCTGCATAGAAATTATCAATAACTATATTACTAACTGAGCCAGTAGCCTTAACCGTGAAGTCTGCCTGTTCCTCACCTTGTTTTTGTATATTCACCGAGGCTTCAGCATTTATATCCATACTCAAAAGGTCAACACCTGCATCTACTAATTCAGCATTACTTGTAATTCTCATCATCTCAAGCGTGATAGAACCACTACCATCAGCATTAATCATCATGCTTGAAGAAGTATCAGAACTAGATGCTATAACATCAACTTCAAAATCACCATCTAAAGTTAAAGTATCCCAAGAACCATGGACCTCTCCGTAGTTGTAATCAACTACTAAATCACTAATTGTAAGCCTACCTGAAGAAAGTAAGAAATTCAAATGCCATGGTGAAAAAGTTGATTTTTCAACTGTTACAGTAAATGGACCAGCAAAATCTAGGTTAAAACTGCCACTTATTACAAACTTTTTACCCTGACTTCCTTTAACCCAAAGATTATCAAGTATTAATTCGTCAAGACTCGCTGTAGCATATAGTTCATGGAATGAAGAATGGCCACTTGGCCCCTTAATATGTCTTAGTTCAAATCTTCCTTTTGCTCTAACACCTATGTGTAATGAATCCCATCCAGCTGAAGCAATCGCCTTAGTTCCATCAGAATTATCTTTAGATGATACCTTTACTTGGACATTACTAATATCAATACTGCCACTATCTAGACCTAATACTACAAGTATTGCTGGATGCTCTGTTGTACCTGCAATTCTAAACTCAATTTCAAGGGGGCCTGAAAATCTAAAATCAAATTCTCCAGATATTCTCATACTCTTGTCTTGAGAATTAGTTTTAACTTGAGCGAAAAAACCTAGCATAATTACTGATTTTATCTCCCCATCAACATGTAAAAGTGGTAAATTATCAGGTGTTAAAGGATCACCCCAACCATTATCATGGAAGTAGATAACACCTTTACCTTGAACTGCAAAATTATCCCATTGAATAACTATCTCACCATAATTTAAGTTTAGATAAAAATCAGAAATAGAAAAGGTACAGTACTGATCCATTTCAAGTCTAATAACTGACCATTCATCAGGATCAGGAGTATTTGGATCACCTAATCCAAAATCAGTTTGGATTAATATTGGACCAGAAATTCCAAGACTCATCTCTAGATGTATTGCCATTGATTCTTCTTGGCCGGGAAGTTTCATTAAAAGATCATGAATATAGAATTTTTCAAGTGTTGCTTCATGCCAGGTTTTGATATACGACCTACCATTGATAATAGTAGTTTTACCAGGTTTAATATCTGATAATTCTAAATAAATCTCATCACAGGAGATATAACCTAGATTATCTATATCAGCAATTAATCCTTTTAATAATATTGAAAACTCGGCAATAAACAAATCAATTGTGTCATTTGTAATTGTAAGAGTTCCCCCACCTTCTATTTCAAGTATATAAAATTGTATAACCATAAAACCTAGTGTTGAACTCATGGATCGGAACTCAAAATCACGAACAAATAACGAAGCATAAAAACTATCTAATGTAATAGATTCATCTGTAAGATTGATATTAAAATCTACTTTTCCTTGAATAGTTATCTCATCGACTCTAACAGATAAAGAACCACCTATTGCATCAAGGTTATAGGCTGAAAAATAAAGATTAGTAATATCAACAATTGCCTCTACATTTGCATCAAAAAATCCATCAACAGCTAGAACTCCGCTATCATTTCCTGAAAGCATCAAATAACCTGAAAGCCCACCATTTAGATAAACATCTATAGATACCTGAATAGTAATATTTTTTATATTGATAAGTGACAAACGGCCTAAATCAAGATCAAATAATGCGGATCCATCTTCAACGTAAAGATATACACTCCAATCTTTACTGGAAGTATTAATTTTGAATTTACCATATATCTCAGGGATTTCAACATGGATTGATTCATTTACCCATAATTCAAAACCAGATAAACCAAGAACTGCAGTTCCATCGATAAAAACCTGGGTATCATTCCCAACTTTTCTCCAAGAGATTATAAGACCGTCACCATCTGATTCGAAATATACATTTCCTTTTACAAAAGCATGTAATTTTCCTGCACGTGTATATTCAGAATCAAAAGCAAGGCTTATTCCTCCAGATATATAGATATTACCCCAAGAGAAATCTGGAGCTATATCCCATTCAACATTTGCATCCTCAAGGGTTAATCCAAATCTATGAATTGCATAATCCTTTGTTTCAATTATATCACCAACAGGATAAGAAAAATCATCCCAACCGATTACAAAACCATATATCTGGATTCCTCTATAAATCTCTACAGTACAATTAAATCTATAGATACCCCCATCTTTAAATAAGTTAAATGTTGTCAATATCGAACCATGTCTGTCTTTTATTAACCTATCAATCTCAATATAAAAAGTACCGTATTCAACAAGATAAAGCTCTGCTGAAACATACCTTATATCAAGAGAACCGCCTCTTAGACATATCTCTGTTTTCTGATTGAAAAGAGGACCAAAATCTATTTCAAAAAAATCATCAACAATTGTTTCAATAGTTCCAGAAAAATCAAAGGTATTTCCATTTGAATTAAAAGCATTGACATATATTTGAATATTGTTAGTGGATCTGGTAAGTCTTAAAATATGTTTAGAAAAATCCCAATAAAATGAAAAATCAATATTACTATTACTTCTAATCTCAGCTTCAAGAGTAACCCCAGTTGCCATTAAATCTTTAGAGTAAATATAACCGATACAAGTGGAAATATTAGTATAAAGAGAAACGCTAATATTTCTATCACTAATAGGTCTAATACTCCAATTTATCTTTGCTACACTTGGAATATTTGCAACAAAAGCTTTGAATGTTGCATCAGAGTCCAATAGACTATCTCTAACACCTACAGCACTCACTTCATCGCCAAAACAGTTAAGTTCTATTCCTCCAACTCTCTCCGGCAGCCATGATAAAACAATATGCTTGGGAAGATCTTTAACAAAACTATAAAAACCCTGTATATCACGTTTGTATAAAGTAATATCTACAGGATCAGAACTAACTCTTTCATACTCTATTTTTCCTCCACCTTTTGAAAGAGGAGTGAGTTTAAGAGTATAAGAAAAAGACGATAGTTTATCAATTATTAATCCTACTTCAGAGGATTCTCCCATTTTTTCTTTTATATAATAAATATCAACTAGTGATTTATCTCCAAATAGGTCTATATTAAAATTGAATCCTACATTTTTATTATTTCTAAGAAGGGAAATTTCAGTTTTTTTAACAGAAGGATTATATTTAATCTCCCATGAATTAGAATCCTCAACTAAAGTATCAACCACATGTTCATACTTAAAAACCATAAACAAGCTACTAGATCCTGCAATTGAACCTTGATTAAGTTCAACCTTGTGCTCAGGTTTTTTATTTGAATCTAAAAGATGTGGTAAAAACTTGTAGGTAACAGTGCAATCATCAGGTACAACTTCGTCTTCTGATGATTTGTATCCAAAACGTACTCGATCTTCTCTCCATTCATCATTTAAAAAACCTGGGAACTCAAGCTCGATGTAACCTTCAAAAAATGCTTTTTTATCAGGAAATGAATTAGGAAGATTTAAAATATTTATCTTCAAACGAGAATTTATTGATAGACTAAATGAAGAATCAAAAGAGGGAAAAATAAGCAGTTGTGCATTGATATCTTTTACTCCATCATCATTAACATCAACTCTAAGAGACTGAAACATATTAATTTCTGTTCTCTTCTCATTACCATTGTAATTTGTATAAAAATACAATGATGAAGAGGTTGAACCTAAACTGAGATAAGTTCTTAAAAAACGTAAAACAGGATTGTCTTTAAGGCACACAAAGTTTTCTTTTAATCGTGTTTTACCGTTTTCTATTTTTTCACTAATTTTTGAATCTTTAATTTTTTTAGAACTTTCAGTTATACCGTTGTTTTTATTTAAAAAAGAATTTTCAACTTGTATTGAACTCACAACACTTGGAAAAATACCAAACAAAATTGAAAGAGAAACCAAAATACAAATAAAAATCTTAGTTTTTTTATAAAAATATGAAGTAAGACTTAATTTTTTATTATTTTTATTTAACATTAATTATCCCAGCCGAAGATATTTTGGATTTTTATATCTTAAATTAGTAAATTCGTTATTTTTATAGAATTACTAATATTAATATTTGTACTTAATAGTATATAAGGTTTATTATATAAATATTTTTTAGTATTAAATCTGTAAAAATTTAATAAAAAAAGGATTTTGCTAAAATTGAGAAAATTTCTAGATTAAGTATTTTTGCTAAAAGAGGATTATTTTTTGATATAATTTTGATATCTTCATCTTGATTATTTATTACATCTATAGAAAAAATAACCTTAGCATTATATTTTCCATCCCCTTCAGTAAAATAGATATCCCCTCCGGCCAATGAATCCTCTTGCTTGGTTAGTGGATTAGTTTTCTCCATATCAAAACATTCTTTAGTACATCCAAAATAGCCTCTAAAGAAAGAATCAGTGGAAACAGCACTAACATCAGCAACATCATAACCTGAGCCATCTCTATCTCGGAGTTCAAACGTAATTTTTACGTTGGGATCTTGGGATTTAAAGGTATGTCTTTTATCAACTTTCCAGGTGTGCTCTGAATTCCAATCAAGAAGGCCACCAGCTGTATTTTTATTTTGCATTAAATTGTTAGATGTTTTAGATTCAAAACCTATACGATAGTACCATTCAGGTTTTCCCCCATCTGGATCATCAGGATCATCAATCATTCCATAACCCTTAGAAGGATCATTTGTTATTTCTATTATATTCACAACTATTGTATATCCATCGTTGTCTGAAGGTGGAGAAGGAGAATTAGAATCATAATCAATATAACAAGCACCACAGCCTACCTTGTTTGTGTTATATGCTATTCTCATGTAACCGCCTTCACCCCAACCTGGACCCCAACTATTACGAAGAATCCAGTAGCCACCATTTTTAACACTTTCATCATCTTTCCATCCAACTAAGACTATTGCATGATTAACATTTGTGGAAGTGTCACTATCAAATATTCCACCAGAGTAAGCCTGAAATTTAGAATCTACAGCTACTGCTGCAGACACAGGACCAAATTTGTAAATGGCATTTTTAATTTGTTTTACACTGGGAACTGTTTGTGGGCCTTCAACATAACTCCAGCCATTTATCTTATAAGGATGATTACATTTTTTACATTCACCATTAGTAGCAGTATACTCAAAATCTTTTTCTAATACTGCACCTGGTTCATTGTCACATGCACCTTTTTTGTTATAATGATAATCATGAGCAAAAAAACCTCCTCCACATCCCCAATTATCTAAATTACAACTTACAAGGTATTGCTCTGATAAATCTACATGTTCTCCGTGTACTCTTTTAATTGCACATTCAAGAGCCCCAACAGTAGAAAATGCCCAGCAACTACCACATTCTCCTTGGGTCTTAACCTTAGGCAAAGTAATATCTTGCCAATTATAAGATTCAGGAACATTTTCTAAAGTATTAAAATTATCTTTACTTGAATTTTTTTCAAAATAGATATTTTCATCTAGGTTTTCTGGTATTTTAAACCCACATAATTGATCTATTGAGTATTCAGTTGCAGGATTTATATCAACTGTATATGAGTAATCATTTTCTATAATTTCCTTTTGTATTTTTTTTAAATCTGTATCGCCAAGAATTGAGATATTTTCATCACAAAAATATTGGTCTTTTTTCACTTTAATATCAAATGCGGTAGTATTTATAGTGAGTAAAAAAAAGAATGAGACTATTAACACTGTTAATATTTCTTTTTTGATTATATCACCTCATAAAGACGCATATTTATCTAAACAATATATATTAGATTTTTATATAATTTTTCTTTTTAATATTGGTATACCATATAAAATAACCTTAATTATTATATATGTTTTATTATATATAAATATTTTTATTATTTTGCTAAAGATACTTTTAAGTGTTATCTTATCAATTTCTAAGAAAATATATATTAAATATATTAAAAGTTTTACAAATAGTTTGTTATACACCTGTAACAAAAATAAAAGAGGGAAAATAATTTTAAAATATTATAAACCAAAGTTTATAATAAACACTTCTACTGACTCTTCTGCAACGTTATCCATTTCATCATAGGCTTTTATTTTGATTGTAATCCAACCGATTGTAAACTGATTATAGTGATAAAAGTTTTTATCAGAAGTTGAATTTACAACTTTACCATCTATTAAAAACTCTACTTTTGAAATATCATCATCTTCATCGCTTATATCTGCTGATATATTTATTCCACCTAATATTACTGCTGTTTCTATGAATGGTAAAGGAATATGTCTATCTTTAAAATATAATGAACCACTCATCGGAGTTATAATTTCTATATAAGGAGTTGAACCGGTATCCCCTTTTGTTTTAAAGTTAAAAACATCACTAGTATTTTTATATTCAGAGTCTTCTACTTCAACATACCATGAGTAAGACTTGTTAAAATCCAAATCTCCCCAAGTAATTTCTACTCGTGTTCCACTTGCAGCATTTTCAACAGAATCTATTAAAACATCATTACTAGCATTGTAAAATTTAACTGTTAAAATATCGTCATCTGTATCTTCGACAAATACACTAAGTTTTGGATTAATTGATACATTTTCTTTAGAATTTTCTGGTTTTGGATTTACTGGTTTACGAGGTGGATGATTTACAGTTTGTTCCTCAAAAGATATTTCTACTTGGTCATCAGATGAAACTTGAGTATTATCATCAGTTGAATTTGCCTTACAACTGACAACATTAATAGTGTCTTTATAAACTGTTGCATTAAAAGTTAAAATAATTGGAGCAGAATTATGAGAGATATCTCCAGGAACATCCCATGTAATTACATGACCATTGATTACATGTGAAATTCCACCTGTAAAATCTCTTGGATCTTCAATACCGCAATTCATAGTATCTATAATAACTATATCATCTAAATCACAGGTTCCTTTATTTTCAACAATTATTTTAAACATTACATCAAGTGGATAATCTTCTTCAGTGACTAAATCATCAACCCAATTTTCACCATCAAATATTTGTTTATCAACAGAAATTTCAGGAATACAACCTTCTTCATCCACATCAACAGTAGCGCTATCATCAGAAGAAACTGATTTTTTAAGAATATCTTCTGCTATGACAGTGCCAATATTTGTAACATCTTCAGATGGGTATGCTGTAGCCTGAAACATCCAAGTTTCACCAATTTCAAGGATGTTATCGCCATCATCTCCACTAACAAGTATAGGTGTTAAACCTTGATCATCTGTCAAAACAACATTATATAAATCACAGTTGCCAATATTTGACACATCATAAGTATAGGTTACTTCTTCACCAGACTCAATGATAGTAGGAAAAGCAGTTTTAACAATATCTATTTCTGGGCAAAGAGAAAATACAGTTGCATTATCCTCTACAATTATTGGATCTAAATCTTCAAAAGTGCCGGTAACAGTAACATTATTTACCAGATTACCACATTCAACAACTAAAACATCAAAAGTTAGATTAACAGTCTCTTCAGGTTGTAATATTCCCAGATTCCAAGTATACAAAATATGATCATTAAAAGTGGTACTATCATCAAACTCATCACTTACACCATCAACTCTTGCATTATCAGAATAAACTAGACCATTTGGTAGCTCATCTTCCAAAACGATGTTAAGTGCCTCATCGCCAGTGTTAGTAATTTCTATTTTAAAAGCAAGCATATCATCGATATAAGCATAGGTAAAATCACTGTATTCACAATCATTGCAACATTTTCTAACAACTGTCTTATTTATATCTAAATCTAATTCAGTTGGAGGACACTCTTCAACTAAAACAGTTTCATCATCTGAATCAGAAACTTCTCTATTTAATTCATCTGATGCTGTAACAGTACCAGTATTTGTTGTTTCTTCATAAATATCTGCTTTCGCTTGATATATCCATGTTTCGTCAATATCAAGCCAGCCATCAGAATTATCATCACCAGAGACAAACGAAATACTAGATATCTTATCATCAGAAACTATTACATTTTTAAGATGATGATTTCCTGTGTTAGTTACCTTATAGGTATACGTTACTTCTTGACCAGGTGATACTAAGTTTGAATCAGCGGTTTTATTGATATTGATATCAGGGCATATAGCAAAAACAGTAGCATTTTCTTCTTTTATTATTGGATCAAAACCTTCATGATAACCTGTGACAACTATCCTATTGAAATGCTCACCGCACTCTTCTACTATTGCTTTGAATAAAATTGTAATTTTCCCACCTGATTGAACATTATTTATTTCCCAGCACATATCAACAGGATCAACAGGTACACCATTTACCTGTGGTTGACCAAACATAGTTAAATTTTCAGGTAAAATATCACAAACATCAAAGTCAAGAGATAAATCTCCAGTATTTTCTATAGTAATTTTGAAAGTAACCCAATCTGAAACATGAGAATAAATATAGTTTCCATATGTTATTCCAAGACAGTTCCATTTGACAATTTTTTCTACATCAAAATCAATGTTTGTTTCACAAATTTCTACTGTAGCACTACTAGAATCTGTTACTTCATAACCTAATATATCTGTGCCATTAACTAAAACATTGTTAGTAGTTTCTACACTTGGATTGGTAGTATATTCATAATATCTCTTTTCCAAAGGATCAAGTGTTATCATGCTATCTATTATACCTATATTATCATCTATAACAAAAACATCATAGAGAGTTACATCACCAGTATTCTCAACAGTAATATTCCAAGTTGCTTGTCCGCCAGGTAAAACACAAGCAGGTGAAACTGTTTTAACAACCGTTATATCAGGATTTATAACATCAACTGAAGCATCATCATCATCAGAAACAACCTTCCCAAGTTCATCTTCACCAGTGACCGTACCAATATTTGTAACATCCTCAGTAGGATATCCACTTACTCGATAAATCCATGTTTCATCACAATCAAGCCAATCATCATCATTTAAATCACCAGAAACATAAACTGGAACTAAACCCTGATCATCAGTAACAACAATATTGGAAAGTGGACAATTACCAGTATTTGTCACAATATATTCATATGTTACAAGATCACCAGAATGTATTTTCGATTTGTCAGCACTTTTTGATATATTTATTTCAGGGCATAATACAAAGACTTCTGCAGAGTCATAGTCTGAAACTTCATAGGTATTATTAACACCGGTAGCACAAACCTCATTTAGAATGTTACCGCATTCATCAACTAAAGCATCAAAAGTAAGATTAACTGTTTCACCAGGTTCTAAAACACCAAGATTCCAAATATATATAACATTACCATTTAAAGGAGTAATTATATCATCATACTCATGACTTTCACCGTCTACTTTCGCATTATCACTATATATAAAACCAATCGGTAATGTATCAGTAATAATAATATCGATAGGGATTAAACCAGTATTTTCAACCTCAATTTTAAAATTAACCAAATCATCAAGATGGACATAAATAGAATCATTATACTCGCAATCATTACAGCATGTAAGTTTTACTTTTTTATCAACAGATATATTTGGAGCACATAGAATATTAACAGTTGCATTATCTTCATCAAAAACATTTTGTCCTCTATCCGATGTATAAGCCCAGTTTATACCATAACCACAATCAATTACCTTTGCCCTATAAATTATTTCGATATGTTCATTTGGATTTACATCTAAAAATAACCAATTGAGAGTTTGTCCGTTGATTGTTGGAGTATAATTAGCACTATTATTGATATAAATAAGATTATCAGGAAGAACATCAGATACAATCAACTCTAAAATAGTTTCACCTGTATTAATTACATCCAATTTAAAGAATATTTCATCGTTTAATTCTAGGCCTACATGCTCAATCCAAGGATCACATGGAGTTTTTCTCACTGTTTTTTCGATAAGAACGTTAGGTATACAATCTACTTTAACAGATGCATCATCGTCATCGGTAAACTCCTCATTGTTATGGTAACCTTTTACCATTGCAATATTTTTAAACAACCCACATTCATCAACATTAGCCTGAAAAGTAATATCTACTGTATCTCCAACTTCAAGTTTACCTACTTTCCAGTAGAAATTGTTGTCATCGATAAAAACAGGCTCTTGCAATATGCCATTAACAGTAGCATTATCATTATAAGAAAGACCTAACGGTAAACTATCAGAAACATTAACATCTTGAAAATCAACATCTCCTTCATTTTTCACCTTTAACCAGAAAGTAACCCAATCTCCTTTATTTGCTTTTACAACATTTGTGTTATATTCTCCACAACAATTCCATTTTACTTTTTTCTCAATTTTTAGATTTGGGTTTTCTTGTATAATTGTAAAATCAGCAGTATCTGTAAATCGAACGGTATATGCATTGCCACAACCCTGCGAATATCTAGTTCCTCTTAATGTAACATAATTTTCTGTCTTATAGTATATATCAATGTCATCATCAGGCAGACCAAAGTAGGATTTTGGCAGATATTCAACTACCCCATTTATAAAGATTTCAGTTGTTACTCCAGAATTAAGATCACCAATATCCCAAGTAAAAATTTTGGTTGGTAAATATTTATTACCATTTTGATAGGAATAAATTTTAGTTTGTTCAGAATCTGGAGGAATCGATGAGCTGACAAATTTTACTGTAGGAGGAAGGTAATCTTTTATTTCTACATTATCTGTTCTTGAAGTAGGAGTATAAGAAATTTTAAACATGATGTTATCTCCAACACTAAGATTCGTTGTTTCCGTCCAACCATAAGTTTCATCCCATACTTGTTTTTTAAAATAGTTATTAGGGTGATGTTCATCATCCCAAGGATCAGGATATACTATATCAACTGTTGCGGTATCTCTGTCAACTAATAAAGGTTTTTTATATGGGTATTTTGATTTATAATCCTTAACTCCTTCATAGTATGTTGAGTCAAGATTATAAATTATATTCAAACTTGCCGTATAATGCCCGTAATTAGGATATAAATGACTTGCATTACAGTAATTTGATACAGGACTTTCATCAAAATCATGATGATAAGATTCGCCATCTCCAAAATTCCAAACATAGCCTGTTACGTTTATACCAGTAAATAGTGTTTCAAAAGTTCCATAAAAATTTATGACACCACCTGGTACCCCCTGATAAGGACCACCTGCCTCTACATTTAAAGCATAAACAGGTTCTTCATATATTTCATATTCAGGATATTCAGATGATTCTTGTAATAAATCTTCTTGAGATAATTCTTCTTGATAATATGCTTTAGCAGTGTTGTTTTTATTAAGTATTACAATTGGGTTTGCTAGCAAAGACAAAACCAACAATGTAGAAATTATATATTTTATATTTTTATTCATGTTTTTAAATCTCCATATATAGTATAGTTTGTATATTAATATATATTTGCTTATATAAAAACCTTTTTATATCCTTGTGAAGACGATTATCTAAATATTATGATTTAACTTAAATAACACATTAACATTAACATAAAAAAATAAGGTGGAAAGGATTGAATAAGAAAAAGATAATATTTATAGCAATAATATTAATCTTGGCAATACTGACTGTTTTTTTTATATTAAACTTAAACCAAAAAACACAAACTTGTAAAGTTATATGGTCAAACTCATTTGGTGAGACAGAAAGTGAAGAAGGATGGTATGTAAAATCTACTGATGATGGCGGATGTATTATTTTAGGAGTGAAAACATATAATAATTCATATGAAACAGAAAATCAAGATATATCACTAATAAAAATTAATGAAAATGGAGATAAACAATGGTATGAAAAATTCGGTGGAGAAGGTCATGAATATGGTAAGGCAATAATAGAAGCAGATAATGGATATATAATTGCTGGTAACAGCAACTCAGAAGTTATTACTGAATCTGATTACAATAATGCATGGTTAATTAAGACGGATTTCAATGGAAATAAAATATGGAACAAAACCTATGATAATATGTACCCCGATGGAGTAAACTCAATAATAGAAACAAAAGACAAAAATTACGTATTAACTGGTTTTAAATACTCATATATAAACAAAGATGAAGATCTATGGATATTTAAGATTGATGACAGCGGAGAAATAATCTGGAGTATAACCCATGGAGGGGCTGGATTTGAAGAAGGACGATCACTTATTGAAACAGATGATGGTTATGTAGTTGCTGGTAGAACTTCTTCTGATGCATTGCTTTTAAAAGTAGATAAAGAAGGGGGAAAAATTTGGAATAAAACATTTGATGGTTACAACAATAAAGATTTATTCAATCAGATAATACAATCAAATGATATTTATATCATGGTGGGAAATACACAAAATAAAACTAAATACGACGAATATTACTCAAATGGTTACATCGTAATAACTGACAAAAATGGAAATATTTTATCAGAAAGAATAATGGAAGAAAGGAAAGAAACAGGGATTAGTTCTGTGGAAAAAACTAGCGATGGTTATATTATAACAGGGTATATCGGAGCATATGGAACAGGCGAAGGAGACATTATAGTTGAAAAAATTGACAAATCAGTTAATAGAGTTTGGATAAAAACATATGGTGGAAAATACGATGATGCTAGTATATGGATAGATAAAGGAGAAAAAAATAATTATTTTTTAACAGGTTATACAGACAAAAATGGCGATGGATACAAAAAAATTTGGGTTTCAAAAATAAAAATTATAGAATAAAGAAATTCTAGAATCATAAGTATAATATAACCAAAAATATATACTGTTTTTAGAATTGGATGGGATGACCAATAAAACTAAGCGTTAGAACTATTGTTGGAAATTTAATATTCTTAGCAGCTTTATTATTAATACTTGCCAGATTTCTCTCGGTATGGACTGGAACACCTTTCCCTGTAAACTTAGTAACATCTGACTCAATGACCCCTGTTTTAATGGAGGGAGATGTAGTATCATGGACTCCCAGTAGGATAGAAGATGTAAAAGTTGGAGACATAATTGTTTTTAAAAGTTATATTAGTTGGCCTGATGAAAAAATTGTTGTACATAGGGTATCAGATATTAAAACAAATTCAAAGAATCAAATACTTCTTGAAACAAAAGGAGATAAAAACACCTGGACAGATCAAGCAGGGCCACATATTCCTGAGCCATATATACGTGAAAACCACTTGATGGGGAAAATAATATCCCTTGGAAATGTGCCTCTAAAAATACCATTTGTAGGAGCAGTTGGCATATGGATAAATAATGGATTAGAACAGCTCTCTCAACCAACAGTAGAAAAAGAAACAATAAGTTTTATTGGAATATTTGCACCTCTTACAATATCTCTTGTTGTATTAGTGGTATTGATTTTTATCCTACCAGAACGAGCAAAAACAATTAAAGAAAAAATAAGATATTATATATTTGGGAAAAAACCCTTAAATTTAAAGAAAACAGCAATAACATTTCTAATTGCTTATATTGTCTTTTTTAGTATTATACATGTTTTTGCAAATGATCAAGTAACATCAGCAGTTGGAATAAACTCTCAAACAGAAGATGCAGGTATTAAATTTGGAAACATAAAACCCGGAAGTAGTTCAGGTCAAAGATTTCTGCCAGTATATAACCCTGGAACAATGAATATGAAGGGGGTTGTATATGGAACAGGTGAACTGAATAATTTTGTTACAAGAAAAAACTTTGAAATAGAAAAAGGAGAAAGTAAATTTTTAGAATTAAAAGCGATAGCTAAAAACAACAGTAAAAACGGAAGTTACATGGGAAATATAATGGTTTTTTCATCGCCTTTTTGGACAATGTTTCCAGATGAATTTATTAAAGGAGTACTTGATTTTAATGCTGAAGCATCAGTTATAATTCTTGATTGTAGTACTGCATTAATTCTTACAGGGCTTACTCTTCTATTATTGATCGCGATTACTTTTATTTCTGAAAAATCAAATGAACTCCTAATAGATAGATCCTGGATACATCCATCTAGATTTATTATCAAAAAAAGGGTAACTAAAAAAATAAGAAAGACAGGAAGAAATGCAAAAAAAGCATTAAATAAAAGTATGGGATGGATTCTAAATATAAACTATGAAAGTTTAGAAGAAGATAAAAAATTTTTATCAAAATATTTTAAATCTTTTGCAGCATCAATTGTAATTTTACCTGTTTTATTTTATATAAAAAATCCTATTACAGCTATGTTTATATCAGTATTAATCGGCGGCATTTTATCATATTTTGTAAGCTGCAAAGTACGTAAAAAAATTGTTTTAACTGTTTTTATAATAATGACAATTACAACAATCCATATGTTGATTCAATCAAATATTATTATTTTAGAAAAAGAAATAACAACTTTAGAGATGCTTTCCTTATCTGTTGGAATAATAGGTGTATATGTACTAATTTTTACTTTGCTTTTAATTCCTATATCAGCGGTTGTATGGTATATAACCCATGTTATCCGAAATGTTAAAGAACAGAAAGACCCATTACTTTCATTGGAGGGTAGATGTGATCTCTAATTAATATTGGAGGGCGATGGAGAAGATGCCATTTTTTAAGAGAAATAAAAATAAGGAGAAAAAAAAGAAAAATAAAGATTATTCCTCCAAAAAGATTAATAAAAAACAAAAAAATTCTTCAGATATAAAAATTAAGAAAAAGAAAAAAATAGGTCTTAGAGACAAAAAACAAAAACCCTCTGAAGGAACAATTTCTGATATAGATAAAGTTTTTGAAGAAAAAGAAATAAAAGAAAAAAAGTCTTTTTCAGAAAAAAAGAAAAAACCAATATTATCTAAAGATATAAAGGGTAAACCAGTTTTTCTTGAGGATACCGGTGAAAAACTAGGAACTGTTTTTAATACGATAATTGACGAAGATAAAAACATTATAGGATACAAAATAAAAGATATCAAATCAGATTCTGTTTTAAGTTTTCCACTTGATAATTTTGAATATACAAATACTGGCCTCATCTTTATTCCTGGTTGGTATACAAACGCTTTAAAAACAATTGAAAAACTTGAATTTAAAGATAAAATATCACCTGAATTAACAGCTCTTTTATCTGATGATGCAGTAACAAACGAAGAATTATATGAGATTTTTATAAAGCATGACGATGATATGGTGAATTATATAGATGATGCAAAATCCTTAAGAGAACTACTTACAAGTAGATTAAATGTGTTAGAAAAAGAAAGGGTTTCTTTAAAGAATGATTTAATGGATCTTACAGAGAAAAGATTAATCAAAGATATCGATAGAAAACAATTTTCTGAAGATGTGATGAATCATAGAAGAAAGGTAAACATTCTTGATTTAAATATAAAAAAATGTAAAGATCTTATAAAAAGACTTGATAAAACCTCTTTTGGACTATTAGGTAAAAATAGCGATTTAAAGCTAGAAAAAAAGACACATAAAATTGAAAATAATTTATATGAAAATATTCTTGATAAAAAAAGCTCAGTAGAAAGCTTAAGCAACAAGAATTTTGAAAATGATATTTATAAAGAAAAATATCTCAATTTAAAAGAAAAATATAATGATTTAGAAGAGGAGTATAAAGAATTAAAAGTTGCTGTTGATGGTTTGATTGGTAAATAATTTTCCATCTCAATAATTAATAAAGATTAATATTCTAATAATATATTAGAAGTGTTAGGGAGAAAAAATATTTATAAAAAAATGCCTACAAATCAACAATTAAATTTGTGGTTGGGGTGAGGCAGGAAAAATGTTAGATGGCTCTAAAAAAATTAAAGAAAAAGCACTTGATATTACAGATAAACATACTATTTCTACTTTGTTAAAAAGTAATGAACCTGTTTTTATTGTAAATAGGAAAGGAAAAATTGAAGAGATAAATAAATCCTTTTCCAAAACAATTGGAATAAATTCAAAAGATGTAGAAGGAAGAGAGTTATCTAAACTAAATTTTTTAACTGATGAATCAAAGAAAAAAGCACGTTACCGCCATGTTTCAAGGTTAATAGGTAAACAAGATCCAATCTACACACTTGATTTAATAGATAAAAAAGGAGATATTTATACTGCTAAAATTGATACAAAACCGCTATTTAAGAAGGGTAAAAATGTTGGAGAAATAGGTTTTATAAGAAAAACAGAAAAAAATGATTCTAACAAAAATAAAAGAAAAAAAGATAAAAAGAAAATAAAAGAAAATGTAGCACTTGAAAATACTACAAAAGAAATTAAAGAAAGAAATAGGGAGATACATCAATTAAAAGAAAAGCTTAGAGAAAAAGAGAATTATCTTCAAAAAACAAGTAAAGATCTTAATAATTTTAAAGACACCTGGAGAAAAAACAGAGGAGAGGTAGAAAAAAGACAAACTGAGACTAACGAACTAAGAGATCAAATTGAAAGAATTCAAGATAAACTATCTCTTAGGGAAAGAGAAATAGATGATTTAACTGAAAGATTAAGAGAGAATAGGAAAAAATTAGAAGATAAAAGATTTGATTATAAAAACCTACAAAGAAAAATAAGTGAAAATGAGGATTCCTTAAAAGAAAAGGAAAATAAGCTTTCATTAAGAGAAAAGGAAATTAATAAATTAAGAAAAGAGATTGAAGAAAAAACAAATATTTTTGAAAGAGAAAATAAAAGTTTAAAAAAGGAAATTGAAGGCTTAAAAAGTACAAAAGAAGAACTACAAAGTAAAAATAAAAATATAGAAGAAAAAGAGCGGAATCTTAAAAAATTAACAGAAGAACTGAACCATAAAACTAAGGATATAGAAAGTCTAGAAAATGAGGTAAAAGAAAGAAATAATATAATTAAAAATCTAAAAAATCAGTTACATAATGTACAAACAGATTTTAAAGATGTAAACACTTCATTTCTAAATTTAAATAATGAAATAACGTCAAGAGAAAAAGAGATAATAGAAAAAAATAGCCAAATAAAAGATTTAAAAACAGAGATAACAAAAAAAACAGAGGAGCTGACTAATCTTAAAAAAGACTTTGAAGAGAAAACAAAAGTCAAAAATGAAAAAGAAAAAAAATTAACTGAAAGAAACAACAAAATAGAAAAACTCGAAAGAGAAATAAAAGAAAATAAAAAATTATTTGAAAATAAAGATCAAGAGATAAATAAAATAAAACAAGAATTGACAGAAAAAAATAAAATCTTAAACGAAAAAACAAACAATCTAAAAGCTAAAGAAAAAAACCTGGAAACAATAGAACAAAAATTAGAAGAAAAACAAAAAAAAGTTGATCAATTATCTTCTGATTTAAAAGAAAAACAAGATGAAATACAAAAGAAAAACAAAGAATTAACTCTTTTTGAAAAGCAAATAAACAATATAGATAAAGATGTTGGAACTATTAAAAAAGAAATAGATAAAAAAGAAGAAGAACTTTTAATCAAAGAAAAAAAGATTAATGATTTAAAAGAAACTCTAAAAAACAAAAACCAAAAAAATGAACAGCTAAAAGATGAACTTTCTGAAAGCAATAATAAACTAAGAGAACATATTTTAGCATTAGAAAAAAGTAATGAAGAAAAAGAAAAGTTATCTATAAATCTAATTGAAACACAAAGGAATTTTGAAGAAAAACAAAATACAATAGAAGATCTAAAAAACCAAATAAAACAAAAAGAAAATGATATAGAATCTTTAACTTTTGATTTTGAAACAAAAATAAAAGAAAACGAGTCAAATAAATTAGAGCTTGAAAACATTAAGGCTGAAAGAGAAAAAATAAAGAAAACCTTAGAAGAAAATAAAGAAAGTTTAGAAAACAAATCTCAGGAAATAGAAAATTTAAAACAAAAATTAAAAGAACAAAAGGATAGTTTAAAAGGAAAAAGACTTAGAAAATTTAAAAAAGAAATATCAAAAAAAGAAAAAGCAATTGAAAAGAAAAATGAAGAAATATTCAAGCTTGAAAACAGTCTTTTTGATAAAGAAAATGAACTTAAAAATTCTAAAAATAAAATTAATTCTAGGATTGAAGAAATAGAACATTTAAATAAAGAACTTTTAGAATATAAAACAAATTTAGAAGAAAAAAACACACTACTTGAAGAAAAAGAAAAAGAGATATTCAATCTTAGAGACGAAATCTCAGAAAAAGACAAAGACCTACTAAACATAAATTCTGAACTAGAAATTTTGAAAACACACAAAGGAGAAATACAAGAAGAATTAGAACAAACAAATGCTATACTAAACAAAAAAGAAGATGAAACAAAAAAACTCAAAGAACAAATAACACAAAAACAACAAAACCTAGAAAAAACACAAAACCAACTAGAAAACACAACCAAAGAACTAAACGACAGAAAAAAAGACCTAGAATACAGAAACAAAACACTAAACGAAAAAGAAAAAGAATTAGATGATATTAAAATAAAACTAGATGATTTAAGTAAAAATTTAGTAGACAAAGACCTGGATATAGACAGGTTTAAAAATGAAATCGAAAAAAACAAAGAAGAAATTGATTCCAGAGGAGAAATTATAAAAGATATCAGTAATCAACTTAAAAACAACAATCTACAATTAATTGAAAAAACAAATTTTGCGTATAATTTAGAAAATGAAATCAATGAAACAAAAGACAAACTAGAACATACTTTTTCTACTCTTAGAAAAAAAGAAGAAGATTTAGAAAAGTTAAATAAAGAGCTACTAAAAAAAGATAAAAATTTGAAAAATAATAGTGAAGAAATATCAAGACTAAAATTGGAACTAGATGGAAGATTAAAAGATTTACAGTTTAGAAATAGTGAACTAAATAAAAAACAAAAAGAAATTTTAAACCTTCAAGAAAAAATAAATTTTAAAGAAGTAGATATAGACAACATTTCAAACGAATTAAATGAGAGAAACAAAATTATTCAAGAATTAACTCAGCAACTCTCAGAAAGTAAGATGGATTTAGCAGAAAAAATAGGAACTACTAACAATCTAGAAGAAGAACTAAAAATAAACAAAGAAGTTCTTGAAAATAAAACTAACCTTCTTGATGCTAGAACTGATAAATTAGATAATCTTCAAAAAGAATTATCCGATAGAAAAAACGATTTAGAATATAGAAACAAAGTATTAAATGAAAGAGAAGAACGTATATCTAATTTGGAACAAAAACAAAAAAAATTAGAAGAAACAAATAAAATAATTACAGATCTGCATACTCAACTAGATCAAAAACAGGGTGAAATTGAGTCTTTAAATTCAGATTTAGAAATGGGAAATGAAGATTTGAGACTTAGTAAATTGGAAATAGAAGTAAAAAATGATGAAATAGCAGAAATTAAAAAAGAATTACAAGAAAAAACAAAAGAAAGAGAAGAATTTACAAATCTTATCAAAGACAAAGAAATAGAGATTCATAATCTAAATAATGAATTGAATGAGAGAAATATTATAATAGATCAGATAAAAAGCCAATTAAATGATAACAACCAAGTTATTATTAATAAAGCAAAAGAAATAGAAATAAAAACTCAAGAAATTGAAAGCTTAAACCTTGATATTGAAAGTAGAAATTCAATTATTTCAGAAATAAAAGAACAATTAAATCAAAACCATATAAAACTAAAGGAAAAGACAAATTTAACTGAAGAAATTGAAGGAAAACTTAATTTAAACCAAACCAAACTTCAGGAAACTTTTGATAAACTAACTAAAAAAGAGCAAGAAGTAACAAGCTTAGAAGAAGAATTAGAAGAAAAAATTAAAAATATAGAATTTAGAAACAAACTTATAAATAGACAGCAAAACGAAATAAATAATATAACTAGTGAACTTAAAACAAAAAGTTTGGAACTTGAAAACAAGTCAGAAATAGTAAATAACCTTCAAAGTGAATTAGAAGAACATAAAAATGAAATCGATTTTTTAAATAAAAACGTAGACAATAGAAACAAAATAATTGAACAATTCAAACAGGAATTAAATAATAATCATGAGAAATTTATTGAAAAAACACATGAATTAGAAGTAAAACAAAAAGATTTTGAAAATCTTCAAGAAGAACTAACAGATAGAAAAAACGATTTAGAATATAGAAACGATTTATTAAATGAAAAAGAAGAGGAAATAACAAATCTTCAAACACAAACCCAAGAAAAACAAAGAGAACTAGAAAAAAGAAATAGTGAAATAATACAGATTGAAACAGATTTAGAAAATAGAATTTCTGAAATAGAAGAAAAAGAAGAGCTTATTAAAAGTAGAGAAGACGAAATAAAGAAATTTACTCTAGAACTTGAATCAAAAAAAGAAATAATTTCCGAAAAAAACACAGAAATTACAAGATTACAAACAGAACTTGAATATAATCAAAATGATTTAAAAGAAGCACTATCAGATTTGAAAAACAGAAATCAGATTATTGAAGGATTAAAATCCCAACTTACAAATAAACACGGCCAAATAATTGAAAAAACAAATCATATAGGAAATCTTGAAAATGATATAAAACAAAAACAAGATATTATTTCAGAAAAAGAATCATTACTTAATAGGCTTGAATCTGACCGTAGCCTATTTTCACATAAATTTAGTAATCTTTCTGATTCTATTAACTCAGCTATTATTTTACTTGATAAAAACAACAATATAACTGATATAAATAAAAAAGCTGAAGAAATATTTGGTTTTTCTGAAAAAACTGTAATCGGCTCAAATTTTTCTGAAGTAAAAATCTTAGATGACCAAAGAATTCTTAATGCAAAAGAAGAGGCAGTAAAAACTAGAAAAAGGGTTTCAGCAGAATCTATATCAATAAAAGACAGCTCAGGAAACATACGTCTAGCAGATATCTCAAATATGCCGCTTGTTGATGAAAATAGTACTATTCAAGGATCTATAATGGTTATAGATGATAAAAGCAGTGTTGCAGGCCTTAAAGCAGAACTTGAAAGAAAACAAGAAGACTTTGATTTATTAAATAACAAATTCCAAGATGCATATAAAAAACTTAGCCTAGTTGATAGAGAAATAGAAGAAACAAACAAAGAACTTAGAAATAAAAAAGAAAAACTTTTAGAAAAAGAAAGAAAACTTGAAAAATCACATTTAGAACTTATTGAAAATAAAGCTGAATTAGAAGAAAAAAACAATGAAATCAAAATAATTGAAAACGAACTTGAAAATAGAACAAAAAAAGTAAATAACTTAAAAATTGAAATTGAAAATAATAAGACTGATTTATCTGAGAGAATTGAAGAAATAAATAAAGTTAGATCAGAATTAGAACAAAAAGAAAACGAATTAGAAATTAAAAACCAGGATTTAGGTTATTTAACAGAAGAATTAAATGAATCAAAAAGCACTTTAATAAAAAGAGAAAATGAGTTAGATGAAATCAAACAAAGTCTGGAAAATAAAAACTTAGAATTGGAAAATAGTAAAGAAAACATAACAAAACTAAGCAATATTTTAGAAGAAAAAGAAAATGAATTAAATAATTTTAGAAATAAACTAGAAGAAAAAACAGATGAAAATGTTCAGTTACAGATAAAGCTTGATAAAAGATTAAAAGAAACAAAAGATAAAACATTACAACTTGAAAACTTGAATAATGAATTGAAAATAAATAAAGAAAAAAATGAAAAATTTAAGTTAAATATTGAAACATTACAAGATGAAATTAAAACACGCACCGAGGAACTAACAGAAAGAAATAATAAAATAAACGAGTTAGAAGAAGAACTAAAAGCAGGTAAATCTGCTCTTAACTGGTTTAAGGTTGAAGTAGAAGAAAAACAAAACTTACTAGAAGAAAAAGATAATGAATTATCAAATAAAGAATGGAAATTAGAAGAAACTAATAATAAACTAATTGAAGAAAGAGAAATAATCAATGCAAAAACAATTGCCATTGATAACCTTCAAAATGAGCTTGAAGAAAAAACTAGTTTATTAAATAATAAAGAAAAAGAACTAGCGCTTCATAAATCTGAAATCGAAGAAAAACAAAATAAAATATCTAAATTAGAAACCGAATTGAAAAATAGAGTTGAGGATTTAAACTATAGAAACAGTAAACTCAATAGTAAAGATAAACAAGTACAGGAAATAAAAACAGAATTAAAAGCAAAAATAACTGATTTTGAAAATAAAAACAATGAACTTTTAACATTAAGGGATGAAACAAAAAAGCTTAGAAACGAAAAAGAAGAACTTTTATTTCATTTTAATAAAATGAAAAATTCTATTCCTTCTTCTATTGTTATCCTTGATAAAAACAATAATATTATTGATTGGAATAAAAAAGCTGAAGATATTTTAGGTTTAAATCCTGATTCATCAAAGGGAAAAAATATTCATAAAATCAGTTTATTAAAAAAAGAAAGAATTAAGGAGAAAATAACCGAGTTTAGTAAAAATAAAAAACCTATAAAAGTTAAATCGATATCTATCAAAAATGAAAATGGAGATATTTGTTTAACTGATCTATTGCAAAATCCGTTATTTGATGAAAACGGTGAAGTGAAAGGATCTATAATGGTTCTTGATGACGTCTCTGATTCAGAGGGATTAAGAGCAGAATTAAAAAGAAAACAGGATGAACTAGAAAAGCTTGATAATAGATTCAAAGAAGTTCATACCCAACTTAAAATGGTAAATGAAGAAAGAAATTCTATTAACAGCCATATATCAAAACTTGGAGAAAATAAACAAAAAGAAATCGCTCATATAAATAGACTCTTGAAAGAAAAACAAATGGAAATTGAATCAATTAATAATGATTTATCTGAAAGAAAAGGTGAGCTTGATACTGTTACTAATGAAATACAGGAAAAACAATCTACTCTTCAAACTGTTGAAACAGAGCTTACTAATAGAAGAGAAGAGCTTAACGCAACGCCTATGCCTGAGGAGATGCTTAGTAAGACATGGAAGGAAAAATTAAAGCTTTATGATGAAATTGATAAATCCCTGGGGATTACTGAAGAAGAAACCCTTCGTACAAAAAAATTAGATGATAAAGAGGATACTGAAGAATAAAAATTTTATTCAAATGTTACAACTGGTTTTATAGGTAAAGGTGCTTTTAAAATTATTGCTCTTTTTATACCTGTGTTGGGAAATAGAGTTACCTTAATTTTATCATGTTTTTCCATTTCAATATTTTTAGGGAGCCTAAATATTAAATAAGCGTTATCTGTGTTTTCGTTTAATGTATTATAGTTTATAATAGAATTATCATTATCTATAATTGTTATTAATCCAAAATTTGTTCCATTCATTTCTTTCCATATGTTTTGTTCGAAAAGAGCTTCTGAATTAATTTTTGATATCTTTAAGCTGTTTTGTAAAATATTTATATTTTCTCCGTTATCTAATAGTATAGTTAGTTTTGATAAATCTATTTCTTGGGATACTAATGGTGATATCCATAAGGCTATTTTTTGGAGTTTATATTCATGATTTACCTCATAATATTTACCTTTTCTATCTTTTATCTGTATATATGTTGATATTTCATCTATAACTTCTTGGGTCATTTGATCTAGTTCTTCTTCAGATGTCGTTTCTGTTGTTGAATCTGTTAGCACTGATGCCACAGTCACAGCTATTAATATTATACAGATTAGTAGTATCAGTAAAGTTATACCTGTGTTTCTAAGATTAGCCATTTTATCACTATTACATGATAAAATTTGGCTACCTTATTATATAAAAGTTATTATACATTTGTTACCATTTATTTAATAACAGGAAAAATTGTTAGTTTTTAGCACTAGTTAATCAGGATATTTAACCCCAATTTTGTAAAAATGCCATTTTGAGATTTTTTCCTTTTTGCTGTTTTCACCATTCAGCCATTCCAACGCCATAGCTTTATATATTGTGGCTTGAGAACAGCATACATGAAAAGAAATGACATGCCTACTATTGGCATGAAATGAAATGAAATGAAAGGTGGTGTAAAAGAATGGAAAAAAGATATATGGAAAGGCTGAAAGGCAAATACTGTAAAATTGTCACAAAAGAGCCAGGAGAAAAAAGAGCTTCTGTAGTAACTGGCACCCTTGAAGATGTCGACTATGATGATGGTTTTATTTTAGTAGATTCTAAACAAGGTTTAGGGTGTCTTAGAATAAGTACTGTAATAGCTATAAAACCAGGTAATAGAAATAAACAAAAACATGGAAAAAGAAAAATAAAAGAAGATAAAAAAGCCATGGTTGGTATTGGTACTCTTATCGTTTTCATTGCAATGGTCCTTATTGCAGCTGTTGCTGCAAGTGTTTTAATAAGTACAAGTGAAACATTACAGTCAAGAGCCAAAACAGTTGGTACACAAACCATACGTGAAGTATCAGCAGGTATAAGTATTGAATCTGTAACTGGATACGCCAACGCTGGAAAATCAAAAATAGAATACTTAGCACTATCAATTAGACCACGAGCAGGTAGTAAAGATATAGATCTAAGTCTATGTACATTATCTATTTTATACGAAGAACTAACTGTATTAACATTAAATGAGTCCTTAGTTCAAAATGTAAACACTGACAATGAAAGTGTATTTGATACACCGATAGTATCAAATGGTGATTACACAATATTAAATAATTTAACAAAAACAAATTATGGACTAATAGCGATACATGACCCAGATGGATCAATAACAAATACCAATGGAATGAACAGTGGAGATAGAGCATATATAATTGTTAATCTAACCGCAGTAATTGGTAATGCCGCACTTGAATCAAGAGAAACTATTTCAGGAGAACTAACACCAGAGATAGGAATCAAAGCACAATTTGATGTAACCGCGCCCGCAGTATTTTCAAAAAGAATAGTTTCACTAAACTAAAAATAGAAGAAACGATAAGGGGTTAAGTTAAAAAACCCCTCTCATAACTTTTTAAGATTTATTAATATCATTTTTTTTTAAAATTACAATTTCAGCTTTTTCTCCTTGAAAAACAATAGGCTTAGTAGACACTTCAACAGAAATTTTTGAGTTCTCTTTAGTTAAAAACATTGTATCAAAATCAGATACATTTTCACCTTTTAATCTATTAAAATAATATTCTTCAACTCCTGATAAACCTTCAGGCTCGATAAAATCAAAAATGCTTTTATCAATAATTTCATTTGAATTATAACCTAAAAGATCTGCAAAAGACGAGTTTATTTTTTTAAAAACACCTCTTTGGATAACTGCTGCAGAATCATTAATTTTATTGAATGTATCTGGACTAAATGTTTCATCTGATTCATTAATTTTAGAATTATTATCATAATCTTGAGAATATTTCTCAATAGCTTCTTCTTTATTTTGAACCCATTTCCTTTTACTTTCAATCTCGCTTTCTAATTTTTCAAGTCTTTTCCGCCATTCAGTAAATTCAACTTTTTCCAAATTAATTTGTCTTTTTTCTCTCATTAATTTTTCTTCAAGGTTATCTAGATATGACTCTCTTTCATCTAAATCTTTCATCAGAGCATTCAGCTCCTCGTTTCTTTTTTTCCCGCCAACAATATCACTAATCCGATAAATGCTACTGCCCAAAAAATTTCTATGTTTATCGTTAGATTTTGAAAAATTATTAATATATCTTTTGAGAATTTTTTTCAAATATCTATTTTCATCTTTTAGAAATTGATTATCTATTTTTATTTTTTCAATGGAAACATCATCAAAATCTTTCTTTGGTTGACTGTTATCATCGATCTCCTGCCATTCAATCAAAAAAGAATCATTTGAATCATCCCATGCAGAAATAAATCTCCCAACTATACTTATATCAACTACTTTATCATTATCGTCTTTTACCGGAAAACTACTCCAAGAAACCATTAATTCATGACCACTTTGAGTTGAAATAGGTAATTTAAAGTCCTTGATAGATCCTTCATTAATAGCTGAATTAAGCGTTTTTTCCCATATTTTTAGGTGTCTACGAGGTACTAGCAAATCAAAAAACGAGTGAGACAAAGCACTTTCTTTATTATATCCAAATGTTTTTTCACATAAATTATTGTATTTTACAATAGATCCGTCTCTGTTTATAGTTAAAACTAAATCTTTCTGTAAAAAATTGGATGTTTTTTTATTTTTTAAATCCATACCGGCCTCATATCTTTATAAAACAGCTTTCCTCGGAAATATAATCAAATATACCTATTTTCTATTTATTTTAATACTTTTTTGTTTAAAGAGATACTTTTTTTCGAAAAGCCCAAGAATATAAATAATATAAAATTCATTCTAATTTTAGAAAATAAAACTATAAATATAGGTTTATAGTTAATAAATATGTACTCAGCAGAGGAGGGGTGTAAATAAAGCTAAAGATGGGAAAAGATAATGATGAATCAGCGGAGCAACCAGATAGTGATAGCAAAAACTCTTCTGAAGAAAAAAAAATAACCCAGGATGTAGATGAAGAAGAGACAAATGAAACTGAAGTAGAAAAAGAAGAAACTAAAGAAACAAAGGAACCGAAAGAACCTGAGGGAAAAAAGGAAGATACTGAAAATATTAGGAAAGTAATAAAATTTGATGACAATAAATCTAACGAAAAATCTGAAAAAAAAGAAACTGAGTTAGAAAAAGAGCCATCAGATAGAGGAGAACTGGAACAAAAAAGGGCAATTCTTCAGAGTATTAAAGATTTTGATTTTCAAATAAAGAAAAACCAGGAAGAGATAACCGGTGTAAATAAAAAACTTGAATCTGTATCAAAGGATCTCGATGACTTGGTAAGTCTTTATGAAATTGTATCTGAACAGATGAATCCTTTTGTTGGTTTATCAAAGGTTACAAAGAAAAGAATAGATGCCCTCGAGAATTTTACTAAAGAAATCGATGATTTAAAAAATAGAATAGGAGAAATTGAGTCATTTACAGAACGAGCAGGTGCTGATTTTAAAAACATTAGTTCAGAGAAAACTAATGTACAAGGAAAAAAAGAAACCCCTAGAGAAGAAACACCCAAAATAAATACTATAGATAAAACAAGAGAGATTGAGAACAAGGAATTTAATGGTGATGATATCGATCTTATACTTGAAAAATCCTTAGCTGCTTTAAGTTATGACACGAAAATTGATAATACAATAGATAATTTTATAGAAAATTTAAAGACCAATAATCTAAATTAGGTGATAATATGGGAGATAGTGAAAATAAAAAAACAGCTGAAGATTTCGATTTTGAAAGTGAACTATCTGCCCTTGTGCAAAAAAATGCTATCCCATCTAGAATCGCAGAAAGGATTTCAGAAAAATTAAAAGAAAAAAATGTTCAACTTACAAGAAAACAGTTATATTTACTTGTAGATAAAATAAATGAGATTATGAGCAACTACAAAAAGTTTGATAATAAGGACAGAAAAGAATTAAAACAACCAAATAAAGTTGATTTATCAACACAAAAACCTAGTGCAAATATGCAAAAACTTGTAGAATCAATAGATAAACTTGAAGAAAGACTAAACAAAATTGAAAAGGAAAAACCAAAATGGGATGAAACTACTTCAAAAACAAAAGTTGTAACTACCGATGATATAAAAGTTGATGATAAAATTGAAAAAACGACAACTGATTTTCAATTAAATCCATTGACAAAAATACCAAACAATCCTGAAAGTGTAATTGTTTTAATGAAATGGTTGCAGTATTTAATTGATAAATGTGGAAGAGAGAACCTTTCTAATATTCTTGATTATTATGTTGACATTGGATGGATAACAGAGAATACAAAGATTAGTCTTCTCGATTATTCCAATGGCATTACAAGAGAGAACAAAGAACAAGATACTACAAAAAATATATCTGATCTACCTTCAAAAGATCATATTCAGTCATTAATTTTTATTCAAAAACTAAAAGGAAACAGTTTTGATAAGCATTTTATAGAAAGAATTGACAGTGAGATATCAAGGATGACAAAAAAAATAGATAACTATAATATAAAATAAAAATATTTATTTACCTCTTTTGTAATATAATCTTTCAATAATATAGAATTTAGAGGGGATACTCTACTAATCTTATCTCACTAGTTGGAGGTGGTATCTATGGGATTTTCATTGTCAGCTGCTACAGCAATTATTGGTGTTTCTATAGTGATATCTATAGAAATATTTGTATCAACATCGGTTCCAACAATTACAGATGTACATTATTCATATGATGAAATGAAGGATAGATCTATTGATCAAATCCAAACAGATATAACTATAACTGGTACATCCTGGGTCGATCCAAATACTGAAATTACTTTAAACAATACAGGAAGCACGACTGTTAACACAAGTAATTGTAATGTTTTATTAAATGGCGAAGAAAAAACATTTACCTTTACAAAATCAAATATTCATCCAGAGGGATCAGCAGTTTTTTCAATATCTGGACAAGTACTAAACGGCGATATAATAAAAATTGTTACACCAAATGGAGTATCTGATTACTATAAAATATAGAAATATGGTGGATAAAAAATGGGCTTTAGTTTAACTGGTACACATGTAATATACTTTATCGCATCAGTTATTATAGCTGGTGCTGTATCTGGAGTATTTGTTGCAGTAATCCAGGATGTAACAAATAGTTTTTCAGAAAGAGGAAAACGAGTACAAGATCAACTTGATATTGAATTTAAGATAATAAATGATCCAGATAATATACCTTCATCAGGAAGTGATTATTTGTTTTATTTAAAAAATACAGGGGCAAAAAAAATATCTACTACAAATCAAACATTTAATATCTTTGTAGATGGAGAAATAATAAAAACTTCAAACTTTAGTTTTTCAGCAAATACAGTTCTTACAGAAGATACTGTAACATTATATATTAATCAAAACGATATTGCAGCAGGAGATCATAAATTAAGAACAGTAGGACCTCAAGCAATTGATGATGAATTTACATTTACGATATAATAAAAAAAATGGATGGGATAAAAATCTATGGTAGTAAAAACAAAATCTTTAATCCTTGAAAGAAAAGGAGAAAAAGATGGATTTGCACAACGATTCGGACAGGAAATAGCAGAAGGTACCCTAATTTTTTTAGAAGGAAAAGAAGGTACAGGAAAAAGTATTTTTTGTCAACGTTTTTGCTATAGTTTTTTAAAAAATGGATCGACGTGTTCTTATGTATCTACGCAATATACAATTAAAAGTTTTTTAAGACAAACTGCATCTGTAGGATATGATGTTAGAAATTACTTGATGAAAGGAAAACTCCTTTTTATTTCAACAGAGGTTACTCTTGCTGAAACAAAACCTAAAAACACCTTTCTTACTGCTCTTACTACCTGTAAAAAACTTTTTGATCCAGATATTATTTTTATTGATTCTTTATCAACACTTCTCGAAAAATCATTAAACGAAGAAAATTTAGTTGATTTAACTAATTTTTTAAACCGTCTTAAGGGCTCTGGGAAAATTATAATTTTTTCAGGAAACGAAAAAGAATGGCCTGAATCAATTCATAAAGCATTTCGTATGAACTGCGACATACATCTAAAAGTAACAAGAGAATCAATGCCCGGAGTTGGCATAGTTCATAACATATACGTTGAAAAATTCAATGGAGCACTTCATAAATATGAGCCTTTAACAACTTTTTCAGTAAGACCCGGGGTAGGACTTACTATTGAAACTAGTGGTGTAGCATTCTAAAACATAATTAGGATAAATATGACAAAAATAGAAGAATCAGAAGTAAAAAAATTAATTCAAAATAACCCTCATCTTAAAAAATACATTGATGAAGTTTCTAAAAAAACTGGTAGAACTCCTGATTTTTATAGTAAAGTTCCACGTGATGTTAAAAAACAAGAATACCCTAATCTAATTTATGTTACAAAAGGTGTAGTATTTATCCATATAATTAAAACAAAAGACATGGAAGATATTGAATACCATGCTATAGCACCAGATCTTAACGATTTTGAAAAACAAAAAAAAGAGATATGCCTTGAGATGATGTATGAAAGAGCTCATCGTATAACAGATATTAAATCACAAGATGAACTAAGAGCTGCAATCAAAGATGTTTTCAATAAAATTACAGTGGAAGACAAAAAAGCAGAAGGAAAAATTGTAAAATCAAAAAGCGGTAAGATTCGTTTAAGTTCTGTAGAAAAAATGGATATCCTGTATGATGTCACTAAAGATATCGTTGGAGGCGGACCACTTGAACCTTTTATGCGGGATCCATACATCGAAGATATACACATTATAACAGGAGAAAACGTTCATTTAATTCACAAAGTATTTGACATGGTAAAAACAAATATATTTATTGACAAAACATGGGCAGATACCTTTTCACAGGAGTTTGCAGAAAAAATAGGGAGCCCAGTAAGTGAAGGCCAACCCATCGCTGATGGTACACTTCCTGACGGAAGTCGTGTTAATATTATTCATAGCCATGATGTTAGTTTAAAAGGCCCCAGCATGACCGTTCGTAAATTCAGTGAAACACCAATTAGCATTACCCAAATTATCAACTGGGGTACATTTGATACTAGTGTTGGCGCATATCTATGGCTCGCCTTACAATATGGGTGCAGTATTTTTGTATGTGGTGAAACTGCAAGTGGAAAAACAACAACAGGCAATGCTATGTTTGTATTTATTCCACCTGAAAAAAAGATTTATTCTGTTGAAAACACACCAGAAGTGCAGGTTCCACATCAAGTCTGGCAGCAGATGCTAACAAGATCTACTGGTCCAAAAGAAAGTCATGTAGATGAATCTGATTTATTAAAAGCAGCTTTAAGAAGCAGACCTGATTATATAATTCCTGGAGAAACCCGAGGTGAAGAAGGAAGAGTTGTATTTCAAGCTATGCAAACAGGGCATCCAGTGGTTACTACTTTTCATGCAGGTAGTGTTACAAAGGTAATACAGCGTTTTACCGGTCATCCGATCAATGTTCCAAAGCCATTCATGGATAACCTAGATATCGTATTAATACAACTTGCAATTCAAAGAAAAGGGAAAAAGCTCAGAAGGGTTATATCAATCGATGAAATAGAAGGATATAACAAGGTCGCAGATGGTATAATGTCAAGAAAGGCATTTGAATGGGATGCAGCAAGTGATTCACATCTTTTTAAATCCAACAGAAATAGCTATATTTTAGAACAAAAAATTGCGCCAATAGCTGGTTTTCAAAATCCTATGGACATATATGATGAATTTGACAAACGTAAACATATTCTTGATAGAATGATAGAAGAAAAAATATTTGATTATTATGAAGTAGTACAATTTATTTGGACATATTATAGGGAAGGAATAAAAGGTCTTCCAATCTCAATATGAAAAATATTAAAAATATACTGGAGAGTAAGAATAAAAATGGGGAAAATGAATGAAAAAGAAATAAAGGAAATTCTTACTAGACACCCCCATTTAAAAGAATATGTAAGAACAATTGAAAAAAAGATAGGAAAACCTGATTTTTATTCACCTCTAGAATATGAACTAAGAGAAATTGATAACCCAAATATCATATACCCTGCGCAAGGAGTTGTTTTTGTCCATATCTATAAAACAGTTGATATGGATGAAAAAGAATATAATTCAATAGAACCTAAGCTTGATAAAGAAGAAGAAGAAAAACATAATCTTTTATTAAAATTAATTGTTAAAAAAGCACCTCAAAAAGAAAGTGTAAAAACAGATAAAGAACTAAAAAAAATTCTTCAGGAACTTATTGATGAAACAATAGAAATCGATGAAAAAGCTGTAAAAGCAGAAGATATAAATAAAAAAAAAGGGCCTTTTAAAAACAAAATAACAAAAATTAAAGCTACATCTAAACAAAAGAGATCCATTGAATATTATATTATGAAGGAACTTATAGGAACAAGTCATCTTGAATGTTTTATGCGTGATCCCTGGCTTGAGGATATACATGTTGTTGCTGGGGAAAAGATACATCTTATCCATAAAGTATTTGGCATGATTAAAACAAATGTAAAGATAAGTAAAGATGAGGCAAATATTTTTACTAGAAAACTAAGTGAAAAAATGGGTAGTCCTGTGAGTGAAGGAAACCCTATAGCTGATGGAGTTCTACCTGATGGGAGCCGAGGGAATCTGGTTTACAGTGATGCAATCAGTATAAAAGGCCCCAGTATGACCATAAGAAGGTTTACAGAAACTCCGATTAGTGTCACCCAGCTAATTAAATGGGGTACGATGAACTCAGGAATAGCTGCATATCTATGGATATGTTGTGAGTATGGTAGGAATTTCTTTATTTGTGGAGGGACTGCTTGTGGTAAAACAACTACAATGAACGCAATAATTCCTTTTATTCCACCTGAGAAAAAAATATATACTGCAGAGGGGACTCCTGAAATGCAGGTACCCCATAAAGTCTGGCAGCGGCTTTTAACAAAAGACTCAGGGCCGGTTGAAGGTAGAGTTACAATGTTTGATTTATTAAGAGCTGCTCTTAGATCAAGACCTGAATATATAATCCCTGGAGAGGTAAGAGGGGCAGAAGGAAATATTGTATTTGGTGCTATGCAAACAGGACATCCTGTAATGACTACATTCCACGCAGGAAGCGTTACAAAGGTAATTCAGCGTTTCACTAGTGATCCGATAAATGTTCCAAAAACTTTCATGGATAACCTTGATTTTGTAGTGATTCAACTAGCAATTGAGCGTGATGGGAAACTTATGAGACGTGTAACAAATATTGATGAGATAGAAGGCTACAACAGAGAGGTAGATGGGATAATGTCAAGAAAGGCATTTGAATGGGATGCAATGAAAGATGAACATCGATTTTTAGCAAATAGAAATAGCTATATTCTTGAAGAGAGGATTGCAAAAACAGCAGGATATAAGGATTTAGGTGAAATATATCAGGTTTATGATGAAAGAAAACATATTTTAGATCGTATGGTAGAAGAGGATATAATGGATTATTTTGAGGTTGTACAATTTATATGGAGCTATTATCGGGAAGGAAAAAAAGGACTTCCTATAACATTATAAAATGATAAATATGGCTGATAAAAAAAAGAAAAAAAGAAAAAAAACTAATAAAAAAAATGCAAAGAAAAAAGATAGTATAATTAAAGCACTTAAAATAGCATATAACCATCTTGAAGAACCTAAAAAATTTTACAGAAATATTTTATTTCCTCTTATTTTTATTGGCATACTTGTTTTTCTTTTGCCATTTATCCTTGATTTTATCACACCTATACCTCTAACATATAACCCGTTAACCTTTATTGTAGGTGGCGTCGTTCCAATTGTACTAGGTGTTTTTTATCCATATATCGCCTGGAAAAACCGTGAAAATGATATAAATGCAAAGATGCATTTTTTCATTACCCATTTAAGGGTTCTTGGCATATCTGATCTTACCTTAAAAGATGTAGTAAATATTCTTGGTGGTAAAAGTGCATATGGCGCACTTGGTGATGAATTAAAAAGAATAAGTGTACTTTCGACACAATGGAAGATGCCTCTATCTAAATCTTTTCGTTTTATTTCAGCAAGAACTCCTAGTAAAATATTCAAGGATTTTTTAGACAGATTTTCCCAGAGTATGGATAGTGGTGTAGAACCAAGAGAGTTTATTGAAACAGAACAAGACGCTGTAATTCAAGAATATAAAACAATGTATGAGACAAGCAATGAAAATGTAGTTATTTTAAATGAAGTATATGTTTCAATGCTTATAGCAATAATTTTTGTAATGAGTTTAGGTATAGTCCTTCCAATTGTCATGGGAACTGAAGACATGAACACCTTTATTTTTTTATCTTCTTTTTTACTAATTATAAGTGAAGGCATGCTTATGTATCTACTTCGTGCTATGGTTCCCCCTGATGAAATATGGCATTTAACTGGTGAAAAAGGCGATATTGAAGAAAAAATAAGTAAATATTTTAAAATTTCTTTATTGTCTTCAATACCATTAGGAAGCATATTGTTTTTTTCAAAATATTATTTAAATTTAGCATTTCTTGAAGAAGCTAGTTTAGAAATCTTATTTGCAGTATCAATTAGTCCTCTTATACTCAGTGGACTTGTTGTTTTCATAGAAGAACAGAAAATCTCAAGAAAAGAAAGAAATTTTCTAGGTTTTTTACCTGCTCTTGGAAGCATTTCTACTATGAGAGGTGGCCGCATAAACGATTCTGTTTATTATTTAAGTAAAAAAGACTATGGTGTTTTAACCAGGCATATTAGAGATCTTTATCGCAGACTTCGAACTAGAATTGATGATGATGCATCTTGGGAATGGTTTGGAGTGGATGTAGGTAGTAACTATATCCAGCGTTCTAGTGAAATGTTTCGTGAGGCAACCTATGCTGCTGCTAATCCTCAAAAGGTATCGCGTATGATTTCTGAAAACATTAGAAAGATTCGTGATCTTCGAGTAAAAAAACTAACTATTGTAAATACTTCTATTGCTCTATTTGCAGGAATAACCTTTGGTATTTCCTTTGCTATATATGTATCATTAATTATAGGACGTCATCTAAATGATATAATGCAAGATACAGGAAATCCATTTAGAGAAGCAGGGCAAATTAATATTGGTTCTATACTTTATACTATAGATCCAAATGTGTATAATAATAATTTTATTATCATTTTTTTTGTGCTTGTGATACATTGTCTAATGCTATCTTTAACAATTAGAATGCTAAGAGGTTCACACAAATACTTAACATTATTATACTTTGTACCATTTGTTTGGATAGTATCAATAACAAGTTTTATAGTATCTCATTTCTTTGGAGGAATGCTAGGAGCATAAACTTATAAAAAAATAAAAAATAAACACATATAAAATATAAAGTTAATAAAAAGGATGAATTATAATGAAAAAAATAGGATTACTTACAGGAGGAGGAGACTGCCCAGGATTGAATGCAGTGATAAGAGCTGTAGTTAAAAAATCAATTCAATATGATTGGGATATAATAGGAATAAGAAATGGATGGCAAGGTCTTATAAATGGAGAAATGGAATTATTAACAGACTACTCTGTATCAGGAATACTTCCCAAAGGCGGGACAATAATTGGAACCTCTAGAACAAATCCATTTAATAAACCTGAAGATGTACAAAAAGTAGAAGACAACATAAAAAAATTCGGCCTAGATGCAATAATTGCAATAGGCGGTGATGACACACTTGGTGTTGCAGCAAGATTACATCAAGAAAAGAATATTGCAACAATCGGCGTGCCAAAAACAATTGATAACGATTTATCAGGTACAGATTATACATTTGGTTTTGATACAGCTGTATCAATTGCAACAGAAGCAATAGACAGGCTCCACACAACAGCGGAATCCCATCACAGGGTAATAGTTGTAGAGCTGATGGGGCGCCATGCAGGATGGATTACAACCATGGCAGGAATAGCAGGAGGAGCAGATGAGATACTAATACCAGAGGTACCTTTTGATATTGATGAAGTCTGCAAAAACGTTAAAAAAAGATACAACAGAGGTAAAACCTTTAGTATTGTTGCAGTAGCAGAAGGAGCAACACCAAAAAAAGAAAATGGAAATGTTGAATCACCAGATGAAAAAACAGGCTTAATTGTTCAAAAACAGGAAACAGACGCATTTGGACATGTAAGACTAGGTGGCATAGGACATTACTTAGCCGAAGAAATTGAAAAAAGAATGGATGTAGATACTAGAGTAACAATACTAGGTCATGTTCAAAGAGGAGGAAGCCCTACCGCTCATGACAGGGTTCTAGCGACAAGATTCGGTGTAAAAGCAGTAGAACTAATAAAAGACAAGGAATATGGAAAAATGGTAGCATTACAGGGAAATAAAATTGTAACAGTACCATTAGAAGATGCGGTAAAAGAATTAAAAACTGTTGATAAAGAATTATATGACATAGCGAAAGTCTTCTTTGGATAAAAAAAACTATTTTTTATGGCTGCAACTCAAGTATTGTATCAACAAACGCACTAGGTGTTGTAAAACCTATAACACCATTTATACCTTGTTCAGGTACAACATTTCCAAAAACACTAGTGCGAGTATCAATACCTGAAAAACAACTTGTTGAATTAACCATTAGAACAACTAAGTCATCTTCATTTATAGAAGGATTAGTAGAACTACAAGAACTATCAAAATCCCTAATTTTAATCAACCCATATGTTGTAGATGAAAGATTACTAGAGTTAATAGTAGTAAACAATCCACTACTAACACTACTTGAAAAACAATTATTTGTATAATTTAAAATTAATTGTTTGTTAGAATCAGATAAAGATATATATGCCTCATTTAAATCAATAGATCCAGAGCCTGCTATAGTTCTAACAAACACTGCGAGTTGAGAAATTTTTGAGCCGTCATAATAACCATTGACACGTATAACCTTTAAGCCACTTGAGATATCAGTTAAAGTATCCTGGCCTGTTTTCATGGCCTGCTCTTCAAGACTATTCATTGTTTGGATTATAACTGAAGCAGCAATACCAGCAACAACAATCATAGCAATAAAAATAATAAGTGAACCAATGCCAATCGCTGCGTTGTTATCAGATAATACTCCCCTCGCAATAGATATTTTAACCTTTTTCACCTCCCAAAGTCAAAGGAGGAGGCAGTCAGTTATAGACCCCATCCTATAACATAAGTAATAACTAACAAGAATAAAAATCTATTGCAATAAAAAATATAAAAAAAAAGAGTTTGTCTGTGTGTTTTTTAACACACAAACCTATATTTCATTTATTATTTTAGTACAGATCGTATACTGTGTCTGCTGCAAATGATGGTGGTGTTCTAAATGAGAACATACCAGCAGAACCATCTTCTGGTATTACCATACCCCAGACATCTGTTCTCTCTGATAGCCCGCTAAACAATGCCGTAAGATTAACTGTAAGTGAAACCGAGTCTCCACGATTTATGACAGGGCTTGCCTCACTACAAGAATTGTCTGCATCTTCTATTTCTATTATTCCAAACTCGTTTGCACCTTGTTGGAATATACTAGTTGAGCTGCCATCATCTGTTGTGCTAAATATTCCACCGTTCGCTGCTGATGCAGCAAAATCTGGTTCAGCACTTGCATATGTTAGAATACATTTTACTGTAGAGTTTGATATTTCAATTACTGCTTGACCTAAATCTACATCTCTGGAACCTGCACGAGGTTGAATAGAAATAGTCATATTAGTAAGAGTAGTATTTTGCCATACTGTTTGATTGTTACCACTTGCATTATAGCTAACATTCCAGGAAGTTGCTTTTTGACCCATAATATCAGTTACAGTTACTCCAGTAGCAACTTCATCAGTAGTCTCAGAGCCAGTGGTCATTGCTTGAATCTCAAGTTTATTAGCGGTCTGAACAAGTACACTAGCAGCAATACCAGCAACCAGTACCATAGCGATAAAAACAATCATCGCACCAATACCAATAGCACCAACATCTTTATTTTTTAATATTCCAATAATTTTTCCCATCTTTGTCTCACCTCAGTATAAATCATAGACGGTATCTGAAAGCGAAGCAGGTACTCTAAAGGCAAAGTGACCAGGTGCTCCTTCCTCAGGCATTACTTGTCCCCATACGTCATCTCTAGCGCTTAGCCCGCCACCGAAGCATGCTTCAGTACTAATAAGAAGCATTACTAAATCTCCTCTGTTAATTACTGGAGCAGTAGCAGTAGAACATGATCCATCAGCATCCTCAAGAACTAATATTCCAAATTCTTCATTTGTCATGTTCCATCCGCCAGTTCCAAATACTTGACCGGTGGAAGTATTGACTTCACTATTAAAATTCCAAGTTGCACTTTCATTATATGAAAGTAAAACCTTCGTGGTTCCATCTGAAAATTCAATTATTGTTTGTTCAAGATCGATATCTTGAGAACCTGCACGTGGGCGTACAGTTATTGTCATATTTACTATATTTGTACCTGATTTTTTACCTTCTATATCAAATACGTGCAGACCAGTTGATACTTCTGCTGTGGTTTCAGAACCAGTAGTCATTGCTTGAATCTCAAGTTTATTAGCAGTCTGAACAAGTACACTAGCAGCAATACCAGCAACCAGTACCATAGCGATAAAAACAATCATCGCACCAATACCAATAGCACCAACATCTTTATTTTTTAGATTTTTAAATAATTTCATCCTATCATTCACCTCCTTAGTACAGATCAAACACCGAATCTCCTTCGTATGATGCAGGCGTTCTAAAACCAAATACACCAGCAGAACCATCTTCTGGTTGTACCATACCCCATACATCTGTTCTTTCAGGTATCTCTCTATTGAATGCAGCTCCAGATCCACATAACACTGACAGCATAACTTTGTCTCCGCGGTTGATAACAGGTGAACCAGAGGTACATGATCCATCAGCATCTTCAAGAACGATTACTCCAAATTTTTGCCCATCAAGACCATCAAAGAAACTATCTGTCATAATGTCTCCATTTATTTCATCGGTATCATGAAACTCTGTTGATTCATATTTTAAAACATTTTTAATTGTAGAATCAGAAATTTCAACAAATGTTTCTGACAAATCAATATCACCAGAACCAGCTCTTGGCTGGACAGTAATAGTCATTCTAACAATATCAGTTCCTTTTTCACCTTCAATGTCAATTACATGTAAACCAGTTGCAACTTCTGCTAAAGTCTGCTCACCAGTAGTCATTGCTTGAATCTCAAGTTTATTAGCCGTCTGAACAAGTACACTAGCAGCAATACCAGCAACCAGTACCATAGCGATAAAAACAATCATCGCACCAATACCAATAGCACCAACATCTTTTCTTTTCAATATCTTAAGTATATCTTTTCCCATCTTTTTCACATCCCTCCTAAGAGTTGCTATAAACAACTACATTAGAGTGTTATCCTCAATAATATCTGTTGTGCTTATATAGTTTATTTGCATGTATATATATAGGTGCATATGCAGGTAATAATGTTTGTAGACAATAAGAGTTGCATATGCAGCTAATTATATAACGAATAAAAGATCATAATATGTAATAATTATTCTTTATTTATAGTTGAACTCAAATCCTTAATTTCTTTTTCCAGTTGCATTAAACTTAAGTCAACACCCATATCTTTCATTACTGTAGTATAATCTCCACCAATGTTTCTTCTAAGCTCTTTTATAAAAAAATGGCCTGCATTTTTACCAAGATTGTTATTTGTATATCTCACGATATCATTTAAGGCCTTACCCATTAAAACTGAATCAACATTATTTACATCAGACATAACTGACACAACTTCTTCATCTTCAACAAATCTGGTATCATTTATTCTAATATTTTTTAAAAAATCATATTTTTCTTTTAAATTATTTAACACAGAATCCATAGTGTTAATTGCATAGCCTTTATCTGTTCTTCTACCAGATAATTCTATAAGTGTATCTAAAAGGTTTTTTATTACATCAGATTTTTTGAAATCTGCCATGTTAATTTCCCACTTAATTGTGATATATTTTTTATTTTTTTAAATTTTGTTATTACAAAAAGGGGTTCTTTCGATATTAGAAATATATATTAATAGTTTAGTTTATACTAAATACAAAATTGGGTGGGAAATAGATATGAATAAAGATGCACTCGTAAAAATTGGATTAATAATAACCGTGTTAGTGATTTCAGTGTTTTCCGGCTGTACAAGTACAGATGTAGAAGAAAAAGACCTTGACGTTTTTTTTAAATCAGAAGTAGTTAATCTAGTTAATTACACGTTTAACATAGATAAAAATAAACAAGGTAAAGTATATAGTGCAACAGTTACAGGAAGAGTTGAAAACAAGGTTAAAAGAATAATTGATATTGAAATAACAGCTGAATTTTATGATGAAGAAGGCACGCTTTTAATCGAAAAAACATACACAATAATTGGTTTAAGAGTAAAACCTAATCCAGGTTATACTACAACTTTTGAATTTATATACAACGAAGATGAAAACGTTCAAAGAGTCAACAATGTTAAACTTTATGCAGAAGAAATAGTATAAATTTCTATAATTTTTTAATTTTTTTATAGAAAATTATTGCAAATAAAACAGTTATAAAAGTTAAAATTTGAAAACCAGGGGTGTTCTCAGTAGGCTTTTTCTCATTTATATTAAGCACAATAGATCCCGAATTCTTATCTTTCTCAAGGTCACTATCTTTAAAAGGATCATATTTTAATGTAACTGACTCCTGATAATTCGGTGTTTTATAATCAAAGATAAAAGTTTTTTCTTCATTTGGTTTTAATACTACGTTTTCGCAATAATCACAAGTCACTGTTTTTTTTTCATCCTCATAAAGATGTACTTCAATTGGTATTGAATTTTCTGTTCCAGTGTTTTTTAATGTAATATTTATGTAGTAGTAAAATTTAGAAGGTTTTTTTTCTTGTCTGTATAAATAATAGGTTGGCTCATCTACTACTTCAATATTGTATAAAGCTTCAGCGTTTACAGCCAAAACAGAGCTTAGTAAAAAAAGCAATAATAAAACAATTATTTTTTTATTTTTCATAAAAACTCGAATTACAAGATGATTATTTTAATTTTTTTAAAAGTTAGAGATTAAATATAAATAATCACAAACTCATTTAGAGATAAACAAAAATCGAGGGGATGAAAAGATATGTTAGATGAAAGAGGTATTAGAAAAGGAATAGAAGTAATGGTAAAAGACTTAGTTGATTCAGATTCACCTCCAAAAAAAGCAAGAGTTATAAGAACCTATCCTAGGCCTAGTAGATGGCTGGTTGTAAGATACGAAAACGGAAACATGGAACAAGTAGAAGAAAGACAAGTAACTACCATGTTTGAAATAAATCGAAGAGGGTTTGAACTTTAAAAAATTATTTTTTCATGTTTCCAATTATTTCTTTTCCAAAATCAGTAAGTTTATAAATTTTTATATTAGATGTACTTTCAATTAGTTCTACAATATCAAGGTCTATTAAAGATTCTTCTTTTTTATATCGATTACCCATACCACGTATTGCACCTATTACATTTGTAGGAGTGGTTTTTACATTATATGCAATTTCTGAAGTATAGCTACCACTTGGGCTAATATCAAGAAGATATTCTGTAATCTTTTTTCTCACATTACTTCTTCTAAGGGATCTAACAATAAGAGGTCTTATATTCTCCTTTGAAAAAGTTTTATTTTCGTCATCCTGCATCCCATCTGCCCTATAGAATTTGAATGAGATTTAAGTTTATAAATTAATCGGTAATTAAAAAGATAAAAAATTTTGTTATAAAAAAAATCTTTATTTTTTTTCTATCTATGTTTTTCTACTCCAATTTTTACACAGTATTTTTCAATTGTACATATGCTGCATTTTGGTGAAACAGGCAAACATATATTTTGCCCAAATTTTACAAATAAACGATTAAAATCATACCAATATTTTTTTGGAAGTATTTTTTTAAGTTTGTTTTCTGTTTCCTCTGGCGTTTTTGTTTTTATCCATCCTAATCTATTTGGTATCCTGTGACAGTGAATGTCGATTGGTAAAAAATTTTTGTTTTCATGGCCATATACCATTACAATATTTGCAGTTTTTCTCCCCACACCTTTAAGTTTTAATAATTCATCAAAATCATTTGGAACTTTTCCATTATATTTTTCAATAATTTCAGTGGAAATATTTTTAATTCTTTCTGATTTTACTCTGTAAAATCCTACAGGATAAATTAATTTTTGTATCTCACCAACTTCTACTTTCGATAGTTTTTCAGCTGTACCATATTTTTTAAAAAGTCTTATTGATGCTTTTCTTGTCACCTCATCTTTTGTTCTGAGACTTAATATACAAGATATAAGTGTCGTAAAAGGTGTTTTATCAATACCTGCTTTTTCTAAAGATGATACTATCGGCTCTTCATTATTATCTAATTCTTTTTTTATCAGTTCAAATATTTTATCTATATCGTTTATTTTTTTCACAGAAAAATACTCCATTTTTGAAATATAGTTTTATTTTAAAAAATTATAGAAAAAAATTTAAAATTTTTTCTTAAATATTTTGATTAATACTGCTATTACTAATAAAACTATTATTAGTACTCCTAGTATCAACAGTAAATTTGAATAATCCTGTTTTTCTTCTTCTTTTTCTACATTTAACTCAACTGAAAAGGTCTCTGTTTCTCCTTTTAGATATGTTTCATCTATATCCATATCTGTATTTGCACTTGTTGTTATTGTAAAATTTAGTTTTTGTGTGTATGTATCTTCTTTTTTTGGAACTGTTATATTTATTTTAGTCTGTTTTGTTTCGCCTATTGGAATGTCAAGAGTTATTGGTATAAACGTTACATTCCAGTTTTCTGGTTTTTCATTTATTTTTATAGTTACCTTGTTTTCATGGTTTCCAGTGTTAGTTATATTTATTGGTATAGTTATGTTTGTACCTGGTTTTGTATTTACAATTTTTGTTTTATTTTTCATATCTTCAACTGTAAAATCAATTGTTCCATTGTATGAAGGCATAACCTCAAAACTTGTTGTAGCTTCAATTGGTGTTAGACCCCATTTTTCTTTTGGTTCAAACGCTGCTTTTATACTAAAGATTCCTTTTTTAAAAGCTACAGCATCTTTTTGATATGTAAAAATTATACTTGTTGTTACTTCTTTTGAATCTATTGAGGGTGTTACATTTACAGTTTTATCTTTTAGATAAGCTGTACATTTTTCAGGTGATTCTAACAATTCTAGTGTTATGTTTAATGACTCATTAAAATTTGAATCTCTAAATATTACCCAGTTTCCTATTTTTGTTTCTATTAAAAAATTTGGAAAAAACCTTGGTTTTTCGTAATTAAATTTAATTGTTATTGGAATTTCTTGGGTTTTGTTAAGTTCAACTATATCTGGTGTTTCACCTGTTGATATATCCATTGTTGTATTAAAATTAAATATTCTTATATTATCAAAAATACCCATTTCTTTATATTCTGTTGCATTTGTTTGAGGGATTAATGAAAGTGATAGAATTGTTATTATCGTAATTATCATTATTCTTTTTGATTTCATTTTTATGTCCTCATAATAAATATTAGCTAATAAATATATTAATTTATATACTATATAAGTTTTATTATACAAATGTTTTATGTATAAACCTAAAAAGCGCTGGGGAAGGGATTTGAACCCCTGTGGTGAAAAACACCAGTGGTTTTCGAGACCACCGCCGTGGTCCGGGCTTGGCTACCCCAGCAGATTTCCTTTGAAAAGCTTAATCAAAGAGTTTTATATATGGGTATCGATTCTAGATGAAGATTACTGTAAATCTAAAAAGATCTAAAGAAATAAAGAATGTTACTCTTGAGGAAAACTCAATTATAATTGATCTGTTAAAAAAATTAAAACTTAAACCAGATACAGTAATTACAATGAGAAATAAAATTCCAGTTCCCGTAGATGATAATTTAGAAGATAATGATAAATTAGATATTCTACAGATATCCTCAAGCGGATAAAAAGAATGCTCCTGTAGTGTAGTCCGGCTAATCATCATGGCCTCTCGAGCCATAGACTCGGGTTCAAATCCCGGCGGGAGCACTAACTTTTATAAAAGAACTTTTTAGGAAAGAATGACTGGTAAAGCTAAGAGAAAATGGGATACACCCTAAATAATAGCTACCAGCCAATTTTCTTTCCATAATTTAAAATAATTATTATAATATAAATTTTTTCTATAATAATTTTACATAATTTAAATTAAAAATCAAGAAAAATTAAGAAAAAAAGAATTAAATTTTTGTTTATGCTATATCTGGTACTTCTGGGGTCTGAAGGTTTAAATCAAACCCGTTTGCAAAACGTGCTGTTCCCATAAACATTGTATAGCTTAAATTTGGAACCTTTCTTGCAATGTACACATAAATTCCTGTAAACTTATACATTAAACCTATTTGAGCGCCACTTAGCATATCAAACTCTGTTTTAAGAGGTCTTAGTATATATGTCTTGCATGGTAGTGTACCCATTGAGTTATATCTCCACATAGTGAGTTTTTCTCTAATTTTAAATTCTGTTTTCTTCAATGGATTAAGTTTGTAACTTGTACCATGGCTCATTATTAATGCCATCCTTTTAAGAGGCCTTAGTTGTATCATTTTTAATACAAGTTGTCTAAGTTTTGGATATTTTACAAGTAGCTCAAATGATTTTAGTAAAGACTTTAATTTAACAATATTTACCTTGTTTTTTATTTTTTCAAAGATCTGCGATACCATATCTTTAAATTCTTCTAAGTCAGCTTCAGATAAAGCTATTTCTTCTTTAACAAGTTTCCCTTCTTCTGAAATTGTTAAATATTTCAATAAAATTTCTTCACTTTCTTTTTCTGAAACTGTCTTTGCTGTAGCAGGGTTAAATGCTAGGCCAACAAAGAGTAAAACTATACCTACTGCAATTATCCCATATTTCTTTTTCATATAAATCAGCCCCCAATGTTTTTATTTAACATTTTATATATTTTTCAGGTTTGCTATATGTTGTTCTTCATTTAAATACTTTTCCTTTTATATTTAATAAATATTATTATAGGAAGAGTATTTTGAATTAATAAAATAATTATCTATGTTTATTTAAATTTGTATGTACCTGCTATCTATATATCAAAAAAATCATTGTAAAATTCTTGTAACACAAATTCTTATAAGTTCCTCAATTTTTTTATTTGCATTAAGATTGATAAATCTGGATTCCTCCGATAGTTCAATATAGTTTTTATGAACCTTTTTTAAAAAATCCAATCTCTCAAAAGGGATTAATTCCTCTCTATTCTGAATCCTCTTAAGTGAATCTTTAGGGTCAATGACAAAAAGAAAGGTAATGTCTGGCCTTAAAATCCTATTTTTAGATAATTCCTTCAACCAATTCATAGGTTTTTTAATATCATTCTCCATCTGAGCAGCCTGATAGGCATAGGTTGAATCAGCGTAACGATCACATAATACAATTTTATCCTCATCAATCCAATTCTTAATTTTTTTACAATGCTCAATTCTATCAGCAATAAATGCAAAAGCAGTAGAATAAGGATCTTTTTCATTTTTTATAAAATTAGAAACACATCTTCCAATCCAAGTATCAGTAGGTTCAACTGTTAAAATAACATCATATCCTTTATCTTTTAGCTGCCCAAATACCTTTTTTGATACAGTTGATTTACCAGAACCATCTATTCCTTCGAAAGTTATAAACTGTTTCATTTCTTTTTTTTCTCCATATACCATTTTGCTTTATAATAACTAAGAGGATGCCTTTTTCTCTTACATAGATCATCAACTTTATCAGTAGGACAAAGGCCATATGTTCTCATCTTATCACATGCGGGTGGCTTATAAGATGTTGAAGATATATCACCTGTAATATGCTCTATCTGATATCTTGTTTTTTCCTCTTCAAAATCAGGTGCCCTACTAAAAAGTTTAATTATATCATTTGTAGAAAGTTTTAATGAACTAAGAAATGAGACAATAGCAAATCTACCCATATGAGGAACATTTTCACCTGATTGAATAGCACTTAAAATATCTTTCATACACGGTGGAAGCTTATCTACATCAAGAGTACCTACTGGTGCTTTTTCAATTTTTTTCCTATGTAACTTTACCTTATTTTGAATTCTTATAATATCTTCTTTAAAAGTGTCATAAATATTTTTACTGCAGTTTCTTTCATCCAGTTCTTTGTTAATCCTAGCTCGTAAAGCCTCTTGAATTAATCTAGCTAAATCCTTTGGTGTGATATAGATATAACCATCTTCCATATTTCGGTTAATCATCTTCCACTGCTTATATCTAGTAGGCGCATACTTTAGGTAATCAACAAAAAAGATGCTTAACCTGTTTGTCTCTTCGAAATATTTTATATCAAGATTAAACTCAAGAGAAATATCCAAAAGATAATCAATACTTTCTTTTCTTAAATTTTTATACACATGAATTGCTTCACTTAAGGCATATCTTCTCTTAAAAAAAACATCATCAATACATACTGCAATCATCCTTGCAATAGGATAGGATAAAAGCTCCATTATATGATCTGTCTCGGAAACATTTGTTCTAAAACCTACATCTTTTTTATCAAATGCATTATCCAGTCTTTGAACGCCTCTTAATCTTGCTCTTTCATATAATGGATCATCCAACAGTTCGTTAACTGATAGGTTATTTTCTTTTACATATTGCTTTGATGCATCAAGAAAAGGATACTTTGATAAAACTTCTAGATCATCCATATAACAGGTTATACTTTAATATAGATTTATTAATTAAGCTTTTCCTGATGTTTTTTCCAATTTGACATTCTGGCTGGATAATTATATATAGTTATAACATTAAAGTGTTATAATAGAGTAAAAAACTGGGTGAGTAGGGATGAAAAAAAATAAAAAAAATAATTATTTAGAAAAATCAAATGAAGATTTGTCTTTCTTGCTATGGGAGGCGGAATTAAATAAAGAATTATTTAATTTTTGGAAAACAATAATAAAATAGTTTTTTACAACAACAATATTTAAATGCTTAGCCTGTTGAAAAATTATTGTTTTGAATGATTTTTAGTAATTGATTCCCCAAT
>CAZWYI010000011.1:32711-65384 GCA_964638155.1 uncultured Thermoplasmatales archaeon | reverse complement strand
ATGGAGTTGAAAATATGAAAGAGATAAATAAGCGAAATAATATTCGTACTCCACAAAAACCATATCAATTACCTCAATTTATCTTTGAATAATTTCATTTATTTTTGCAAAAATATTTTCTTTTTCTTCCTTGTTGAGCGCATCATCAAGCTTAGGATAGACATCTTGTTCTTCAAACTCCCTATGTTTTCTTAAAAATTCTTTGAAACCGTATATGTCCTTAGGAATTTTGTTGCTTTTTACATCGTTTCTCCAATTGTTTAGAACGTTTACTATATAGTTATGTTGCTTTGTAAGTTCTGGTAGCATTTTGTATCCTTCTCTAACATCCTCTGGATCATAGTCTGTAAAAATAGCTCTTTCTTCAGTAAATATGTGTTTTTCAAGTTCCCATTCAAAATTATGAAATGCCTTTTTCATTTCACTGAAATTTTCTTTTGATTTTTCATCAAGTTTTTCTAATAATATGTCAATTTTTCCATGGTCTTTTGTCATAAGTTTTAATATGCTTATATTCTCGCTCATTTCTATAAATGTCCCCCATTATAGAAAAACAAATGCTGTACTATGATTTATAACTTTTCTTAAGATTTTTCTTATTTTTACAAAAATAAAAATACGTGCTTTGTTCTTACAACTATGAGATGGATTTATTTATTACAACCTTTGAGTCAGTAGCTGTTTTACTTGCTATAGGTTTAATTGGTTTTTTAATAATTAAACAAAAAATTCTACCGGGAAATATTCTGAGTCTTATTTCTCCGTTAGCGCTTGATATAGCACTTCCAAGCCTTGTTTTTGTAGATATAGTTTTAGATTTCACTCCGGAAAAGTACCCAAATTGGTGGCAACTTCCTTTATTTTGGGGTTTTTTTACACTTATTGCTTTTTTACTTACTTTTGTATTTATGTTTGTATCAAAAAAAGAGATAAGGCGAGAATTTGCAATTACATTGTTTTATCAAAATGGAATCTTTTTTCCATTAGCAATTCTCTCTAGCATGTTTCCAAAGGATCAAACATATATTGTTTCACTTTTTTTATTTACAATTTTTTATCCTGCTTTCTTTTTTAGTACCTATCAATTTTTCTTCAAGAAAAAAGAAAAATTAAGTATTGATTATAAAAAAATTTTCCATCCAGTTTTAATTGTAACAATTATCGCAATAACTATTGGTCTTATCGGAGTTAATGATTTAGTTCCTGACCTAGTAATCTCTATTTTTTCCCTTCTTGGCGGTATGACGATTCCTCTTTTAATGCTAATTCTTGGTGGAAATATTTATGTTGATTATAAGAAACAAGGATCATTTGATATAATTGAAGTAGGTAAATTTGTCTTAATTAAAAATATTATTTTTCCCCTTATTTTCATAGGAATATTAATTTTGATAAAAGCATATATTAACTATACGATTGCAATAATTATTCTCTTGCAGGCTGCTGTTCCACCGGTCACAGCTGTGCCTCTTGTAACAGAAAGATCTGGTGGTAATAGGTCTATTGTTAACCAGTTTATGGTTGCAAGTTTTATAGTATCTCTTGTCTCTATACCTGTGATGATTGCAATTTTTACTAATTTCTTTTAATAATACTCTTATATTAGTAAATATATTTTGTAGTTGAGAATAGATTTAGAATGATCGACGAATCTAATGTAAAAATTAAGGTTGTTGAATATTGGAATGAAAATCAAATAGTTAATCTTTATAAATCTGCAGATTGGTGGAAAGAATGTTATGACCCATCTGAAATTAATAATTTAATAAATGGTAGCTTTGCGTTTGTAATAGCAGTTGATAATAAAACTAAAAAAGCTATTGGCATGGGTAGAATTATTTCAGATGGAGTTTCAGATGCGTATATTCAGGATCTAGTTGTTTTGAAGCAATATAGAAAATTAGGTATCGGGAGAAAAATTGCAAAATTTCTTTTAAAAATATGTAAAGAAAATAATCTTTCTTGGGTTGGTCTTATATCTGAACCGAATCAAGATATTTTTTATGAAAAAGTAGGTTTTAAAAAAATGAAGAATCATACTCCTATGAGATATCGTGGTGAGGAATAGTCTGTATGCTTTCTTTTAATGATTTTAAAAAAATAACAATGGATGATAAAGATATATTTCAAAAGATTTACAAAAATTTTCCTCCAAGCCATAGTGATTATCTTTTTACAACACTTGTCAGCTGGATGGATTATGGTAACTATAAATATGCATATTACAAAGATAATATTGTCCTATCAAGTAATATCAATAACATAGTTAGACTAAGACCACCTATTGGTAAACAAAAAAAAGAGGTTTTTGAAGAGGTATTTAGACTTGCAAAGACACTTGATGCAGATTATCCTTTAGGTATGATTAACTCTAAAACAAAAGATTTTTTATCAAAAAATTACCCAAAACTTAGATTTAAATCACATCGTGATTTTTTTGAATATATCTATCTTTCATCTGATTTAGCAGGCCTTGAAGGATCAAAATACAGTAAAATTAGAAATAGGTTAAACAAATTTAAACGGAAAAATGATTATACAGTTGATAGGATAAATGAAGAAAATTTAGAAGAGGTTAAAAAATTTTTAAAAAGGTGGTGTCTCTGGAAAGATTGCGAGTCAGACTCTTTTCTTAAACATGAAAAAAAGGCTATTTTTTACTCAATAAGTAATTTCTTTAAATTAGGTTTGGATGGTATATATATTAGAGTTAATGATAAAATTGAGGCAGTATCTGTTTTTGAAGGTATGAATAAAGATACAGCACTTGTTCATTACGAAAAAGGTTCTCCAAGTTATGATGGAATTTACAAAGCAATAAACAAGGAAACCGCAAAAATTATTGAAAGTGATTTTAAGTATATTAACAGAGAAGCGGATATGGGCATCTCTGGCCTTAGGAGGGCAAAAAAATCGTATCGTCCACATCATATGGAAGAAGTTTTTCACATTATTAAGGATAGTATTGTCTATTAGTTTGAAATTAATATTATTTTAATCGTCACACATTTTGCAGAAGCTTGAAAAATCTTTGCTCCCTCTTAGAAGTTTACATATTCTACATGTTTCTGGAATTATAGAACCATTACCCTTATCTATAATTTTTTTTGCAGAGAGTTTTATCTCGTCTCGTACATCGCCATCATAAATTTCAATTTTCCCTCTTTTTTTGGAGAGATATTGACACACTGCTGCGGGTGTAATTTCTAATTTCTGTGCTGTTTCTTTTTGACTCAACCCGAAATCGTTTATCATACTAGATGCAATTTGCTTTCTTATAGCAGGTAATCCATTCCACATCATGTATTCGCAGGTTGTTCGTCTCATAGCCTGTAATATTTGTTGCTATACTTATAATTAACGATTGTTTATTTTATTTTAATAGGAGGATAATTTTTATCTGGCCGTAAAAATAAATATGTTTTATTTGTTTCATAAAAGCTACCCTCTAATAAAAACATTTATATACTACATAGCTATTAACGATTGTTAAGAACAAACTTTACGTAACAATAGTATCATAAGAGACACAATCAAAATCCAGAGGTTAGTTTAATGAAGCTTATCAAAGGGGGTGCAAAAAATGGAGAGATTTTTATATCCCATCCTTTCCTCCTCTCCTCGGATTTTTTAATGACCATCTCCAAAAAAATTTGCATCCCCCATCCCATCTTTTTTTTAAACTAGATCATATTACCAATATTAGGAGCTATAAATGGATAAATTAACTGACCTAATAAATGAATTAAAAAATTCACCAATTAGTAAAAAAATTAAAAGAAAAATTAAAGAATTCAAAAGTATTGATTTGGATTCAAATGAAGAACTATTTAGCGAAATGTGTTTTTGTTTATTAACTGCTAATTTCAATGCAGAAAAATCAATAAAAATTCAAGAAGAAATTGGAGAATGTTTTTCTACTCACTCAAAAGAAGAAATTTCAAAGAAACTAAAAGATTATGGACACCGATTTCCAAATAAAAGAGCAGAATACATCCATGAATCAAAAAAATGTAGAAACAAACTAAAAAATATAGTCGGTTTTCATGATCGACAAATTATGAGAGAATGGTTTGTAAAAAATGTTAAAGGTCTAGGATATAAAGAAGTTTCTCACTTTTTAAGAAATATAGGTTTTGATGACTATGCAATAATAGATTTTCATATAGTTGATGTTTTAGTAAAGCACAGTATTATAAAAAAGCCTAAAACGCTAACCAAAAAAAGATATTTAGAAATAGAAGATAAATTAAGAGAAATAGCAAGAAAAACAGATTTAACCCTTTCAGAGCTTGATTTATATTTGTGGTATATGGAAACAGGTAAAATATTAAAATAAAAAAATTGATAGAATGGCTGAAAAATGTCCAATTTGCGGGATGAAAGGAACCATTCCTGCACATGGAAAATATTTCTGCAGCAAGCACTGCATAAAAAAATATGAAAAAGAACATAACATTCCAGAAATGGAAGAATACTGTCCTAGCTGTTCGATAACTAAAAAAACTCCTTTTTACAAAACAAGGCTATTTATCGTAACTTTTTTTACAACAATTATTGTAGGCGTTTCATATTTACATCCAATAACTAGTCCCTTTTTTTATGCCTTTTTTGACTATCTTCAAATGATCTGGTGGGCAATATTAATAGGTTTTCTAATTGGTGGAATAATTGATTATTTTATTCCTAGAAAATATATTGAAAAATACTTATCAAGACATAGGAAAAGAACAATTGTATATTCTATAATATTCGGATTTTTAATGAGTGCATGCTCACATGGAATTCTTGCGATAGCAATAGCTCTATATAAAAAAGGAGCAAGCACAGCATCAGTTGTTTCATTTTTACTTGCATCCCCTTGGGCAAACCTACCGATAACAGTACTACTTTTTGGATTTTTTGGAACAAAAGCATTATTAATTATAGTTTCAGCAATAATAATTGCTCTTACTACAGGATTAATATATCAAGTGTTAGAAAGAAAAAATATGGTCGAGTGTGACAAATGCTCTTATGGAGAAGATAAACCATTACACACTGAGTTTTCAATTAGAAAAGATATGAAAAAACGATTCAAAGAATATAAATTTACAAGAAAAAACAATATTGATGCAATAATTGGAACATTTAAAGGCTCATGGTCTCTTACAAAAATGGTGTTGTGGTGGCTAATAATAGGCATGCTTATGGCAGCATTTGCAAGAGCGTTTATTCCACAAGGTTTATTCCAGGAATATATGGGTGCAACAATACTTGGACTTCTTGTAACACTCTTTTTTGCAACAATAATTGAAGTATGCTCAGAAGGAAGTGCTCCACTTGCTTTTGAAATATTCCAAAAGACAGGTGCATTTGGAAATAGCTTTACATTTCTTATGGCGGGAGTAGCAACTGATGCAACGGAGGTAGGAATTATCTGGCATAATATAGGAAGAAAAGCAGCAATATGGTTGCCACTTATCACAGTTCCACAGGTTTTAATTTTAGGCTATATTTTCAATCTTCTATTATAGATTTTTTTTCGTTTAATGCCGATTTTTTTAACCTAAACATTTTTACAGGATTAGTTTATCCACGGTGTGGTGATTTGATTTGGATTTCAATCTAACAGATAATCAAAAATTATTCAAAAAAACAATTAGAGAATTTTGTGAAAAAAATCTTAAACCAATCTCAGAAAAAATTGATAAAGAAGAATACTTCCCAAAAGATTTATACAAAAAAATGGGCAAAATGGGTCTAATGGGAATGACTGTTCCGCAAAAATATGGGGGTGCAGGAATAGACCGAGTTAGTTACATGATTGCTCTTGAAGAAATATCGAGATTTTGCGGGAGTACAGGAATAACAGTAGAGGCACATAATTCACTTGGTATTGGTCATATCTATGAGCATGGAACTGAAGAACAAAGAAAAAAATATTTACCAAAACTATGTAGTGGTGAAGCATATGCTGCATGGGCTCTTTCTGAACCAAACTCTGGATCAGATGCAGCAGCAACACAAACTTCAGCTGTTTTAGATAACGATGAATGGGTCATAAATGGAACTAAACATTTCATAACAACAGGCGATCTAGCTGATGTTGTAACTGTTATGGCAAAAACAGATAAAGAAAAAGGTGCTAAAGGAATAAGTGCTTTTATTGTTGAAAAAGATACTCCAGGTTATAAAGTAGGCCAGCTCGAAGATAAGCTAGGTCTGAGAGGCAGTCATACTGCTGAACTTGTTTTTGAAGACTGCCGCATTCCCAAAGAAAATCTTCTAGGTAAAAAAGATCTTGGATTTATTGGTGCTATGAATATACTTGATCGTGGAAGATCAGCTATTGGTGCAATGAGTGTTGGAATTGCACGCGGTGCTTTTGAAGATGCTTTGGAATATGCCAAGCAACGTGAGCAATTTGGAAGGCCAATTGGTAAATTCCAGGCAATCCAATGGATGCTTGCTGATATGGCAACTGAAATTGATGCAGCTAGACTTTTAGTATTTCGTGCTGCAGATATGGAAGATAAATGTGTGCGTTTTACTAAAGAAGCATCTATGGCAAAACTCTTTGCTAGTGAAATGGCAATGCGTGCAACAGTAAAAGGAATACAAGTTCTTGGTGGATATGGATATACTAAAGATTATCCTCTTGAGAGATATTATCGTGATATTAAACTATGTACTATAGGCGAAGGGACTTCTGAAGTGCAAAGAATGGTAATTGCTCGCCAGTTAGGTTTATAAAAAATAATTTTGGAGGAAAAAAATTATGGCAAAAAAAACAAAGACAGACAAATATGATGAATTATACAAAAACTTCAAATGGGAAGTACCAAAATATTATAATTTTGGTTTTGATGTAGTAGACAAATGGGCTGAAGATAGAACAAAACTAGCACTTATATCAATAGATAGAACAGGTAAACATGACAGATACCATACTTTTCATGATCTCTCTAGGGCATCTAATAAATTTGCAAATGTTTTAAAAAAAATTGGAATCAAAAAAGGAGATCGAGTCCTAGTAATATTACAAAGTATTCCTGAGTGGTATATCGCTCTTATTGGAATGTTTAAACTTGGTGTTATTCCCATGCCTGGAACGGTTCTATTAAAATCTAAAGATGTAGAATATAGAATTAATAGAGCAGAAGCAAACATGGTAATAACAGACCTTGATCATGCTGATATTGTTGAAGGTGTTAAAGCAAAGTGTCCATCTCTTAAACATATGATGCTAATTGATGGTAAAAGAGCTGACTGGTATAATTATGATGAAGAGATGAGTGAAGTTTCAAGGGATTTAGATACAAAAGAACTTGAAAAAACTAAATCCTCTGATCCAATGCTTATTTATTTTACTTCAGGAACAACAGGTCACCCGAAAATGGTTCTTCATACACACAGTTATCCTTTGGGTCATGAAGTAACAGCTAGATTTGCTCAGGCTTTAACTAGTAAAGATTTACATTGGACGGTATCTGAGACTGGTTGGGCTAAAGCTGCCTGGGGAAAACTTTTCGGTCAGATGATTGTTGGTGCTGCAGTTATTCAATGGGAAACACCTGGTAGATTTGATGCAGATGGACTACTTACTGCTATGGAGAGATATGGCGTTACAACTTTTTGTGCACCACCTACTGTGTATCGTATGTTAATTCAAATGGATCTATCAAAATATAATCTTAAACTAAGGCATTGTATGAGTGCTGGTGAACCACTTAACCCTGAAGTAATACGTGCATGGAAAAAAGCATTTGACCTTGATATATATGATTTCTACGGACAAACTGAAACGGTTTGTGTTCTTTCAAACTATCCATTTATGCCAATGAAATATGGATCTGTAGGAAAACCTACTCCCGGGCATGACGTTAGAATTGTAGATGACGATGGAAATGAAAAGAAAGCAAATGAAGTAGGAAATATTGCAATATATTTAGGAGATGTGCGTCCTCCAGGACTTTTTCAGGAATACTGGAAAGATGAAGATATAATGGATAAATCGTTTAGGGGTGAATATTATTATACTGGTGATCAAGCATACAAAGATGAAGATGGATATTTCTGGTTTGTAGGAAGAGATGATGATGTTATTAAATCATCTGGATATAGAATTGGTCCCTTTGAAGTAGAATCAGCACTTATTGAGCATGATGCAGTTGCAGAATGCGCTGTAATTGGTGTTCCAGATCCAAAAGGTGTTAGAGGAATACTTGTAAAAGCAGTAGTTGTTCTTGCTAAAGGTTATAAACCTTCAGATGCTCTTACTAAGGAGCTACAAAATCATGTTAAAGAAACAACAGCTCCATATAAATATCCGCGTATAATTGAATATGCAGATGAACTTCCAAAGACTGTTTCTGGAAAGATTCTAAGAAGGGAACTTAGAAACGATAAAAAATAACCCTTTCTTTTTTTATTTATTTGAATAATTTTCAAAAATTTTGGAAAATATTTTAAATCGACATCTTATTGAGCACTATGATTTACTAAATAATTGGAGGAGGCATAAATTCAATGAAAGATGTTGTAATTATATCTGGTGTAAGAACTGCTCAGGGTAAATTTTCTGGAGCTCTAAAAGGTTTTTCAGCACCAAAACTAGGAAGCATAGTAATAAAAGAAGCTGTCAAAAAAGCAGGTATTAAACCAAAAGATGTTGACGAAGTATTTATGGGGTGCGTGGTTCCCGCGGGTCTTGGCCAAAACGTTGCAAGACAAGCAGCAATAGGAGCCGGTATTCCATATGAAGCAGGTGCTGTACATGTTGATAAAGTCTGTGGATCATCCTTGAAATCTGTAGTATTTGCTGCTCAAGCAATAAAATGCGGAGATATAGATATTGCAGTTGCTGGTGGAATGGAAAGTATGAGTAATATACCATATACTCTTCCAAAAGCAAGATACGGTTATCGTATGTTTGATGGAAAAGTAGTAGACTTAATGGTAAATGATGGACTGTGGGATATCTATAATGATTTTCATATGGGAATGACCGGTGAAATTATAGCTGAGCGCCATAATCTAAATCGTAAAGAAATAGATGAGTTTGCTGCATGGAGTCACCAAAAAGCTGAAAATGCCACAAAAAAAGGATATTTTAAAGATGAATTAATTCCAGTTGAAGTACCACAGAGAAAAAAAGACCCGATTATTTTTGATAAAGACGAAGGAATAAGAAATGGTACTACTCCCGAACAACTTGCTAAATTAAAACCATTTTTTAAAAAAGATGGAGTAGTAACAGCTGGTAACGCAAGTCAAATTACTGATGGAGCTAGTGCAACAATTGTTATGAGTAAAGATAAAGCTGAAGAAATGGGAATAAAGCCACTTGTTACAATAAAAGGATATAATACATCTGGTGTGAAACCAGAGTATGTAATGGAAGCACCACTCCCGGGAGTAGAAAAGTTACTAAGTGATATGAATTTAAAAATTAGTGATATCGATCTAGTAGAGCATAACGAAGCGTTTTCCAGTGCAAGTCTTGCTGTTATGAAACATTTTAGAATTCCAAAAGAAAAATTCAATGTGCATGGTGGAGCAGTGGCAATAGGTCATCCAATTGGTAGTAGCGGCTCACGTATTCTTACAACTCTTATGCACGCTATGAAAAATATGGATAAAAAAAGAGGCCTAGCAACAATATGTCTAGGTGGAGGAAATGCAGTACAAATGATTATAGAGAGGTGAATTTAAAAATGGCTATAAATAAAATAGGTGTAGTTGGCGCAGGACAAATGGGTCATGGAATAGCACTAGTTTCAGCTAAAGCTGGTTATGATGTTATCATGCGTGATATAACTAAAGAATATGTTGAAAAGGGTATGTCGAAGATAGATAGATTTTTAACAAAGAGTGTTTCAAAAGGAAAAATGGCTGACGATGAAAAGAAAAAAATCCTATCGAAAATAAAAGGTACAACTAATATTTCAGAGATGAAAGATTGTGATATTGTAATAGAAGCTATTTTTGAAAATGTGAAAGTTAAAAAAGAACTATTCAAAGAGCTTGACGATATATGTAAAAAAGAATGTATCCTAGCTAGTAACACTAGTACCATACCAATAACAGACCTAGCTTCAGCTACAAAAAGACCAGAGAAATTCATTGGTATGCATTTTATGAATCCAGTTCCAATAATGAAACTAGTAGAAATAATAAGAGGTCTTAGAACAAATGATGAAACAACAAAAATAATTAATGATTTATCTGGAAAAATGGGAAAAATACCTGTGGAAGTAAACGATGGCCCTGGTTTTGTAAGTAATAGACTTTTAATGCCTATGATAAATGAAGCAGTATTTTGTTTAAATGAAGGAATAGGTACAGCTGAAAATATTGATCAAGTTATGAAACTAGGTATGAATCATCCAATGGGGCCACTAGCTCTTGCTGATTTGATCGGACTTGATGTAGTACTTCATATCATGCAGGTATTATATGATGGATTCAATGATTCAAAATATAGACCATGTCCATTCCTGAAAAAAATGGTACAGGCTGGATTTCTCGGAAGAAAAACCGGCAAAGGATTTTATGATTATTCAAAGTAGGTGAAAAAATGGCTTATAAAAATATAATTCTTGAAAAAAAAGACGGTGTCGGAGTAATTAAAGTAAACAGGCCAAAAGTGTTAAACGCACTTGATAAAGAAACAGTACGTGAACTTTTAAATGCAGTAAGTGAACTTGAAGATGATAAAAAAATAAAAGCAGTAATTCTTACTGGAGTTGGTAAGGCGTTTATTGCTGGTGCTGACATAAAACAGATGAAAGATATGAGTCCACTTGAGGCAAAAGAATTTGCTGAACTGGGCCACAGTCTTCCTATGAAAATAGAGGACTCTCGTCTTCCTTTTATTGCGGCAGTAAATGGCTATGCTCTTGGTGGGGGCTGTGAAGTTATGATGGCATGTGATATATGTATGGCATCAAAAAATGCAAAAATCGGTCAACCGGAAATAAATCTAGGAATAAACCCTGGATTTGGTGGAACTCAACGTCTTCCTAGAATAGTTGGTCTAATGAAAGCAAAAGAACTACTTCTCACAGGAAGAAACATGGATGCCAAAGAAGCATATGAAATGGGTCTTGTAAATAAAATAGTTGATGATGATAAACTCTCTGAAGAGGTAGACAAACTAGCCAAGAATATTGCAGCTAAATCAGCTGTTCAATCTGCATTTATAAAGGCTCTAGTAAACAAGGGTTCTCGTATTGATCTAAATAGTGCATGTGCTCTAGAGATATCATATTTTTCAACTAGTTTTTCAACACATGATCAAAAAGAGGGAATGACAGCGTTTTTGGAAAAACGTAAAGCTGATTTTAAAGATAAATAAAATCAAATTTTTTTTTTTCTTTATCTTAAAATTTTACTAAGAATTTCCTCTGAAGCAGTATATGGATCTATTTCTTTTTTACTAATTTTCTCAAGAAGTTCTTCAATTTTTTCCTTAAAAGTACTTTCGTCAAAAATAAAATTCATAAGTCTTTTTCTTATGATTTCGACAAGCTCAGCTTCATACCTAAGTCTTCTCTGTTTTTCAAACTTATTTGTTTTTTTAAGATATTCTTTGTGGTTTTCAATTTCAGTTAAAACCTGTTTTATTCCCTTACTTTGTTTTGCAAAAGTTGAGAGAACTGGAGTTTTTCTGTCTTTTTCAGCACAAGTTATATCAACAAGGCTTTCTACTTCTGCAATGGTTTGTTCGACACCGTCTCTGTCTGCCTTGTTTACGACATAGATATCAGCTATTTCCATGACACCTGCCTTTAGTGTTTGAATGCTATCCCCCAGGCCTGGTACTACAACAACTAGTGTTGTATCAGCAATTTTAATAACATCAACTTCTGCTTGACCAACACCCACAGTTTCAACAATAACCACATCTTTTCCTGAAGCATCAAGAATTTCAACGACATCATATACAGCGCTAGTAAGACCGCCAAGCATGCCACGTGTTCCCATACTTCTGATAAATACACCATCATCCATTGCTAGTTTTATCATACGCACCCTGTCCCCGAGGAGTGCCCCACCACTAAAAGGACTAGTTGGATCTATTGCAATAATCCCAACTGTTTTACCTTCTTTTCTGAAAAGCCTAGTAAGTTCACAGATAAGCGTACTTTTACCGCTACCCATAACACCAGTCATACCTATAACATGAGCTTTACCAGTATGAGGATGGATTTTTTTCATAGCATTTGTAGCAACTATGTCATTATTTTCTGAAAGAGTAATAAGCCTTGCAATACTTCGGGGATCGCCCTTTAAAACTTTTTTTGCAATATCATTCATCGTTTCACGTTCTTTTGAATATAGTCAACAATTTTTTCGCATGGTGTACCCGGGCCAAATACTGCAGAGATCCCCTCTTTTTTTAGCCTTGGTATGTCTTCTTCGGGAATAATTCCTCCACCGAGAATTAAAACATCACCCATATCTTTCTTTTTAAGAAGTTTTGCAACATCAACAAAAAGAGTCATATGAGCACCACTGAGTAGGCTTAATCCTACTACATCTACATCTTCTTGAATTACTGCTTCAACAATCATATCAGCAGTTTGATGAAGTCCCGTATAAATTACTTCCATTCCCGAGTCACGAAGAGCACGTGCTACAATTTTAGCGCCGCGATCATGTCCATCAAGTCCTGGTTTTGCAATAATTACTCTAATTTTCCTATCCATATTTTTTTTCACCTCAAAAAATTGCAGGCTCCTCATATTCACCAAAAACGTTACGTAACACTTGACAGGTTTCACCAAGAGTAGCATAGGAATGCACACAATCCAAAATATGTGGCATCATGTTTTTATCTCCTTCAGCTGCTTTTCTTAGAGCTTCGAGGTTACGCTTGACCTTTTGGTTGTTTCTTTTTTTTCTTAATCTATTTAAACGATTAATTTGTCTTTCTTCTCCTTTTTCATCAATTTTAAGAATAGGGATGTCTGGTTCTTCATCTAGTTGATAGTTATTCACTCCTACAATAGTTCTTTTGTTTTCATCTATTTCTTTTTGATATTTATATGAAGCTTGAGCAATTTCACGTTGGTAAAACCCTTTTTCGATTGCAGGAATAACACCACCTAGTTTTTCTACTCTATCCCAATATTTGTATGTCTGCTCCTCCATTTCATCAGTAAGCCATTCGATATAATATGAGCCACCTATTGGATCGATTGTGTTTGTAACCCCGCTTTCTTCAGCAATAATTTGCTGTGTACGTAAAGCAATCCTTACTGCTTTTTCTGAAGGAAGGGCTAGTGCTTCATCCATACTATTTGTATGAAGAGACTGTGTTCCACCAATTACTGCTGCAAGTGCTTGAATAGCTACTCTAACAATATTTATTTCAGGTTGCTGAGCAGTAAGGCTACATCCTGCGGTTTGAGTATGAAAACGCATAAGCATGCTGCGAGTTTTTTTAGCTCCAAGTCTTTTCATTTCTTTAGCCCATATTCTTCGGGCAGCACGATATTTAGCAATTTCTTCAAAGAAATCATTATGTGCATTGAAAAAGAAACTTAATCTAGGTGCAAAGTCATCAATGTTCAAACCTCTCTTTAGAGCCCATTTTACATACTCTACTCCATCACCGAGAGTAAATGCAAGTTCTTGAACGGCAGTACTACCTGCCTCACGAATGTGATACCCAGAAATACTTATTGTATTCCAGCGAGGAACATATTTACTCCCATATTCAAAGGTATCAACAATAAGACGCATAGATGGTTCTGGTGGAAAAATATAGCTTTTTTGGGCAATATATTCTTTTAATATATCGTTTTGAATGGTGCCACCAATAATATCTTTTGATATACCACGGTTTTCAGCATTAGCAATATAAAAAGCCCAAACAATTGCAGCTGGTCCATTAATAGTCATACTTGTAGTTACTTTATCGATTGGTATATCGCTAAATAATATTTCCATGTCCTGAAGGCTTGATATCGCAACACCGCATTTACCAAACTCGCCACGTGCAAGTGGATGATCTGTATCATATCCATACAAAGTAGGATAGTCAAATGCAACAGAAAGACCTGTTTCTCCATTTTCTAGTAAATATTTATATCTCTCATTTGTTTCCTCAGCACTCCCGAAACCTGCAAACTGACGCATCGTCCAAAGTCTTCCCCTGTACATTGTAGGATAGACACCACGTAAAAAAGGATATTTTCCTGGAAAACCAATATCTTTTATATAATCAAGATTTGAAATATCATTTGGATCGTATAAGTTTTTTACTTCATTTGATGAAAGGTTTTCAAATTTTTCTTTTCTTTCTGGATGTTTTTTAAGAATTTCTTGGTAACAATTTTTTTTCCATTTTTCTCTTTCTTTTTTTATTTTTTTAAATTTTTTTTCATCCATTTAAAAATCACACCCCTTTCTAGCCTGAACACCTTTTTGATAAGGATGTTTTATCTCAAGCATTTCTGTTACGTAATCAGCAATTTTTATTATTTCTTTATTTGCATATCTTCCGGTTAAAACTAGTTCAAGCCCTGCTGGTTTTTTAGTAATTAACTCTAAGACTTCTCCTAAAGTAATTAAATTAAAATCAACTGCTACATTAATCTCATCTAATATAATCATATCAAAATTTTTACTTTTTATGAGCTCTTCTGCTTTTGAAAAACCCTCTCTTGCTAGATCGATATCAATCTGTTCAGGATTTTTTTTATTTACAAACTCGTCTCTACCATGCTGAGAATAAGAAAAATTTTTTATTTTATCAATGGTAAATAGTTCACAGTATTTCCTACCTTTCATAAATTGTATCATATGTACTTTGTATCCAAAACCTGCAGCTCTGATGCCAAGTCCTATAGCTGAAGTTGTTTTTCCCTTACCATTCCCAGTATATACATGGACATATCCTTTCTTCAAAGAAAGCTCCCCGGATTTTGTAATCATCTTTTTTGTTATATTTCTTTCTGAATATTCCCATGTTTTTCCACTATTGACGTATAGAAACCTTTATGTTTAGCGATTTTATTCGAAACCTCATGAAATTAGAACTTAATGATCAACAAAAAATGATAAAAAAAATGGTGCGGGAGTTTGCAGAAAAAGAAATAGAGCCAATTGCACAAGAGCTTGATGAAAAAGGTGAATTTCCTCATAAAATCCTTAAAAAAATGGCTAAACTAGGTCTACTCGGGATAGTTATTCCAAAAGAATACGGAGGAGCAGGTCTTGATACAATTAGCTATGCTGCAGTTATTGAGGAAATTTCTAAAAAATGCGCTTCAACTGGTGTTATAACTTCTGTTCATAATTCTTTAGTCTCTTATCCCATAATGAAATATGGAACTGATGAACAAAAAAAGAAATATTTACCAATTCTCGCTAAAGGAGAAAAAATCGGTGCTTTTGCAGGAACTGAACCTAATGCTGGATCAGATTTGGGTGCAATGCAGACCAGAGCTGAATTAAAGGGAGATAAATACATAATAAATGGTGATAAAACATTTATCACTAGTGGCCCTGAAGCAGGAATATTTATTGTTTTTGCGGCAACTGACAAAGAAAAAGGTGCCAAAGGACTAAGTGCTTTTATTGTTGAAAATACCTATAAGGGTTTTAAAGTAGGCGGCATCTTTGATAAAATGGGAATTAATGCAAATCTCGTATCTGAACTTGTTTTTGAAAATATGGAAGTTCCAAAAGAAAATTTACTTGGTAAAGAAGGAGATGGTTTCAAAATAGCACTTTCCACTCTTGACGGTGGAAGAATAGGTATTGCCTCTCAAGCAGTTGGAATAGCACAAGCCGCACTTGAAGAAAGTATTGAATATGCTAAACAAAGACAGCAGTTTGGTAGGCCCATTGCAAAATTCCAAGCAATTCAATGGATGATTGCAGAAATGGCTACAAAAATTGAAGCAGCACGTTTCTTATTATATAATGCTGCAAGTGCAAAAGACAAAGGAGGCCGCTTTTCAAAAGAAGCTGCTATGGCAAAACTCTTTGCTAGTGAAACTGCAATGGATGCAGTAATAAAAGGTGTTCAGATCCATGGTGGATATGGATACACTAAAGAATATAAAATAGAACGTTTGTTCCGTGATGCAAAAATAACAGAAATCTATGAAGGAACAAGCGAAGTTCAAAAAATGGTTATAGCTGGAAGTTTACTAAGATAAAAAATATAAAAATTTTTATCTTATATTTTCATCTAAAATTTGAATGTTTAACTAAAAAGGTCTGATATTATGGGGGAGCTTGATTATAAAAAAGAATATGAAAACTGGACGTGGGAGATACCTGAGAAATACAACCTTGGCTATGATTGTGTAGATAAACACGCTGAAGGAAAAGACAAAGATAAAATCTGTCTTTACTGGGAAAATGAAAAAGGGGATACTGAAAAATATACTTTTTCTGAGATGAAAAAATTATCTAATAAATTTGGAAATATACTCCGTGATCTTGGTTTTAAAAAAGGTGATCGATTTCTTATTCGCCTTCCAGATATTCCTGCTTTTCAAATAAGTTTTATTGGTGGTGTGAAAATTGGAGCAGTACCTATTCCTAGCAGTGTTATGTTTCGAGCTTCAGAAGTTGAATACAGAGTTAAAGACAGTGATTCAAAGGCGGTTATTACAACAGCAAAATATGCTCCTGAGGTAAGACAAATAAAAGATAACTGCCCTACTCTAAAACATATAATTATTGTTGACAATCCTTCAGAAGGAGAAATATCATACAACGATAAAATGAATAGTGCCGCAGAAGAATTAGCTTTAGAAGACACAAGTAAAGACGATATGGCGTTTTTCTGTTATACTTCTGGAACAACTGGTGCACCAAAAGGTGCAGTACATTTGCATCGTTGGGTTCCAGGTAATGATCCAAGTGTATTATATTGGCAGAACTGTAAAGAAGATGATATAGTAGGTCATACTGGTAACTTATCCTGGATTTTTCCTTTAGGTAATGGCTTTTTATATGTCTGGCGTCATGGAATAACAACCTTTGTATATGATGGAAAATTCACTCCTGAGAAATGGTTTAAATTAATTGAAAAATATAAGATTACAAATTTAGCTAGTGTTCCTACTTGTTATCGATTATTTGTAAAGGTTCCTGATTTTGAAAATAAATACGATCTATCAAGTCTTAGACATTGTATAAGTGCGGGGGAGCCATTAAACCCTGAAGTAATTGAAATTTGGAAGGATAAACTAAATCTTGATATCTATGATGGAATAGGTATGACTGAAGTCATGGTATATCTATCAAATATGGCTGGTATGGAAATAAAACCAGGCAGCTGTGGCAGACCTCAACCTGGTAAAATTTGCGATATAGTAGATAAAAATGGCAATCCAAAAAAACCTAATGACCCAGGAATGCTAGCTGTTAAAAAAACCGATCCAGGGTTATTTCGCAAGTACTGGAATAAACCTGAAAAAACAAATAGAAGTTTTAAAGGTGACTGGTTTTTCACTGGAGATGTACTCTATAAAGATGAGGATGGTTATTTCTGGTTTTCCGGACGTGATGATGATTTAATTATGGCTTCAGGCTATCGTATTTCACCATTTGAAGTAGAGTCAGCAATTATTTCTCATCCTGAGGTGCATGAGGCAGCAGTTGTTGCTAGTCCCGATGAAACAAGAGGTGTAATTGTAAAAGCATATGTTATTTTACATAACCAGAGAAAGGCATCTGAAAAACTTGTCAAAGACATACAAAACCATACAAAAATGGTAGCTGCACCATATAAATATCCACGCGAAATAGAGTTTGTTGAAGAGTTACCTAAAACTCAAAGTGGTAAAATAAAAAGAAAGAATTTAAGAGAGGCTGAAAGAGAAAAAAAATTGGGAGGTAAAAATCTATGAATATAGTTGTTTGTGCAAAACAAATACCTGATATATCTGAGATGAAAATTGATAAAAGTTCAAACAAACCTATTCTAAAAGGAACTCCTCAGATAATTAATGATATTGATAAAAACGCAATTGAAGAAGCAATTAAAATCAAAGAAAAAAACGGCGGGAAAATTACTGTTTTAACAGTAACTAGTGAAGATGCTAAAGAAAGAGTAAAAGAACTACTTGCTATGGGTGCTGATGAAGCAGTGATAGTAAAAGCTCCTGAAAATATTGACTATTACATGACCGCAGAAATCCTATCTGAAGCAATTAAAAAAACAGTTGATTATGATCTTATATTATGTGGTGAAGCATCTGTTGATCTTTTCAGTGGTCAAATCGGTCCGAGACTAGCTGGTCTGTTAGGAATACCACAGCTTACCTATGCTCAAAAAATAGATGCAGAAAAAGATAAAATTACTGCTGAAAGAAACACTGGTGACAAAATGGTTACAACTGAATCAAATTATCCAGTTTTAGTAACAGTTACTAAAGAAATAAATGATCCAAGGCTTCCAAGTCTTATGGAAATACTAGCTGCTGCTAATAAACCAATAAAAGAATGGGAATCAAGTGATATTACAAATGATTTGAATCCTCTTGTTGAAACAGTTAATCTGAAAGGCGTGAGTATGGAGAGAAAAAATATTGTTTATGAAGATGACCTTGATGAATCAGTTGAAAAACTTGTTGATAACTTAGCTAAGGATGGAGTACTTGGAGGGTGATAAGAATGGTTCTAGTATATTCAGATAATAAAAAAATTACAATTGAAATGCTTTCAAAAGCAGGTGAACTTGCAAAAGAAAATAATGGTAAAGTCACAGCTGTAATAATTGGGAAAGCAGATGAAAACCTTGCAAAAGAATATATTTCATATGGTGCAGACCAAGTGTTTATTGCTGAATCTGAAATTGATTCTTTTAAAGCAGAGGAATATACTAATATTTTCAAAAAAATAGTTGATGAAACAAAAGATGAAATAATACTAGTCGGCTCAGATAAAAACGGAAAAGAACTATCGGCACGACTTGGCGGAATACTAAACGCTGGAGTAGTAGTTGATTCAAATAAAATATATTTCAAGGATAAAAAACTAGTAGCTGAAAGAGTAGTTTATAGTGGTAAGTCAATAGCAGTAGAACAGTTCAACAAAAATCCATCTATTGTTACAGTTCCAGGAAAAGCATTTGATCCCTTGGAAAAAGATGATAATAGAAAAGGTGAAATAATAAAAAAGAAGATTGATTTTGAAAAATCAAATTCTAAAAATGTTAAAACCCAGGACTTAGTTTCAGAAGGTGCAAACGTTGAAGATGCTGAGATAATTATTTCCTGCGGACGTGGTTTTAAAAGTAAAGAAGATATAAAACTAGCTAGTGAACTAGCTGATGTCGTTAAAGGAAAAACGGTTGGATGCAGCAGGCCAATTGCAGCTGATTTAAAATGGCTTAGTGAAGACCACTGGATAGGATTATCTGGTCATAAGGTTAAACCAAAACTCTATATTGCTGCAGGGATAAGTGGTCAAATTCAGCATATTGCAGGAATGCGTGATAGCGGGGTTGTTGTTGCGATAAATAAAGATCCTGATGCACTTATTTTTAAGTCTGCAGACTATGGAATAGTTGGGGATTTATACAAAGTAATTCCAAAACTTACTAGTAAAATAAAAGAAAAAATGGGATAATTTTTCCTATTTTTTTTATTTTAAAATTCTTTCAATTTAAGGCTGGTAAAAGACTTTGAGTAGAGAAAAAGATATTGAGCTAATAAAAAAAATCCCAAAAGAAAAACTAGCTGATTTTATATTTATGCATCTTCGAGACATGTGGGCAGTTGATGGCTTTTACTATATGTTTATCGAAGAAAAATATGGAACAGAGGTTGCAACCGAAATTGATAGAGAAGTCTGGGAAGTTATGGGTAAAATAGAAGCAAGAAAAATAAAAAAATTATTTGAAATAAAAGATGGTTCAATAGAGTCTCTTATGAAAGCACTTAGTTTTTCAGGGTGGTCAATGGATCTAGAGGATAAAGAAATAAAAGTAGTAAATAAAAACAAGGGTATTATTAGAAACACAGCTTGTAGAGTACAAAACACTAGAATTAAAAAGGGCCTTGATGAATTTGCCTGCAAACCAGTTAGATATGGTTTTTTAAAGTCTTTTGCAAAAGAGATTAACCCTGAAATTGAAGTAGTTTGTAACATTTGTCCACCTGATGAGCATCCTGATGATCTATGGTGTGAATGGATTTTTAAATTAAATGAGGAATGATTTATGAAAACATCAAAAGAATATAAAGAAAGCCTAAAAAAAATGAGGCCAAATATATACAAATTCGGTGAACTTATAAAAGATGTAACAACACATCCTGCAACAAAAAGAACAGTTGAAGGTCATGCTCAAATTTTTGATGCAGCTCAAAATGAAGAATATAAAGATATTCTTACTACTAAATCTGATCTTACAAATAAAAGGGTGGTTCGATATTTATCTATTTTAAAAAATGCAAACGATATGATATCTAATGTTAAGATGAAACGATTGATGTTTAATCTTACTGGTACTTGCACTGGTGGTAGATGTGCAGGGTTTAACGCACTTAATGCAATGTGGGCTGCTACCTATGATATTGATAAAGATATGGATACAGATTATCATAAAAGAATAAAAAAATGGCTTAAAAATTCTCAGGAAAAGGATATCACTTTAGCTGGTGCATTGACTGATCCAAAGGGGGATCGTAGTAAATCTCCTTCTCTACAAAAAGACCCTGATATGAATTTACATGTAGTTGATGAAAATGATGATGGTATAACTGTTCGCGGTGCAAAAGTAATGATCTGTGGGGTTGCTGCGGCTAACGAAATATTTGTTATGCCGGGAACAGGTTATAAAGAAGCTGATAAAGACTATGCTGTATCATTTGTAATACCAAGAGATGCAAAGGATTTGACTATTGTTGAAGCACGTCATCCAAGTGATTCTCGAGAGCTTGAAGAAGGTTTTGATACCCCAGTTAACAAAGGAGGAATCACCCAAGCCTATCTATTATTTGAAGATACATTTATTCCAAAAGAAAGAGTTTTTATGAAAAAAGAATTCAAGTATTCCTTAAAAGCAGTACTAAATTTTATCGCACCATACAGGGCTGCAATTGGTGGATGTGTTGCAGGTCAGGGTGACCTTATGATTGGTGCATCAGCACTTATGGCTCGAGCTAATGGCTTATCTGAAAAAGTATTCCGGGAGAAAATAACTCAAATGATCATAAACAATGAAACAACCTTTGGAATGGGAATTGCCGCAAGTGCTCTAGGCAAAAAACATCCATCTGGTGTATGGATTCCAAATTCACTACTTTCCAATGTAAACAAAGTTCATGTTGGAACTCTTCCTTATGATACAAAAAGAATCACTCAAGACATATCAGGAGGAATTGCAGAAACAGGATGTCTTCCATCATGCAAGGATATAAACAATGAAAAATACGGTGATTTACTTAAGAAATATTTGAAAGCTAATTGCTCAGGTGAAACAAGAGCAAAGATTAGTAGATTAATTGAGTGGCTCACACTTGGTGCAGGAGTACCCGGCTGTATGCACGGCGGTGGATCACCTGATGGAGCAAAATTAATGATAAATGTAAAAACTGATCTAAATCATTATATAGATTTAGCAAAAAGACTAGCTGATATTAGTGAAGATGTAAAAGTTGAAAAAAAGAAAAAATAATTTTTTTTACACTGTTTCATCTATCATTGGGATTAACTGATTGTCTTTGTATCCTTTCTGCTGCATAGCACCAGACGGACATGCTGCAGCACAAGCTCCACATCCCATACATAGCGCTTCATTTACTTTAGCTTGTTTTTTTCCTTCTTTATCTTCTTCTAGTTCAATAGCACTATATGCACAAACACTAACACATGTCCCGCAACCAGAACAAAAGTCTTCATCAACACAAGCAATCAAAGGCTCTGATTCAAGTTTATCTTTTGATAAAATATTACTTGCACGGGATGCAGCACCACTAGCCTGACTTACAGTATCCTGAATATCTTTTGGACCCTGACAGCATCCAGCTAAAAATATACCACCCGATGCTGTATCCATTGGTTTTAACTTGGGATGTGCTTCTAAAAAGAATCCATCATCGCTTTGAGAGATTCTAAGTATTTTAGCTAGGTCTTTAGAATCATTTCTAGGGGTAAGTGCAGGAACAAGTACAACCATGTCTGATTTTATTTCATAAAGTTTACCTGTCATTGTGTCAAATACTTCAACAGTTAGATTTTCATTGTTTTTTCTTACTTCAGATGGTCTTCCGCGAAACATGTTTGTTTTAATACCACGTATTTTTCTATAGAACTCTTCATATCCCTTTCCATAGCTTCTAATATCTGTGTAACAAAGATTTACTTCAATGTCATCTCCTAGTTTTTCCCTAAGTAGATAAATTTGTTTTAATGCACTCATACAACCAATTCTACAACACCAACTACAGGTCTCTTCATCACGGCTGCCGACACAAAGAACATAAGTGATGCTCTTTGGTTTTTTTCCTTCACCTGGTAAAACAATTTCGCCTTTTGTTGGACCAGATGAATTAATCAAACGCTCCATTTCCATAGAAGTAATTACATTATCATTTGAATATCCATACTCAAAGACCTTTTCTTCATCGATTAAATCATAACCAGTTGCAACAACAATAGCACCAACGTTGAGCTCAACATTATCATCTTTTTGTTTGAAATCAATTGCTCCTACTTCACATGCTTCAACACACAAAGGACCAGTGCCACATTTTCCTTTAGTTAGCATAAGGCAACTATCTTTGTCAATAGTGCATTTCAAAGGAATAGCCTGTGGAAATGGCATATAAATTGCACTACGCTTACCTATTCCTTCATCAAAACTACTAGTAACATGGCCTTTCAATCTACATGCATCAATACAATCCCCGCAACCTGTACATTTATCAAGATCAACATACCTTGCTTTCTTTTTAACAGTCACAGTAAAATTACCAATACTTCCATCGATTTTTTCAACTTCAGAATATGTTAAAAGTTCAATATTTGGATGATTAGATACCTCCATCATCTTAGGTGTTAGAATACAACCAGAACAATCAAGAGTTGGAAATGTTTTATCAAGTTGAGCCATACGGCCGCCTATACTAGGTGTTTTTTCAACTAGATACACCTTATGGCCTTTATCTGCGATATCAAGAGCTGTTTGAATACCAGCGATACCTCCTCCGATAACCAAAGCTTTAGGGACAACATCAATTAAAGAAGATTCAAGTGGTTCAAGAAAGCGTGCTTTAGCAACAGATCCTTTTATTAACGACATTGCTTTTTTGGTTGCTTTTTCTTTATCATCATGAACCCAACTGCACTGCTCACGAATATTTGCAATTTCAAGATTAAAAGCATTAACTCCACCTTCTTCAACAACCCCTCTAAAAGTATGTTCATGCATACGTGGGCTGCAGCAGGCAATTACAATACCATTTAGTTTATGTTTTTTAATGGAATCTTTAATAAGATTAGCTCCTACATCAGAGCACATATATTTGTATTCTTTACTGACAACTACTCCATCTAGTTTTTTTGAAAAATTCACTAGTTTTTCAATATCAACTGAAGAGGCAATATTTATACCACAATGACATACAAAAACACCAATCTTTTTAGCCATGTTTATTTACCTCCTAATTTAATTTTTTCAACAGGACTTTGATTTAAATCAAGGCCTAGTTTTTCATTTGAAATACCCATTGCCATACCAATTATTTGAGTTAAATAAACAACAGGAACTTCTAACTTTGCAGCTACAGTTTCACCTGCTTTTTTCTGTTTTTGATCATACTGCCTGTGACACCATGGGCAGGTATCAACAAAAAAATCAAAACCTAAATTCTGAACACTTTTTAATTTTTCACCTGTTTTTGTAAGAGCAGTCTCTGGATGATTAGCATTTAATAATCCACCGCAGCAGTCAAGTTTCTCGGGATAGTTTTCTGTTTTTGCACCTAATACTTTTAAGATATTTTCTATTTTCTGAGGATTTTCAGAGTCATCTGGTCTGCCTATTTCACTAGGGCGTATTAGATGGCATCCGTAGTGTGTTGCAACCTTTAAATTTTTTAAGCTTTTTTTAGCACTATTTTTTATTTTTTGAGTGCCAACATGATCATGTAAAAGATCAAGGATGCTAACAATTTCTTTTGAACCCTTGTATTCAAGTCCTTCTTCAGATAAGTGTTTGTTTACTCTTTTTTTCATATCAAAATCAGAATCAAGAATATTTTTTGCATCAGTAAGTGCTAGATGACACATAGGACATGGTGCAAAAATATTTAGATTATTTTTCTCTGCTATTGCAATATTTCTTGCAGAAAGAGTAAGAGTCATCATTTGGTTTACACTTTTAATTGGCTCTCCACAGCAGCAAAACCCTTTAATATCTATAAGATCGACATCAAGTTTTGGTAAAACTTCACGTAAACTCATTTCATAGGCATATTGCTCAGTTGGCATCACACAACCAGGATAAAATGCATATTTCATAATCTAAAAACCTCCAAAAATCATATTTTCTCCACCGCAATTTTTGAAATCATCGCTTGAAATTTAGCTGGATCAGATGGTTTTGATATATCGGGTAGATTTAGATCAGATCGATTCTTTGTTTTGTTATCTTTAGTTGTTATTGTTTTTATCTCTTGAACTAAACCTATCCCAAGTACAGATTGTAACCATGCGGTATATTTACCTGGAACCTGTTTTCCAGAAGCAACTGCCATGTTTTTTAAAGCAAATAATACATCAACAGGTGCAACTTTTTGAGGGCATCTCTCCCGGCATTTAAAACAACTCATACAGGTCCAGATTATATCACTATTTATCATTTCATCTATTAGCCCGCGTTTTAACAAGGCAACCATTTTGTGTGGTTCTAGTTCTAAAAGTTTATGTGCTTCACATCCTGAAGTACATTTTGCACATTGATAACAATAATCTGATATTTCTTCCTGTAATTTCTTAAGTCTTTTGTTAATTTCATCTCTTACTTCAGCTTGGGGTTTACCCATTGAAGTTAAATCTACTATTCCCATAATTCATCACACAATACAATAATTTGATCTCCCTATTTTTGCCTAAAACCCCTTGGGATAATGCAAATTTCTTATAGATAAATGATATTTAAAATTACCTTATTATTTGTAATATATAACTGTAGTAAAGTGTTTATTTGCCCTTAAAATCAGCTTTTCTTTTTTCAACAAAAGCTTTTACTCCTTCTCTGAAATCTTCTGTTCCAGCTACATTTGATGCAGTTCTACTTTCTAAATCAAGATGTTCTTTTATAGAATTTTCAAAACTCTTGTTTATCAGCATCTTAGCTTTTCCAACAGCAATCGAAGGAAAATTTCTAAAGATATCTACAAATTTTTCAACTTCAGAATCAAGTTTGTCTTCATCTACAACTTTATTTACAAGACCTATTTCTCTTGCTTTTTCTGCTGTAAAAACTTTTGATGTGAGAATATACTCACATGCCTTTTGATATCCTACAACTTGAGAAAATAACTGTGTTCCACAACCAGGAGCAAGACCAATTCCAATAAAAGCTGTTCCAAATTTTGCATTTTTATTTGCAACTATAATATCACAAGCAAGAGCAAGTGAAAAACCAGCTCCAAACGAAGCACCATTGACTTGTGCGATGACTGGTTTTTCCATTTTTCTCATCTCAAGAACACATTTGTGAATTATTTTTGTAAGATCTTTTAAAAACTTTGGTTTATCTATTGCTCTGTGCATCTCTTTTACATCTCCTCCTCCGCAGAATCCTTTACCAGTTCCCTTTAATACAACAGCTTTAATGGATTCATCAGAACTAATTTTTTTTAAAACCATGTAAAGTTCTTTTCCTAGTTTCATGTCAAAAGAATTCAGGCGTTTTGGCCTGTTAAGGGTGATATATGCACAGTTTTTTTCTGTTTTTAAAGATAAAGTTTCAAAGTTCATATTAATCAATTCTTCTGAAAGAAATTTTTTTATATAAAAGTTGGTACAAAAATATAATATAATTCATATCCTTACAAAAAGGGAAGATATTATAAGATAAATTTTATTTCATGTACGACGGAGGCTCTTTTGTGTCAAAAAAATTACCTAAAACAGATAAACTTAACCTTGCTTTTTATTGGGCTGCCAGCTGTGGTGGCTGTGAAATCGCAGTCCTCGATATTGATGAAAAAATCCTAGATATTGCTGAAATTGCAGATATCCTTTTTTGGCCTGTAGCAATAGATACAAAATATATAGACGTTGAGGAGATGAATGATAATTTTATAGATGTATGTTTTTTTAATGGTGCAGTGAGAACTGAAGAACAAGAAGAAATGGCAAATCTTTTAAGGAAAAAATCAAAGATTCTTATTTCATTTGGTGCCTGCTCAGTACATGGTGGTATACCTGGCCTTGCAAATCTTGCAAACAAAAAAGAAGTATTTGATGTAGCATATATTGATAATCCTTCAACTGATAATGAAAAGAAAATTACGCCAAAAACTCAATCAAAGGTAAAAGAAGGCGAACTCAATTTACCTGATTTTTATGATACAGTAAAAAGCCTTGATCAAGTAGTAGATGTAGATTACTATCTATATGGATGTCCACCTACTCCAGATCAAATAATGGAAGCAGTTAATGCAATTGTTGAAAATAAACTACCGCCAAAGGGTTCTTCTTTTGGTCCACAGAAATCAGTATGTGATGAATGTAAATATGAAAAAAGTGAAAAGAAAATCAAAAAAATAAAAAGGATTTATGAAGTAGATAAAATTGAAGATAAATGTCTTTTAGAGCAAGGAATTATTTGTATGGGTCCTGTTACTCGTGCTGGATGCAGTGCAAGATGTATTAATGCAAATATGCCCTGTACAGGTTGTAACGGGCCAACACCAAAAGCTTTAGATCAAGGGGCTAAGATGATATCTGGTCTTGCTTCAATTCTTGGAATTGAAGGAGAAGAAAATATGACTGAAGAAGAAATAGATAAATTGATTGCAGATATAGTTGATCCTATTGGAACCTTTTACAAGTATACGCTGCCCACCTCAATTATCAATAGGAAGGTGATAAAAAAATGAAGACAGTTACAATTGATCCAATAACCCGCCTTGAAGGCCATGGAAAAATTAGTATTTTTTTAAACGACAAGGGTAATGTTGAAAATGCTTATTTACAGATTCCAGAACTACGCGGTTTTGAACGTTTCTCTGAAGGAAGAAGAGCTGAAGATATGCCTCAGATTACTAGTAGAATCTGTGGGGTATGTCCTGTTGCACATCATATGGCAAGTACTAAGGCTCTTGATGATGCATTTAACGTTGAGCCAACTGATACGGCAAAAAAACTACGTGAACTAATGTATTGTGGATATATTATTTACGATCACATCTTACATTTTTATTACCTGGGTGGCCCTGATTTTGTAGTAGGGCCTGATGCCCCGCCTGCAAAGAGAAATATTTTAGGCGTAATAGAAAAAGCAGGAGTAGATATCGGAAAAAAGGTAATAAAACACAGAGCCTACGGTCAAAAGATAACTAGTATCTTTGGTGGCAAGGCGACTCATCCTGTATGTGGTCTACCTGGAGGTATCTCAAAAGGTTTAGATGATAGTGAAGTTGAAGAAGTTAAGAAAATGACTGATTCATGTGTTGATTTTTCAGAATTTAGCTTAAAACTCTTTAGTGATATTGTCCTAAAAAATAAGGACTATGTAGATCTAATAAAAAGTGATCCTTATCAACAAGAAACATATAACATGGGGCTAGTAGATAAAAATAACAAAGTCAATTTTTATGATAAAAAAATAAGGGTAACAGATCAAAAAGCAAAAGAATACAAAAAATTTGAGGTAAAAGATTATTACAATAACATTCGGGAAAGAGTTGAAGAATGGAGCTATATGAAATATCCATATCTAAAAGACATTGGATGGAATGGTTTTACCGATGGAAAAGATAGTGGAATATATAGAGTAGGCCCACTTGGAAGATTAAATGCCGCTGAGGGCATGGCAACGCCTCTTGCAGATAAAGAATACAAAAAAATGTTTAAAACACTAGGAGGTAAACCAGTTAATTCAACCCTTGCATATCACTGGGCAAGGTTAATTGAATTACTATTTGCCTCAGAAAGAGCAAAGGAACTAATTTCAGATAAAAAGATTACTTCAGATGATATTAAAAATCCTGTTGGAAAACCAGATGAAGGTTTTGGTGTCACTGAAGCAGCACGTGGTACACTTATCCATCATTATAAGCTAAATGAAAAAGGCTTAATCAAAAAAGCAAATCTTATTGTTGCAACAACAAATAATGCTGGAGCAATAACTATGTCTATTCGAGATGCAGCAAAAGGTGTAATAAAAAATGGAAAAATAAATAATGGTATTTTAAACAAGGTTGAAATGGCATTTAGAGCATATGATCCATGTTTTGCCTGTGCAACTCACACACTTCCCGGTGGATTACCACTTGAATTAAAAATTTATGATCATAAAAAAAATCTTTATAAAACGTTTAATCAAAACAGAGGTTGTAATATATGAAAAAAACAATAGTTCTTGGTGTTGGAAATCCAATTCTAAAAGATGATGGTGTAGGAATACATGTAGCAGAAGAACTAAAAAAACAAATCAAAAGAAGTGATGTAAAAATCGATACCGCATTTACTGGTGGCATGAATCTTCTTGATTTAATGGTTGACCATGATAGAGCAATTTTAATAGATGCTGTTAAAAGAAAAAACAAAAAACCAGGTGACGTGGAAGTTTTGCCATTTGGAGAATTATCAGTGTTTCACACAAGTAACCCTCATGATCTTTCACTTCCTCAAGCAGTTGAAATGTCTAAAAGATTTGGAGAAAAAAGAATTCCAAAAGATATAAAACTAATTGGAATAAATCTTGGTGAACTACCCTGCGAGTTTGGTGAAAACCTTAGTTCTGAGATAATGGAATCAGTACCAAAAGCAGTAGAACTTGCTAAAAAAGAGGTGGAAAGAAAATATGGCTGCTTTTGAACCAAATATTATTGGTTTTTTATGTAACTGGTGCAGTTATGCTGGAGCGGATTTAGCAGGAACTAGTAGGCTTAAATATCCAGCAAATGTAAAAACAATAAGAGTAATGTGCTCTGGAAGAATTGATCCTATATATGTTCTTGAAGCCTTAAAAAAAGGTGCAGATGGAGTATTAATTGCAGTCTGCCACCCAGGAGATTGTCATTATCAATCTGGAAACTATAAAGCAAATAGAAGAATTAAACTTCTTAAAAAAATGGTTGAGGAACTTGGAATAGAGCCTGAAAGAATCCGTTTTGAATATGTGTCAGCCTCTGAAGGTAAAAAATATGCAGATTTAATAACTGAGATGACTGAAGAGATTAGAAAACTAGGTCCAAATCCACTTATGTTAGTTGAAGAATAATTTTTATTGGTTTTCCATCCAGTTTAATATTTCAGAATTAAAATCTTTAAGCCATATATGGTCTTTATTTTCATCAAAAAGAGTTTTTACATCTATATTATTATTTTTTAAATCCTGATAATAGCTTTCTGCACACTCAAATGGAACTAAACTATCTTTTTCTCCATGGAGAAGAAGGGTTGGAGGATGAAAACTGGAAATATTAAAACCCGTTGAGCAGTTAAAAATAGGTCCTTTTTGACTAATTTCTATACAGTTTGCATTACAACCAGAATTTAAAATAACTCCCTTAAAATCATAATCAAATGATTGAGCAACTCTACTGCAAAAAAATGCCCCAGAAGAAAAACCAGCACAGTATAAGTTTTCTAAATTGATATTTATAGATGAGTTTTCCAGCCAACTAATTACATTTTGTACATAGGAAATATCATAGTTTTTAGTTACATCTTCCTCAACACTATTCCAGGCACGAGGTCCAGGTCTGATTGGTTTTCTTGATTCAAAGCTTACTACAAAATAACCATTCTCTAAAGCAGATTTTGTAAAACTAGTTTGTGATCTAGACCAGAGATTAAGACCTATAAACCATGAAAATGCATGTTCTACTGCTCCATGGAAAATTTAATTTAAAGGTTGTCGCTGAAGATTCTGCTCAAAATACTAAAGAAACAATTATGGAAGTATGGTATTTCTGTTTCATACCATAAACATAAAATCAGCATACTAAAGGAATGATCATATGAAAAAAACATATTTTCTAAGTATTTTTGTAATACTTTGTATATGTACTCTTAATGTTTCAGCACATGTACCATATTTTGAGCATACTGTTTACTCAGAAGAAAGCCCAAGAATTATTAGAAAAATGGTAGAACAATCAAAAGCATTTTACAGCTGGCTTGAAAAAGACAGCTTAGACAAAAGCGATGATGTTGATGTCTTTGAGTTTCATGTGAAAAATAGACCAGTTAGAGTTTATGTTGAAATTAGCGTTCCAGTTGTAAATTCATACTATGAAAACTTTGTTCCATGGTTTGCAATAGTAGGACCAGGTTTGCCTGAATATAGTGATTCTTTACCGTTTGAAATACCTGAGGGATATGGTGCAATTGTTATGGAAAATGTTGAACCTGGTGAAGAAAGAACTACTTTTTATGAACCATTTGGTGGAAAATCATATTACGAAGGTCCTATTTTAGATACAAATGTAACCGAATCAGGTGGAGAGTATGTATTAGTTTTTGGTAAAAAAGAAATCTTTGGATTCTTTGATATTATAAGAGCTTTGATTTATACTCCAATGATCAGACTTGATATGGAGTTACATGTGTAAGTAAATTCTTGTCATCTTCATTTACTAATAAATCATAGATTAAATCTATTATTTTCCATATTATGTATGGCATTATAAACCATATTCCAGAAGTAATTAATTTAACTATTAATACATTGGAAAAAGTATACAAAAATGTTGCAAGTGCTATTGTTGAGTAAACCCAACCAACAGCTGCAATTATTGTTGCGCTTTTTGAATTAATTAGTGCAAGTGTTATATTTAAACCTATTAGAATAGCATTTTTCATTCCCGGAATAAATTGCATTATTCTTGAGTTATTTACTATTCTATAAATTCCTTCTAAAATTGTATGATTTTCCATATTAAATAATAAACCAGTTATTAGACTACCTATTAGCCCAAAGGCAATTGATTCAGTCATCATTACAATATATGGATAAATTTCTGGAAAACTAATTGCACAAGCACCATTTAAAAAAACCCATGCTATAAATATTATTAAGAAAAGGGTATTATTTTCAAGGTTAATTGTGTTTAGTAATTTATTGAAAAATGTTTTTTCTATAAGTTGTAAATTTGAATTTGATTTTTGTTTGTAGTTTTTTTCTATAGCTATTTTTAATTCTGAAAGATATTTAGTAAAATTTGCATCTTTTAACCTGTTGATAATGTCGGAGGGTTTTTTTTCAAAATTTTCATTTTTTTTATTGGTTATTAAATCTGTTTTTGTATCTAAATCTTTAGAATTATTTATTTTTGAAATTTTTGTAGAATTTACTGCTGGGATAAGTGTTACAGTAGTTGTTATAAGAAGGATTATAAAAATATTAATAATTTTTTTTGACATCATAAAACTCCCTCTTCATTTATTCGTAGAGGATAGTAAAAATTAAAGCTAAAAAAATCTCTGCTATTAAAACCTATTAATAATTTGGTATTTTTGAAAATATACCTCATTTTATTCCCCCACAAATTTCTTTTAGTAATGTAATATAATATTACTTTAAAATAATGTTGCCTATTTTATGTTACAAATTTCACACTAGTGCAGAAAAACACGATTACTTTTTGTCACGATATTTGTTATTGTTTGATTTTAATAAGTATAATCTGAGATTTTTTGTTTGTTTGCTATTGTAGTATTTTAAGTAGTATTTGTTTTATTTGTGCTGTTTTGTTATGATTTGCAATAATATTTAATGTTTTTAGTTATTATTTATACAAAAAGGTTTTTATATTATGTGAAATATAATAATACATCGTGATAAATTATGGTAACAATTAGCCACGTCGTACATAAACTCGTGGACGAAAAAGTCTATATCCAAGAGGCTATCACAAAAGGCATAGCCTCTTATGGATCTGTAGCAAAGCATCTAAAATCAGAAATAGAAGAAGAATTAAGAAAAGAAGTAGCACATTATGCGATAGTTGCAGCGCTGAGAAGATATGCAGAAAAAATAAATTCAAAATTTAAAAATATAAATTTTGATGCAAATAACTCTGAAGTAAACCTAAAAACACATATAATTGATATAAATATACAGAAAAAACCCTGTCTTTTTGATAAACTAAAGAAAATATATGATGTAATACATTTTGAACAAGGAGATTTACTTCATATAATATATGGTAGAAACACAGTAAACATAATTACAAATGAAAGATACAAAGAAAAAATAGAAAAATTCCTGCAACATGAAAATATTCTAAAAATAGATGAAAGCCTTGTGGCTCTTTCTTTTGCAATAGACAAAAAATTATCAAAAACCCCAGGAGTACTATTTCAAATCGTACGAAATTTTGCATGGGAAGATATCAATATAATAGACATAATAACAATAGACTTAGAAATAACATTTATAGTAAGAGAAAAAAATGCAATTGTTGGATATAAAGCACTACAGAGATTAATAACTTAATTTTTTTTTTTTTTTTTTTTTTTTTTTTT
>CAZWYI010000011.1:0-32701 GCA_964638155.1 uncultured Thermoplasmatales archaeon | reverse complement strand
GCCTGTGTTGAGTAATTGCACATTTTGTTCTGATAAAATAGCAAGGGGGCTTGTATTAACCCCTTGATTTACATTCTGAAAACACCAGGTCTCCAATCAGGAATAGATGCATTCAAAGAAGCTGAAATACCAAGCCCTAAGACCATTCTAGTATCAACTGGATCTATGATTCCATCATCCCAGATACGAGCGGTACTATAATATGGACTTCCTTCTTCTTCATATTTATTTAAGATGGGCTGGGTGATTTTTTTTTCTTCCTCTTTTGATAACTCTTTACCCTTGCGCCACATTTGATCTTTTTTAACAGTTAAAAGAACATTTGCAGCCTGCTCTCCACCCATAACACTAATCCTAGCATTAGGCCACATCCATAACTGCCGAGGTTCATAAGCACGTCCACACATACCATAGTTTCCTGCGCCAAATGAACCTGCAACTATTACAGTAAACCTTGGAACATTTGCTGTAGCAACAGCATTTACCATTTTAGCACCATCTTTTGCAATACCACCTGCTTCGTATTTTTTACCTATCATAAAACCAGTAATATTTTGTAAAAATACTAGTGGTATCTTACGTTGACAACATATTTCAATAAAATGGGTTCCTTTAAGAGCAGATTCAGAAAATAATACACCATTGTTTGCTAGAATTCCAACAGGATAACCCATAATCCGTGCAAAACCACAAACAATAGTTTGTCCATAAAGCTCTTTAAATTCATGGAATTTAGAACCATCAACAATTCTTGCAATTATTTCTTTTATATCAAAAGGCTTTCTCGGGTCCTTTGGAATAATACCAAATATTTCTTTTGGATCGTATAGTGGTTCTTCTGGTTTTTTTACGTCTAACTTAGTTTTTTCAGGACGGTTAAGGTTTTCAACAATATTTCTAGTGATATTAATAGCCTCTTGATCATCATGAGCGTAATGATCTGAAACACCACTTTTTCTGCAGTGAACATCTGCCCCGCCTAAATCTTCAGCACTTACCTCTTCACCTGTAGCAGCTTTGACAAGCGGTGGACCACCCAAAAAAATAGTTCCAGTGCCTTTTACTATAATACTTTCATCAGACATAGCTGGAACATATGCTCCGCCTGCAGTACAACTTCCCATTACTGTAGAGATTTGAGGAATATCTTTTGATGACATTACAGCTTGATTATAAAAAATTCTACCGAAATGTTCTCTATCTGGGAATACTTCGTCCTGCAGTGGTAAAAATGCTCCTCCTGAATCAACTAAATAAATACAGGGGAGTCTATTTTGAATGGCAATTGATTGTGCCCTAAGATGTTTTTTAACAGTCATAGGAAAATAGGTTCCACCAGTAACAGTTGCATCATTTGCGACAATTACAACTTCCCTACCATGCACAATTCCAATACCTGTAACAATACCTGCACATGGTGATTTATTCTTATACATGTTATATGCTGCAAGAGAATTAAATTCCATAAACGGTGTGTCAGGGTCAAGTAAAGACTCAATTCTTTCCCTAACAAGCATTTTATTTCTGGATTTATGAAGCTTTCTTTTCTCTTCTCCGCCGCCTTTTTGTGCAACAGAAATTTTTTCTTTTAAATCATTAACTAACTTTTCATAATTTTTGAAATTTTCTTTATAATCTTTATTTGAACTGTTAATATTACTCTCAATAATGTCCATAATTTTTCCTCCTATTTTTTATCAATCTCTGCCGTAGTTTGACCTATCTCTATTTGATCGTTTTCTTTAAAGTTAATTTTTTTAACAATGCCTTTTTTAGGAGCTCTAATCAAGTATTCCATTTTCATTGCTTCAATTACCATTAAAACCTGGTCTTTTTTTACCTTGTCTCCCTCTTTTGCTTTTACTTCTACTACTTTACCAGATATGGGTGAACTTAAGTCTCCTTCTTGTTTTTTCTTTTTAGATTTTCTTTTTGCAGTAAGCTCAACTGGTTTAACCTTGAAAACATTACCATCAACAAAGACAAATTTTTCACTATTTCCCTCTGTTATAACAGATTTTATGACTCTATCTCCAATATTAATTTTTAGATGACCTGCTTTTATTTCTTCTGCTTCGATTTTATATTCAGCGTTTCCATAAGTTACAAAAAAATATTTATCTTTTTTTTCCACAGTTACATTATAAACATTATTGTTGTGTTCGTAATTTATAAACATATCATTTAAACCTCCTCTTTACCGACTCTCCATCTTCCCACATGTTTCCATGGGGAGTGAGGATCTGCTTCTTTGTACCGTACAGTCTCCTGAGATTTTTTATGCATTGAATCATAAACAGCAAGTGATATTATAGCATCGATGGGCAGTGCCTTTTTTGTTTTAGTCCAATCTTCAAAATAGTTATCTATAAAATGTGTTGTAATATTTCCTTTTTTGAACTCATCATGTTCTAATACTTTTTTTAGAAAAGAAATATTTGTAGTTACACCTAGTACTACATAGTGAGATAATGCCCAAATCATTTTTTTAATATTTTCTTCTCTATTCTCTGCAAAAGTTATCAGTTTTGATAGCATTGGATCGTAATATGGTGTAATCTTCATTCCTGAATATATGCCTGTATCATCCCTGATATTTGGACCATTTGGGGCTTCAACTTTTTTTAATGTTCCAATACTAGGTAAAAAACCATTTTCAGGGTCTTCAGCATAAATCCTACATTCAATTGCATGGCCTCTCTGAGATAAATCTTTTTGTTTTAATGTTAATTTTTTGCCAGATGCAATTTTTAGCTGCCATTTTGCAAGATCTATTCCCGTGGTAAGTTCAGTTACAGGATGCTCAACCTGCAGTCTTGTATTCATTTCCATGAAATAAAAATTAAGATTGCCATCAAGCATGAATTCTACCGTGCCTGCATTAGTATAATTTACCGCTTTTGCTGCTTTTACAGCAGCTTCACCCATTTTATTTCTAAGCTTTTCATTCATAACAGGTGAAGGTGTTTCTTCAATTATTTTTTGATGGCGTCTCTGAACACTACATTCACGTTCAAATAAATGGATAACATTTTCATGTTCATCAGCTAGTATTTGGAATTCAATGTGACGTGGTTTGTCTAAATATTTTTCAAGAAAAACGATATCGTCTCCAAAAGAGGATTTAGATTCCCTTTTTGCTCCTTCTATTGCTTCTTTTAGCTTGCTTTCGGAGTGTACTATTCTCATACCTTTTCCTCCTCCTCCAGCAGCAGCCTTCACCAGAAGAGGAAAACCGATCTTTTTTCCTTCTTTAATTAGTGTTTTTTCATCTTGTTTTATTCCGTGATAACCAGGAATTACTGGTACGCCTGCTTTTTCCATTGTTTTTTTAGCTGCAATTTTATCTCCCATTAAACTTATCACTTCATGTGAGGGACCTATAAATTTTATTCCTGCATCCTTACAAGAATTTGCAAAATCAGGGTTTTCAGCTAAGAAACCATATCCAGGGTGTATGGCATCAGAGTTTGTATCTTTTGCAATTTTTATTATTTTAGAAATATTAAGATAGCTTTCTACCGGTGTTGGATCACCTAGGTTTACTGCTTCATCTGATAAATGGACATGCGGAGCATCTTTATCAACATCAGAATAAATTGCAGCAGTTTTTATACTCATTTCTTGACAGGCTTTTATTATTCTTACAGCGATTTCCCCTCTATTTGCAATAAGTACTTTTTTGAACAATTTTAACCTCTCCATTTTGGTTTACGTTTTTCAAGGAAAGCGTTTATTCCTTCTTGTCCTTCCGTTGATATTCTTAATTCTGATATTTTTTCAACGGTGTGCTTTTTGTATTCTTCTTTATCCATTTCTTCACATTTGTTTACAAGCTTTTTTACTTCTTTTACGGCTTTTGGTCCTGAAGAACTTAATATTTTAACATATTTTTCAACTAATGCATCAATTTCTTTTTCATTAACACAGAAATCTACCAGTCCATTTTTTTCTGCATAGTCTGAACTAAATCTTTCCCCTGTGATAAATAATCGTTTCATATTTGAAAGACCTATTCTTCTTACAACGTATGTTGAAATAACTGAGGGTATTATTCCAAGTTTTACCTCGCTGAATCCAAATTTACAGTCTTTAACTGATATAACTATATCACATGCAGCAAAAAAACCTAATCCTCCACCAAAAGCATGACCATTTACTTTTGCAATAGTGGGCTTTGAAGAGTTATAAATTGCTTCGTAGAGATTAAGTAGAAGTTTGCTGTCTTCAATGTTTTCTTTTTTTGAATAATTTGCCATTCCTTTCATCCAATTTAGATCTGCACCGGCACAGAAAGATTTTCCATTACCTGTGATAATTATTATTTTGGAATTATCATTTTCTAATTTTTTGAAACATTCAGTTAATTCTTTCATCATTTTTTGGTTTAAGGCGTTGTGCACTTTTGGTCTGTTCAGAGTAATTGTAGCAACATCGTTCTCCTTTTTTAGTTCAATTGTCTCATATTGCATATGTTTTTTACCTCCTATTCCATGGTTTTTTTATGATAAAACTTGAATCTTATTTTAGGCCAGTCGATATTTGGCAAAATAGATAAATGTTTCTAAAGTTTTTACAACAAATGACGTAAAAGATTAATTGATAAATATATAACTTTGAAATCCAAAAATTAAAATAGTTAACTATATTCTCAAACCAGGTTAACAATGCAGTATCAGATGACCCTTACAATATTACTTATATATCTAGGAACCTTGATTACGATTGGGTTAATAGCCTCAAGAAAAGTAAAAACAACTAATTCTTTTTTTCTTGCGGATAGAAAACTAGGTTTACTACCGATTACAACTACAATTACAGCAACCGCAGTTGGCGGATCTGCAACAATTGCTACGGCAAAATTAATTTATTTATATGGTCTTCCATCTTTATGGCTAGACATAGGAGCAGCAACTGGCCTAATAATTTTAGGTCTAACTCTTGCAAAGAAAGTTAGAAAAACAAAATTATATACTCTCCCTGAAATTACAAACTATCTTTTTAATAAAAAAGTAAGAAATGTCGCAGCGATATTAATTTTTGTTACTCAAATTGCATGGGTTGCTCTTTTGATACAAGGTGCAGGTGCTGTGATATCTGTTTTGTTACCTTTTGATTATTTTTTGATTATTACATCAATTACCGTGGTTTTCATCTTATATACTGTAATTGGTGGACAATTTGCAGTTGTATATACTGATATAATTCAATTTATAATAATGATTGTAGGAGTATGTTTTATTGCAGCGCCCTTAATATATTCAAGAGCAGCTCCATTAATTGGAGAAATTTCCATAAATAAACTTAGCTTTCCGGTTAATTCAGAATATGGTTTCATTCCAGCCCTATCTTTATTTTTCATGATGCTGATGCCTCATATAGTTGGTCCTGATATTTATTCAAAAATATTATCGGCAAGAGATGAAAAAACTGCAATGTATGGATCTATTTTTTCTGGTTTATTTAGAATTATTTTTGCAGCATCAGTTGGTGTTATAGCAGTTTCTTCAATTGTTTTAATACCTGGATTATCTACAAATGAAGCAGTATTTGCAATGCCAATGGCTATAACACAACTCGGTCCGATAATTGGTGGTATTATTCTTGCTGCTTTTATATCAGTTATGCTTTCTTCTGCTGATTCAGTTTTAGTTTCTGCTGGAACAATATTAAGTGTTGATATAACAAAGAAAAATAATATAAAAATATCAAGAATTGGAATAGTATCTGTTGGTGTTTTAGCTTTAATTCTATCTTTATACCTAGATGATATAATTCAGACTTTAACTTTAGCATATACTATTTTTACCGCTGGTTTAACACTTCCAATAATATTTGGGTTTTATAAGGAAAAGACAAAGGTTACATCAACAGGTGCTTTATTTAGTCTTATAGCCGGGGGAACAGTGTCGATAATATGGTTTTTTTTAAATAATCCATTTAAGATAGATGCAATAATTGTTGGTTTAATTGCTTCATTATTGCCTTTAGTTATTTTAAGAGGTGAAAAATTTGAGAAAGGAAATACTAGAGATCTTGGATAAAAACGATTTTGTATCAGGTCAAAAACTTGCAAAAAAGTTTGATGTTTCAAGAACAGCAGTTTGGAAACAAATAGAAAATTTGAGAAAAATTGGATATGAAATCGAATCTGTAAAAAATAAAGGTTATCGATTAGTTTCAAAACCAGATAGATTTATTCCTGAAGAGATTTCTCAAGGGCTAAATACTAACATAATTGGCAAAAAAATTTTACATTTTAATAGTATAGATTCAACCAATCTATATGCAAAAAAAGTGATTAAAAAAAAAATTGATGAAGGATTAGTCATTATTTCAGATTTCCAAGAAAAAGGGAAAGGGCGGAAAAATAGATACTGGCATTCAGGTGAAGGTGGCCTATGGTTTTCTGTTGTTTTATGTCCTAATATTTCTCCAGATAAAGCTATGTTGATTACTATGGCATTTAGTATTTCGATAGCTAAAGTAGTTCAAAATTTTACTAATTTGAAACCTATCATAAAATGGCCAAATGATCTTTTATTAAATAATAAAAAATTTTGCGGTATCTTAACTGAGTTGGATGCAGAAATGGATAAGATAAACTATGCAATAGTAGGTGTTGGGATAAATGTAAATAATTTATTATCTGGAGATATTACTGACACTGCTACTACTCTATCAAACGAAACAAATGAAAAGCTATCAAAAGTAAAAATTTTAAAAAAAATTTTAGGTGAAATAGACAAAAATTATATATTTTTAAAATCTGGGGAATATGATTTTATTCGTGATTTCTGGTTTTCATTCTCAAATATTTTAGGTAAAAAAATAAAAATAATACAAGATAAAAATACTTTTTCAGGAGAGGTTGTTGATATAGATAAAACAGGGGCTTTAATTGTAAAAACTCGGTTTGGAAAAGAAAGGATTTTGAGTGGAGATATAAAATTCAAGTAAGTCCTGATGACATTGTATCTTTCTATTCAAACCCTAATATCGACACTTTTTCTATTTTAGTATAATTATAAACTTCCTTGATAAATTAACAAAAAGTTTTTATCTATATTGGCTATTGTTATTATTGTTAATAGGTGGAGGTGTAAAATGAGAAATAAACCTAAGAATTTTAAAATAGGAGCAGTTGTAGTTTCAGTGATACTCTTAGGAAGTATGTTAATTCTTCCTTCGATTGGTTCTTTTTCGATAAAAAAAACAAAAAATGATATGTCAAATGATTTAGAACCTTTTTTTAATCCGAAAACGACAGATTCGGAAGACCCGGTGAGGTATGATCGTAATTATATCCCACAAGAAGATGTCTCTTTTGCTGGAGAACAAAACGATATTGGATATAATTGTGATGCCGGAGATACTATTGTTCAATCTTTACCGGTTTATGTAAGTGAACCGGTTGTAGAAACAATACCTGGCCGGGGTCGTACCGGAGAATTAGATCCTGCTGACGGTGATGATGCTGACTGGTATAGATTCACTGTTTGTGAGGGTCAACAGATATCAGTATCTTGTAACAATTTTGACATACAAATTTACAGTATGAGTGATCCAGAGACACCTTTGGGACAAACCTTTACAGCAGATGTCACGAATAGATATTTTATAAGCATAGAAGGCAGTACTGCAAATTCATATGAATTTGATGTAACCCTTAATAATCAGAACGATGCAAATACCGGCGGTGATGCAGGAAATAGTATTGGTTCTGCAACTTCAATTTCGCCTGGGGAATATGATGGATATATGGGTTCAGATGATACAGAAGATTGGTATAGCTTTAACGCTAATTCAGAACAAGGAATTTTTGTAAATGTTAAACCTGTTGAGATTAAAGAAGGAGATTTTGATATAAATTTATATAATCCATCTGGTGATCTAGTACATTCTGCTAAATATTATGGTGAAGATAATCTAGAATACCCTGCTGATGAATCGGGGACATGGAAAATAAAAATCGATATGTTTCCAGGATGGGATACAAGCAAATGGCCAGATAATTACTTTTTATATGGATCAGGTGCATATACCTTATCATTAGAAATTGGCGGTTCAGCTGAAAGCCCACCCGGTCCAATACCACAACCTGACATAAAGCCAGTTGCACAAACCTTTAAGGTGGAAAATGATCCCAATAGTAACAGTGATGAATATGCATATCTTTCTGCAATACCTGCTGCAAACTATATGGAAAATGGTCAAAGATATGTATCACCTATTGTCTACACGGGTGTAAATGATAAAACCCATTGGTTTGGAACTGTTGATGATACAACAAATTATCTATTAGATGATTGGAATACCTATTTATCGAGACATGGCATGACTGCAGAAATAATTAATGTAGATTCTGATCCAATAACAGCTGCTGCAAATATTGCAAAAAGTAAATGGTCTTCATCTACTACAGCTGTGCTTGCTGTTGACGGAAGTAGTTTTGAAGATAATATTGAAACAGTTGTAGAAAAATCAGCTTCTCTTAATGCTCAGACATCTGTAACTACATTAAATCCTGATAATGAAAATTTACAGTCAGATCTTGGAAATACGATGTTTATTGGAAGTAAATGGGGTGCTATTGCTATAGATGCCTATGATGTTACAACAGCATATGGTGATGATCCATGTACTTCAATAGCAAATATTTTACCACAGTTTTTATCTTTTGGGAGTGACTGGTGGCCAACTCCATATGATGGAGCTGGAGAAGCAACAGATTTGATACATCCTATAACTGTTCCTGGACTATGGTCTGCAGGTACTAGTCTTTCGTCTAATGCGTTCTCATCATATAAGATTACAAAAATTGCAGGAGACAGATATACAATACCTGTTTCTTCAACTGATAGTAGTATAAAAGTCACAATTGAATCAAATGAAGCAACACCATTAACTATATTCTTAGTAGATCCTGATGGAAATGTAAGGAGACCTAATGTTCCTCATTGGAATGGTGGAGAAGTAAATCCAATACATTACTGGAATGGTGGGCATTGGGAACATGATTTTGATGAATTCCGATCTTGGCAGCCTGAAGTAAGTAAAGTACATTCTGAAGAAGTAAACTATCCAACGACTGGTAAATGGACAGCAATTGTGGTACCAATCTCTGAAGAAGATGCAGGAAAAACTTATTCATATAACATTAAAGCAGAGGTAAGAAATCATAATCCAAAGAGAACTGCAGCAGCGCTTTCTGCAGCAAATGCAGCAGTTATAGCATCCTATAAACATGCACCACTGTTGTATGTAACAGAAGATTCAGTTCCTTCAGAAACATCATCTGCACTTTCTCAATTAGGGTCATCAGAGATAATATTTGTAAATATAGATGATGTAAGCAGTGCTAGTCCTAGTGGAGATATAACTGAGTTTAATGATTTGCAAACGGTGATAAATGAAATTGGATCACATAGTGGAAACTTCATTACAATAACTTCACTTGGAACAGGTGACGGATACTTTGCACCTGCGTCAATGATTGCGGCATATCATTCAAGCCCGGTTTTAAATATTGGCGAAGCTTCTGAAGCATATAATATGCTTGATATGCTTGCAGCATGGCGAGAATATGGCGGAGATTATTACCATGGTTGTAACGCTGTTGCTCATCCTCCAAAGATGAGTGAGCCATTTGATCTAAAAGATTTTATAAAGGGTCTTGTTAATGGTGAAGTACCAGATCTTGGTTTTGATCTCCATAAAAGAGCTTATGAAACAATTAATTCTGGAATAGTGGCTCTAGCAAATAACTATGGTCTTGATAAATCAGGTAAAGAAGCATATATGTTTGTTGCTCCAAGAGATTCAGATATTAGAAATCCAATATGCAGAGCAATGACCGGTGTAGAATCATATGCAGGACACATTCCCGAAGAAACACCTGCTTTTGCATCAGCTCATATTGTAAGAAATATACTCTATCCGGCAATTATTTATGCAAACCCTGGGAGAGATGTAACAAGTTCTTGTTTGACTAATTTTGCAGACGGTAGACAATGGACTACAAACGATGGAGAAAGAACAAGTGTTTATACAAGTAGGAATATGAAGAGATCTATGTCGTCACATGGTAGATTTTATGAAGGACATACTTTATGGCCAAATCTTTTAGAAAGATACAATGAGGGAGCTAGTGTTCTTTATCATTGTAGCCATGGCACAGGTGGATCTGGAATATGTTGTATGTATCAAAACTTTGCAGAACAATTTCCATTGGCGGAGCCACGTTATGAACATCTCAAAGATTTTGAATGGTGGGACGGCTGGCGAGGGTATACGCACGATGACGCCCAGACAAAATCGCCGAGATGGGGCGGATTTACATGGTTTAATGCAAAAGAACCAAATCTATATGACATAGTTCATTTCAAATGGTGTGATCAGCTATTTGATAATCTACACAGTCAGTTTAACCTATGGCAGTCGTGTACAACAGGTGAACACTTTGGCCCAATAATATATCTAGAGCATGGAGCAGCCATATGGTATGGAAATGCTGAAACCGGTTTATGCCCACAGGAAGAACTATTTGATGACCAGTGGTTTACAGAAATGATGGAATATGGGGTACCCATAGGAGAAGCTCTTTCAAATTGGGTATGGTTGCACCAGAGAGATTACACAGCTAAGGAAGGGTCACAAGAAAGAGAACTATCTATGTATGGCTCGTCGTCTATGACTGTTGATAACTGTCAGGTATTATATGGTGATCCGACAATGGTTGCATACAGTCCAGAATGGGTTGAACCAACTCCAGTACCATTAAATCCATAAAAAATAAACCATTTTTTTCTTTTTTTTCTTTATAATATTAAAAAAATAACTAAGGTTAAGAAATGATAAAAAAAATTCTAATCTCAATTATAGTTTGTACGCTAGCGATTCCTTCAAGTTTTGCTTTAGCTAATGACAATGATAATACTTTTATGACAGTTAACAATAATTATAATGTACCAACTTGGAGTATGGGTGATAGCTGGACTTATGGAGTAGATATAAGTCCTACATCTGGAGTACTAATGACATTAGATGGTAAATTTACGAATCTCAAAATGATTGTTGTAAATGTAGAAGGATTAAGTTATGAACTTGATATAGCTGGCGATATTACTGGAGAAATGATTTTTAACCTAGATGATACACAGATTTCAGGTAATGTAAAAGATGCAACCATAGTTGGTAGTATGACAGTTGATTCGTCTAATCTTGGGACAAAACAGATGGAACTAATAATTTCAGGTAAAATTGTAGTTGCTTTGATTCCTATTCCTCTAACTATTGAATTATCAATTACTTATTCGCCATCATATGATATGATTGATTTTCCTTTGAGTGTTGGTAAAAAGTGGATAGGTACTAAGTCAGATGTTCAAATGAGAGGTAGAATGAAAATCGGTGATAAAATAGATAGAGAAATTAATTCTGATACCTTTGTCGGCGGTGAAGAAGCAGAAGTTAAACAATTAAAAACAATTAATGTTGAGGCAGGTTCGTACGAGGCATATGAAATAGAAAGCGATCAAGAGTTAAGCACTATATACTATTCCACCGAGGCAGGATACATAGTAAAAGCCTACGGAAACTCTTTTTACTATTTTGATTCAGTGGATATGAATTTACTCTCTACTACATACACTGGCGGAGGGGGATCAAATGCTCCAAATAAGCCTTCTAGACCAAGTGGAGCTGGTAGTGGTAAACCAGATAATTCTTATGATTTTTCAAGTTCCACAACTGATAACCAAGGTGATCTGATATATTATATGCTTTCTTGGGGTGATGGCGATACAACAGAGTGGTTAGGCCCATATGAGTCAGGTGAAACAGTTACTGCATCTCATTCATGGTCTTCTGAAGGTAGCTATGAGATAAAAGTTATTGCAAAAGATGATAATGGACACCAAAGCAGTTGGTCAGATCCAAAAACACTAAGTATTACAAAATCAAAGAATAGATTTCCTTTTGCAAAAATCATAGATTTTCTTTTAGATACTTTTCCAAGAATGGAGATACTAATAGAACTATTGAATACTATTTAGGGAATTTTAAATCCTAATTTTTTTATTTTTTTTAAATTTATTACAGAAATTTTTAGTTGATTTTTTTTTGGGTATTCTTAAATATACTCTTTTTTGATAAATCGAAATCATATTTATGAGCAAAGTTTATTACCAAATTGTAAAAACTTTATAGAAAATTGAGATAGGTAATTTATATGGATGATAACAAGTTAAAGAAATTCCTAAAATGTCCCAAATGTAAAAATATAGTAGAAATTAAAGGGGAACCTGGTGAAAAAGTAATCTTAACGTGTGAAAAATGTAGTTTTAAAGGTTATTATCAATTTCAAGAAAAAGATATAGAGCCATCCAAACCTTCTGATTCAAACATAATAGAAGTTAGAAATCTTAAAAAAAGATACAAAGATGTTATTGCTGTAAACAATGTCTCTTTTAATGTAAAAAAAGGGGAGATTTTTGGTTTTCTTGGGCCAAACGGTGCAGGAAAAACTACTACTATTCGCACGATTCTAGGCTATTTGAAACCAAATAATGGTGAAGCATTTATTTTCGGTAAGAACGTTAAAACTAATATTGTTGAAATCAGAAGAAATGTTGGATATATTCCAGGAGAACTTGCACTATATGGGCATTTAACTGGAAAACAATTTCTTGATTATTTTAGCAGCCTTAGAAATACAGATTTACCTCTTTTAGATACTCTTTTGCAAATTTTTGAATTACCCCTTAATAAAAAAATAAAAACATATTCCAAGGGCATGAAACAAAAAATGGCTATAATTCAGGCATTTATGGATGATCCGGATGTTGTTATTATGGATGAGCCTACTCTTGGCCTAGATCCCTTGCTTCAGCAGAAATTTTATAAATTTTTAAAAGAAGAAAAAAAGAAAGGTAGAACCATGTTTTTTTCTTCTCATATCTTAAGTGAAGTTGATAAAATTTGTGATAGAGTTGGAATTATTAGAGACGGAGATCTTGTAGCTCTTGAAAGTATAGAAAATCTAAAGAAAAAAAGAGGAAAAAAAATTAAAGTTAAATTAAGAGGTGAGCCAAAGGAATTAACTAGTATGAAAAATGCAAAAGTTGTAGATGGATGGATAGAGTTTGTAACAGAAGATAATATAGATTCCTTAATCAAAAAAATAGCAAAATATACTGTTCTTGATATTGAAATTCAGGAATTCAGCCTTGAAGATATTTTTATGCACTACTACTCAGGAGGTGAAGAGTTGTATGAATTTTAAGTTAAAACAATTGTTTAGATTTAGGATATTTATTCAAACAGTCAAAGATAATTTTAAAGCAACTATCATATTAACGCTTCTCTTTTCTGGTATGGCTGCTATGTATGCAGGGATGTATCCACAATTTAAGGATATGATGGCTGAAATGATGCAATCTGGTTCTTTAGATCAACTTTCATTTATACCAGGCTATCAGGATATGGGTACCTATATTGGGTTTTTAAATATTGAAATGTATCAGATTTTTTGGGTTCTTATCTTAGGTATTATTATAGGTTTTATCTCTTCAACTAGTATATCAAAAGAAATCGAATCAAAAACAATAGATATACTTATGTCTAACCCTATTTCTAGAAAACAAATAATTATTGAGAAATTCTTAGGTTTAATACCAATGTTTTTAATTATAAATTTCTCAGCTATGTTTGTAATTATTGGAATAACTATTGTTATTAATGAAGAATTAAGTTTTGCAAATTTATTTTTAACTCATTTGGTGTCTATTCCCTACTTTCTTTCTGTAATTGCTATAGCAATATTCATATCTACTATCATTAATGAAAAAATGAAAGCAGGTATTATTACTATGGCAATAGTTGTTGGAATGTATATCTTTGAATCTATCGACAATATGATTCCTGATTATGAAAATTTGGGATTGATATCTTTAACTCATTATTTTTCACCTTATGAAGCTTTAAAAAATGGTGAAGTCGATGTAGTTGGAACAAGTGTTTTAGTCATAATCACGGTTGCTGCATTGATATTATCTATTCTATATTTTGATAGAAAGGATATTACATTTTAATTTTTTTCTATCTTTCTTATAATTACTTTCTTTTACCAATCTGAATAATAAGGATATCGTAATTATTATTCCTGAAATTCAAATTCCATATTTTTTAAAAGATGAGGATCTACATATCCATTTAGCGATATTGGAAAGGCTTGTCTTGTTCCATTAATTGCAAAATCTGCAGTAATTCTTAGAATAATCCAATCTGGTAAAATTTTACCTGATCTGGAGAATAAAAAAGTTCTGTATGGGATTAATACTTCTGTTTTTAAACATATTTTGTCTTTTGGACCGATTTCACATGGTTTCATTTCTTCTTTTCCTAATAAAGTTTCGTTTTCTCCATCTAATCTATAAATATTACAAAAAATATTTTTAGCTGTTATTGGGATGCTGCTTGGATTATATATGCTAAAACCCACTGTTCCAAGAATACCTCTTAATGTGAATCTTAATTGGATAGGTAAGCCAAAATCAATTGTTTTATTATCAAAAATAAAATCTTTGATATCTGGAATATCAAAAGAGGAATCTGCAGAAAAAGAAATTTCTTGGGTCACTCCTGCTATTTTTACACCGGCTACTCCCTTGACATTCATATAAAGTTTTTTAGCATCGAGTGCTTCATATCTTATATTTCCTCTCGATGTAAATATCTCTCCACTTTCTGGTTTTATCACATCTCCTTTTACTTCAATTTGACCTACATTTTTGTTTTGATCGGTTATAATATCAAGCAAGAGATTATCAATTTTAAACTCAAAACCAGTTGGATTATATAACTTAACAGAGGTGCTGAAATTTATTCCATTAATTGTTAACTCATCAAAAGTAGTTTGAACTTCTATATCCGGCTGTTCTAATTTATTGAAAAGTTCATCCATAGAAGTTATAACAGTTATTTTTAAGGGTATAGTTTTTTGAATTATTCCAAGGATTTTAACTCCAATTTTTGTATTAACCGTATTTTTTAAAACCTTGAATTTATTGCTTTTAAAACTTAAATTATCAATTGATTTAAACGTTTTTTTACTGTTTGATAATACATTTCCTCCTTCAATTGATATCTCTCCAATTTTTTTATCATCATCAGTCCTACTTTCTACATCTAGGTTTGATACTATTATATCAAAATTATTTGGATTATTTATCTCGATATTTGTACCAATTATAATTTCTTCTGAGTTTACATTGAGAATATCAACTTTCATTTCGATATCTGGGCTTTCAAAGAATTGTATATCAATGAAAATAATTGATGCAAAAATAATGTTTATTATTATGAGAGTAACTAGTATAAGTTTTAGTTTTTTCATTAAAAACCCCAATATCGTTAATTAATATATATCACGTAACTATAAAAATATTCTTATCATAAGAATTTATTATAAATTCAACAATTTATTAAGATAGATTTTGTTTTAAGATATGAAAAGATGAATTTAATTATCGTAGGCGGAGGTTTTTGTGGAGCAAGTATTGCACAAAAACTTGGAGAGATTAATGATATAAATATTAGTTTAATAGATAAGAAGACTTATTTTGAATACCGCCCCAGTCTCCCTAAGCTAATATCAAATAAAGACCATAGTAAAAAGATAACAGCAAAGTATAATAAATTTTTAGAAAAAATAGAAATTATTCATGAAGAAGTTATTAGCATTTCACAAAAAAAAATTCAAACCAAAAAAAACGAATATTTTTTTGATTATCTTGTAATTTCCTCTGGAATAAATTATCCAATTTTTTTAAAAAATAAAAAAAATGTTTTTATTGTATCAGAATTTGAAAAATGTAAAAAAACTGTTAAAAAAATTAAAAAATCTGAAAAGATTTTAATTGTAGGCGGCGGTTTAATCGGTGTAGAAGTAGCTGGCGAAATTTCCACAAGATTTCCAGAAAAGAGATTAGTAATTGTACATTCAAAAGATCGATTGATCGAAAGAAATCCTAAAAAAGCTTCAAAAATAGCAGAAGATTTTTTTAAAGAAAAAAATGTAGAAATCATTTTTAATGAAAAGGTAGTTGAAAACAAAAATAACATTTTTATTACCAATAAAAAAAGAAAAATAGATGCAAATATCTGTATATGGTGTGCAGGAGTAAAATGCGATTCTTCTTTTATGAAAGATTTTGATGATAATGTTCTTTCTAAGAAGGGTTGTCTGAAGATAGATAAAAATCTTCGGTTAAAAGGATACAATAATATTTTTGTTGGTGGAGATATTACAGATATAACTGAAGAAAAAACAGCTCAAAATTCTGAGCGTCACGCAAAAGTTATTTCTAAAAATATTAAAAATATTTTACAAAATAAACCTCTCAAAGAATATAAAAAAATTAAAGGCCCATTGTTTATTAGTCTTGGTTCAAAAAAAGGAATTTTAGTATTTAGAAACTTTTTCTATTCTGGTTTTATTCCAATTTTTGTCAAAAATTTTATAGAATCCTGGTTTTTTCATATGATTGGTTTGTAGTGAGGATAAACTTATACTAGTCAATATTTATCTATTGCTTATTTCATTTAGTTAGAGACGTGTATATTAATGGATAATAAATTTGAAAAACCAAGGGTTCTTTTAAGTAAATGCATAGAATTTGATAATTGTAGATATAATGGTCAAATAATTAGTTCAGATTTTATAAAAAAACTAAAAAATTTTGTAGATTTTATACCTGTTTGTGCAGAAGTAGAAATTGGACTAGGTGTTCCACGAAATCCAATAAGAATTGTGGAAAAAAATAATAAATTAAATTTAATCCAACCTGAAACAAAAAAAGATGTAACACGGGATATGATAGATTTTACAAATAATTATTTGAATAATTTAAAAATAGATGGGGCAATTTTAAAATCAAAATCTCCCTCCTGTGGGATAAAAGATGTAAAAATTTATCCAACTGAAAAAAAGTCAGCTCCAATCAGACGAGATAAAGGTTTTTTTGGTGGTGCTGTAGCAGATAAATATCCTTTTTATGCTGTAGAAACTGAGGATAGATTAAGAAATAGAGTTATAAAAGAACATTTTTTGAAAAAAATATTTGTTTTTTCAATGTTTAGAAAGATAAAGAAAGAAAAAACAATAAATAATTTGATAGATTTTTATACAAAAAATAAGTTTTTAATAATGTCGTATAGCCAAAAAGAACTAAAAGAACTTGGACGAATTGTTGCAAAAAATGATGATCCGATAGAAAAAATTTATAAAGATTATGAAAAACATCTAAAGTTAGCTTTTTCAAAATCACCAAAGTGTAATTCAAATATAAATGTTTTAAATCATGCCTTTGGATATATCTCAGAGAATCTAAAACCTGAAGAAAAAGAAATGTTTAAAAAATTATTAGAACAATTCAAAGATGGACATATTGGTTTAAGTGTACCTACAACAATTATGAAATCTTGGATAATACGATTTGATCAGGACTATTTAAAAAATCAAACCTTTTTTTCTCCTTATCCTGAGGATCTTATGGACGTTGAAGATATAAATCTCTGTAAAGCAAGGGATTTTTGGAAATGAAAATCGGTTACCCGTGTATAAATTGGACTATTGATTGCAAAGGAAATAAAACTTTTAGATTAAAATCCTATTCAGAAGAAAGATTAATTGAAACAGTTGAAAACAATTTAAATTGCCTCATAAAAATGCTAAATTTCAATGTTAAAAAAAATCTACTTTTTTTTAGAATAACTTCTGATTTAGTGCCGTTTGCATCTCATCCTATATGTACATTTGAATGGCAAAAATATTTTAAAAATAAATTTAAAGAGGTTGGAGAAATAATAAAAGAAAATAATCTAAGAATATCTATGCATCCTGATCAGTTTATTGTTTTAAATTCAAAAAGTAAAGATGTAGTTGAGAGAAGTATTAATGAATTAATGTATCATGCAGATGTTCTTGATTTGATGAGACTTGATAAAAAAGCAAAAATACAACTGCACATCGGTGGAGCTTATGGAAATAAAAAAGAAAGCTTGAATCGTTTTTCAGAAAAATATAAAAAATTAGATGAAAAAATAAAGAAAAGATTGGTAATTGAAAATGATGATAGAATATTTTCTTTTAAAGATTGTATGTTTTTATATGACAAAATAAAAATTCCGATATTATTTGATGTTCTTCATCATAGTGTTCTAAATAACAATGAGAAAATAAATGATTCCTTAGAAAAACAATATAAAACATGGAAAAAAATTGATGGTATTCCTATGGTTGATTATAGTTCTCAAAAACCTGGTTTTAGATCTGGAAGTCATGCTGAAACAATAAATATAAAAGATTTTAAAGATTTTTTAAAAAAATCAGAGCCATATGATATTGATATAATGCTTGAAATAAAAGATAAAGAAAAAAGTGCCATGAAAGCAAAAGCTATAGCTAACTATGATAATAGATTTTTGAGTTGAATTAATGTTAGAAATTCACAAAGAAAAAATAAAAGATTTACTAAAAAATCAGAGGTTTGCAGTAATAGCTACAGAAGAAAAAAATGTTCCTTATACTAATTTAGTTGCTTTTTTTGCTAAAGACGATCTTAAAAAAATATATTTTCCAACATCTAAAAAAACTAGAAAATATAGTAATTTAAATGAAAATTCAATGATTTCACTTCTAGTTGATAATAGAGGAAATACGCCACAGGATATAAAAAAAGCTAAGGTTGTAACTGCTACAGGAAAAGCAAATGAAATATATGACAAAAAAATTGTAAAGGATTTTTTAAAAAAACATCCTTATCTTAAAAGTTTTGTTTTATCAAAAGATACCGTTATGATTGAAATTCTAATTGAAAATTATACATTGGTTGATAGCTTTCAAAATGTAAATGTTTTAAGTTTATAGGAGAAAAAATGATAAAAAAAGAAAGAATTAAATATCTTAATGATAAAAAATTTCTAAAAAATGATTATATTATTTACTGGATGCAGCAATCTCAGAGGGTAAGTTATAATCATGCATTGGAATATGCAGTTTTTTTATCAAATAAACATAATAAACCTTTAATTGTATATTTTGGGTTAACCTCAAATTTTCCTGATGCAAATTTAAGACATTATCAGTTTATGTTTGAAGGTTTAAAAGAAGTTAAAAATAAAATAGAAAAACGTGGAATAAAATTTGTTTTAAAAGAATTTTCTCCTGAAAAAGGTATAATAGATATTTCAAAGAATGCTTGTATTATTGTTGTCGATAGAGGTTATTTGAAAATTCAAAGGAAATGGAGAAAAATTGTTTCAGAAAAGGTTAAATGCCCTGTGGTTCAAGTCGAAAGTGATGTCGTAGTACCAGTAGAGGTTGCATCAAAAAAAGAAGAGTATGCTGCCTATACTATTAGAAATAAAATAAACAAAAATATTGACAAATTTTTAAACCCTGTAAAAAAAGAAAAATACAAAGGAGAATTTCTAAAAGATGATTTTAATTGCTTAAGGTTTAAAGATATATCTCTTAAAAAAATAGATAAATCAGTAAAACCAGTTGAAAGTTTTAAAGGAGGATCTAATCAAGCAATTAAACTTTTTAATTTATTTATTAGAGAAAAATTAGATGATTATCCAGAAAAAAGAAATGATCCTAATCAAAATTTTGTTTCAAATATGAGTCCTTATCTTCATTTCGGCCAGATTTCACCTGTTTATATTGCAGAAAAAATAATGTCTCTTGAAAATCCCTCAAAAAAAGATTTTTTAGAGGAATTAATTGTTAGAAGAGAACTATCCATGAATTTTGTTTTCTATAATAAAAACTATGATTCATTTGATGGAATTCCCAATTGGGCTAAAAAAACACTAAAAATTCATGAAAAAGATAAAAGAGAATATATCTATAATTTAGAAGGATTCGAAAAAGCAAAAACCCATGATTTATATTGGAATGCAGCACAAAAAGAGATGGTTAAAACTGGTAAAATGCATGGATATATGAGAATGTACTGGGGTAAAAAAATAATAGAATGGACAAAAAAACCAAGAGATGCTTTTGATATAGCAATTTATTTGAATAATAAGTATGAATTAGATGGCAGAGATCCAAATAGTTATACCGGTGTTGCATGGTGTTTTGGCAAACATGACAGAGCATGGAAAGAAAGAAAAATTTTTGGTAAAATTAGATACATGAATGAAAATGGCTTAAAAAGAAAATTTGACATTGATTCATATTCTAAAAAATTTACAAATCCTTAGAAAATTTTATAATGTCATAATTGATTAACTATTGTTAACCTGGTGGGAGATAAATGAAAAAATGTAAACACAGTTTAAAGAAAAAAATTTTACACAAAATAATGAATACAAAAGGAATACTTTTTCATATAACTGGTATAATATGTATCATTTGGTTTCTAGTTAGAGTTGTTCCAAAACCAGATAGAATTAGATACCCCTGTCAGCAGATGTCTATTTCTATTGCTACAGGCTATATTGTATTTTGGTCTATATTATGGGGTTCACTTGCCCTTGGACTTGGATTTTGGATAAATCGTGTTAAAACAAAAACAGCTGCCTTATTACCAGTATTTGGAGTAGTATTTGTATTAGTTTTCTCAGTTTCAAGTAATGTATATGCAGTAAACTTTGTAAACCAAAAAGAGGAAATACAACCATGGGAACCAGAACCAAACGAACCAATAGGTGTGCCTACTGGTGCAAACCCTGGTAGAGTTGCATGGGTATGGGATACAGATGCTACAGAAAAAGATTTAACAGGTTTTTGGTGGTATGAAGAAAATAACAACCAAGAAGTTTTAGATCAAATGATGGAAAAAGGAATAGAAAATCTTGCAGGTGAAACAGATACTAACAAAGCCTGGGATGTACTTTTTAAGTATTTTAATGATAAAAATGGCAAAGGAGATATCTCTTATCAACCTGGAGAAAAAATAGCTATAAAAGTAAACTTAAACAACTGCTGGCAAGCTCTCAGCTATATTAGAGTTGACAATGAAAGAGATGCTAATCCATATGTTGTAAAAGCACTTTTACATCAATTAATTGATGTAGTTGGAGTAAAACAAAGTGATATTACAATATATGATGCATCAAGACCTATGGCTAATTGGTTTTACAATAGAGTTTATTACAAAACTTATCCTAGTTTAAATTTAGAACCAGAGTTTCCAGATGTTGACTTTGTAGATTCCAAAGGGAGATTAAATGGTAGAACACAGGCTGAACCAAGCGAAGAAAAAGTATATTTCTCAGAATTTGACTGTGAATATAGAACCTTACCAAAATGTGTGGTAGAGGCAGAGTATCTGATAAATATGCCTATAATGAAACGACATCCTATTCAAAATGGTGTTACATTATCAGGTAAAAACTTTTTTGGTACCTGGATAGAAGTTGTTGCACCAATACATCCATACCATGAATCAGGTCTTATCATGGGGAATGCTGCACCACAAGTTGACCTTCTTTCACATAAAGATATAGGTGGGAAAACACTGTTATTTTTAGGAGATGCAACCTATGCTACAAAAATCGATCACTCAACAATAGGAAAGTTTGAAATGGAGCCATTTAACAATGACTGGACAAACAGCCTATTTTTCTCACAAGACCCAGTGGCAATAGATTCAGTGATGTATGATTTCTTGCATACAGAAGGAACAAATCCAATTGAAGGAAGTCAGAACTATCTGCATCAAGCTGCTGAGCCGATTCCAAATAAATATGATCCAGAAGGTGATGGAGAATATCTTGAATATAGTCTTGGTGTACATGAACACTGGGATAAAACAGTTGATATATTTTCTAAAGATAGATATGATTCCATTGACTTTGTAGCAGTAACTGAAGAAGATGATAAAAAATTAGAGATTACAAAACCTGCTGAAAACTTTTTATACATAAATAACAAGGCAATTTTTAGAATTAGAAACACAATAATCTTTGGGAATATAAAAGTTGAAACAGATATAGACCCTGGTTCAACATATATAGAAAAAGTGGAATTTTATGTGGATGATTCTTTGAAATCAACAGTTGAACAAGAACCCTATGAATGGTTATGGTCTGAAAATTCAAAGGGTAAATATAATCTGAGAGTAGATGCATATCTCTCTGATGATGAAACAATTAGTAAAACTATTAATTTAAGAAAATACGGGTAAAAAATATATTTTTACCTAATTATTTTCTTTATTGTTTTTGAAAATTTTAAAATATCATTTTTTGTTGTATTAAAAGAACACATCCATCTTACTTCATTAGTATGCTCATCAAAAACATGGAAAAAATATTCTTTTAACAAATCTTTGTTATATTTTTTGTTAAATTTTGCAAATATAGCATTTGCTTGAACCTTTTGAGTTATTTCTAGTTTAGGAATATCTTTTATTTCTTCATATAAAAGTTGAGCCATACTATTTGCATGCTTGGCATTTCTAAGAAACAGATCCTCTGTGAAAAAGGCGTTAAATTGAGCAGAAATATAACGCATTTTTGAAGTTAGTTGCATTCCTTGTTTTCTAATAAATTCAAAGTTTTTTGAAAGATTTTTATCAAAAAATATAACTGCATCACCAAACATCATACCATTTTTTGCCCCTCCAAAAGAAAGAACATCTACACCTACATTTTTTGTAATATCAGCAAGTGAAACATCTAAAAACGCAGCAGCATTACAAAGCCTTGCTCCATCCATATGTAGAAACATATTGTTTTTGTGAGCAAAATCTGCAATTTTTTTTATCTCATTTGGAGTATACACAGTTCCATATTCAGATGCTTGAGTTATTGAAACAACCTTTGGCTGAGCCATATGTGGATCATTGAAACCAACAATTCTAGGTTCTAATAATTCTACAGTTAGTTTTGCATCATTTGTTTTAATTGTTTCAATTTTACAACCTATAAATTTTTCAGGGCCGCAACATTCATGAACATTTAAATGTGCATTATATGCACAAAAAATGGAGTTAAAAGATTCAGTTATTGTTTTTAAACCTAAAATATTTGCAGCAGTTCCATTGCATACAAAATATATATCAATATCTTTTCCAAAGTGTTCCTTTATTCTTTCCTTAGTTTTTTCTGTATATCTATCTTCTCCATATGCAACAAAATAGTCTTTATTTATAGATTCTATTTCCTTCATTATTTCTGGATGGATACCGGAATGATTATCTGATCCAAATTCATAATTAACTGTCATAAAAATTTCTAAACTTTATTGTTATTTAAACTCTTTTGTATATTTTAAATAATCAATACAAAATTATGTTTACTCAACACAAAAATATATAAGTTATGAATATATGGCCAATTAGTTAAAATAAGGATAGGAAGAAAAATTTTGTCAAAAAAAATTTTGATTTAAAATTTTTGTTTTTTTATTCTTTTAAAAAATTAACCTTCCACAAAAGATGGTTAAGAAGGTAGTAAAATGAAAGGAAAAGTAAAATGGTATAACATAAGGAAAGGATATGGATTTATCGAAAGAAAAGAAGGAGACGATGTGTTTGTACATCATTCTTCACTTCCTGAAGACGTAGGTTATTTAAAAGAAGAAGACGAAGTAGAGTTCGAAATTGAAGAAACAGAGAAAGGCCCAAAAGCAACTAACATTAAAAAAGTGTGAGGAAAATAATGAAAAAAGTAGCAAAAGGAGATAAAATTAAAGTAGAATATGTTGGAAAACTTAAAGACGGTACAGTAATAGACAGTTCTGAAAAACAAGGTGCCCCATTAGAATTTAAAGTTGGGGAAGGACAAATAATAAACGGATTTGATACGGCTGTAGTAGGTATGGAAAAAGGTGAAGAAAAAGAAATAACTCTTCCTCCAAACAAAGCATATGGTGATAGAAACCCAGAATTAATACAGGAATTACCTAAGGAAAACTTTCCAGAAGATCAAGAGATACGCCCGGGTATGGTTTTAATGATGAAACTACAGGACGGAAGACAAATTCCAGCTGTTATATCAGAAATAAAAGACAATTCTGTTATATTGGATTTTAATCCACCACTTGCAGGTAAAACATTAATTTTTGAAATAAAAGTAGTAGATATAGCAGAATAAAAAAAGTTTAACAAATAATTTTTTTATTTATTTTTATTGTTTAATTTCTTGTTCAGCTTTTTTAAGTTCTTCTTGCATCATTTTATCTAGTTTTTTGTCAACACCTTGTTCTTTTGCGATATCCTGCATACTTGTGATAATATCTTCCCAAAAAACCTGCTGGGAGCATGCATAATCCCACATATCAAGGCGTGTTGGGCCGTCAACTTTTTTGAATTCTTCAAGTAGTTCTTTTTTCCCTTCATCGTCCATTTTTATGCCTCCTTTTTTTCTCTTGCTTTTCTTTGTTGTTTTAGTATATTGATTCTAGCTATTTTTGACATGTTATCCATTATTTCATCCCATATAGCTTGTTGATCAAGTGCAAAAAACCACATGTGCATTTTTTGATTTATATCTCCTTTTTTGAAGTCTTCAAGAAATACTTTTTTATCTTTTCCGTCCATATAATATCCCGGCCTAATCTCTGATTTTTTCTTTCAAAAAATAAATAATTTCTTAGTATTTAAAGCTGAATACTAATTTATTTATAATAGAAAAATTGGCAGATCAATATCTCTTCATTTTTTATTAATGAATATATAATCCACCATTTACATTTATTGTTTCACCTGTAACATAGTTTGACATATCAGATGCTAAAAATAAACACGCGTTTGCTATATCTTCTGGTTTACCAAGTCTTTTCAAAGGTATCTCTTTTCTTCTTTTCTCTCTTTGTTTTTCTGTGTAATCTGATATAATATCGGTATCAATTGTTCCTGGTGCAATAGCATTAACTAGGATTTTTTTATCTGCAAGTTCAAGAGAAAGACTTCTCATAAGGCCAAGTTGTCCTGCTTTGCTTGCAGAATAATCTGACCCATGTGAAGAACCCTTAAAAGCAAGCTGAGAAGAGATAAAAATAATTCTACCATCTTTTTTCATATATGGTAAAACTTGTTTTGTCATGTTATATGAACCATCTAGATTTACTGACAAAACTTTTTTCCAAGTTTTTTCATCTAATGTTTCAATGCTATTTCTAAAATAGATGCCAGCGTTGTTTACAAGTATATCTATATTTTTTCTTTTTTTTACTAGTTTTTCTACGCATTTTTCACAGTCTTTGATATTTGAAATATCTCCTTTTAGTAGTAGTCCCTCTCCACCGTTTTTTCTAATAGTTTCAAGTGTTTCTTTAGCTGATTTTTCATCTGAAACATAGTTTATCCCAACAAAGCAATTATTTTTTGCAAATTTTATTGCAATACCTTTTCCAATTCCTCTAGATGCACCAGTAATAAGAGCTGTTTTAGAAGAAAGCATTTATCTCACCACAAAATATTTTTTAATAATGGAAATTTTTCAACTATTCCATAGATAAAAGATTTTATATTTAGATTATTTGCTACTAGATTTTTTGATTTAGCTTGCATATCAAACGTATAGCTTGTTTCTTCATCTTCTGAAATTGTTAAAGTTGTTTCTTTTGTTTTATAGTCTGGAGCAACAGATCTAATTAAATATTCGCCTTCTGGTAGATCATATCTTTTATATACGCCCCATGCTTCATCATCAGGACCTGCTTGTTCAATCTGCGGCTCAATATCGTACCATAGGCCTGTTTCTAAATTTCTTGCAAGTATAGAACCACCGCCGACATTTTTACCTATGTTATTTTTCACTGTAACTGTTAAAATACTGTTTCCATCTTGAATATTAACTATATTTTCATCTAAAGGATTTTCTCCATATTTAAACATCCAGGACATGTAATCCTGTCCATGGGAAACACGTACCGAGGCAGCGTTAAGTTCATTTAATCCATCATTATCAAAATCTCCAATGTTTAAAACAGCAAGAGATCCAAAAGTAGGAAGGGTTGCTTCTTCAACATAGGTTTCACCATTCCATTCAAGTATATGAACAAGGTTTGTTCCTGCACATAACTCTGGTTTGCCGTCATTATCAGCATCTGCAACATCAAGACTCTCAATTAAAACTGATTCGCCCGGCCAAGATTTTTCAAATTTTATTTCATAGTTTTCTCCGTTATATTCGAAGACTGTTATATTTGGTGAATAATATCCTACATGAATTTCTTCTTTACCATCCATATCGCTGTCTTTACATATACATGCAAAAGGCCATCCTTTTGAACCTCGAAGATTTTCTTCAATTACCGTTTCAGTGAATTCTTTTTTGTTTTTATCCCAGTCAAGTACTATAACTTTAAAATCGGTTCCAAGAACGATTTCATTTAAACCATCATAGTCTGGATCTCCCATGCCTGCCATATAAACATAGCCTTTATCATCAGGGTCATTCCACTCTGCTTCTTTTACCAGTGCAAAACCATTCCATCCAAAAACAACAATTTCAGCTACATCGCTTTCTTCAGTGAGTGGCCCTCCGCTCATAATGAGTTCGTTTTGACCATCATTGTCATAATCTCCGATATAGCAATCAGGGTTTCCGCCGCCGTTATTAAAAACATAGGGATTAAAACCTATAATTTTGTATTTTCCATTATACCATTTGTAAACTGTTGCCTCCCAAGATGCAGCTATCTCATTTTTTCCATCACCTGTTAAATCTCCTATTGCAAAACCACCGGGATCCATTCTAGCGGATGGATAAAATGGATTATGCAGACAAAATGTCTGTAGATATGTGTTTCTATCTTCATTCCATTCCATAATCCTCAAGAGATCGTCTCTCCCTCCAATTATCCATTCATTTAAAGAATCCATATCTGTGTCACCAACTGGTTGAGGGCCTTCATATCTTGCTCCCCAGCGGCGGTTAGACCCAAAATTCATAACCCACTGTACATACCATTCATCATTCTGATTTACAATTTTTTTGTTTTCTGTTATGTCTTTACATTCAGATTTTTTTATTTCAAAGCTTGTAACAGTTGAAAAATTCACGAGACAAAAGCCTATAATTATAAGTATAACTAACATTTTTTTGTTCATAATTACCTCCCGTTTAACAGTTGTTAACACAAATATATGACTCAGTACTTTAAGCTTTTCATGGCTTAAATTGAATACAAAAAAGCTGTACCACAAAATTTAAAACATCCTGCTAATTGCCCTAACTAGAATAAAAGGTGAATTGATGACTGAAAATAAAATCGTACTGCCTGGAGAACAAGTCTCAACATCAGAGGAATTAATGCCAGGAGATGGCACTTTTGAAGAAGATGGAATAATAAAAGCTTCAAGATACGGTAAATATCTAGTTGATTCAAAAAATAGAAAAGCAATAGTTAAACCATTAACAAATATCCCTGTTGAAATTAAAAGAGGAGATACTGTACTTTCACATGTACAATCAGTTAGATCAAATATGATAATTGCAGAAGTAATACATGTTAAAGGAAAAAAAAGACCTATAACAGGCGATACCAATGGTACTCTTAGAGTTGCAGAGATTTCAAAATCATATGTAAAAGATCCAGCAACAGAATATGCTCCGGGGGATATAATTAGAGCAAAAGTAACTCAAGTAAAACCAAGCGTACAACTGTCAACTAAAGGAAAAGAATTTGGCGTAATTAAAGCAGTGTGTACAAAATGTAGACATACAATGGAGAAAAAAGGAAATATACTTGAATGCCAAAACTGTAAAAACAAAGCAAAGAGAAAAACAGCTTTTGATTATGGAACTTTTGATATTAACAAACTATAACTTACAAATTAGGAGTGGTAACATATGGAATTAAAAACCATAAAAAAAACAAGTAAAGAACTTGAAATAGAAATCAAGGATGTTAACGAAACGATTTTAAACCCGATTACAGAAGTTTTACTTAGAAACAATGATGTAGATTATGCATCATATATAAGAGACCATCCTGAATCTAGAAAAAGAAGACTATATATCAGAGTTAAAAAAGGAAAACCAATGGATATTTTAAATAAGACAGTAAAACAACTAGAAGATGAAATCAAAAATTTTTCAAAAGATTTTAAATCTAAAGCTAAGAGTAAAAAATAGATGAAAGTTTTAGAAAATGAAAAAAAAGCTGGAATAAATACTTTTTATACAGATTTTAAAGGAACAAAAGGTAAACTTAGAACAACTCCTGAAGATTTTTTTGTAGAGGAGATCTCAAATTTTCCATCTGGACAAGAAAATGGTAGATTTACAATAGCTGAAGTTACCTCTACAAACTGGGAGACAAATAGATTAATAAAAGATCTATCCAACTGGCTTCATATATCTAAAAGAAGAATAAATTTTGCAGGAACAAAAGATAAAAGGGCAAAGACAAAACAGCTTATGTCTTTTCACAATATTCCAATTGATGAATTAAAAAAAATAAACCTTAGAAATGTTGAAATAAAAAATATTTATAGATCAAATAAACCAATTAAAATAGGTAATTTAGAAGGGAATTTTTTTGATATAAAAATTAGGAATATTGAAAGTAGCATAACTAAAAAAGATGTAAAAAAAATAGTTGATTTTTTTAAAGAAAAAAAAGGCTTTCCAAATTTTTTTGGTATACAAAGATTTGGTATAGTACGACCGATCACGCATATTGTTGGAAAATATCTTGTAAAAGGAGATATCAAAAAAGCTGTTATGACATATATTGCAAATCCTAATAAAGACGAAGATAAAGATACATATAATGTTAGGAAAAAACTAGAAGAAACACTTGATTTTACTTGGGCTATTAAAAATTATCCACATAAACTAAATTTTGAACTAGCTATTTTAAACAAACTTATAAAAAACCCTGATAACTTTGTAGAAGCTTTAAAACAACTTCCGAAAAACCTTCTAACAATGTTTGTCTATGCTTATCAGTCATATCTTTTCAATAAAATAATTAGCGAACGAATTAAAAAAAATATACCAATAGATAGAGCAATCGTTGGAGATATAATACTACCTGTTAGAAAAAATGAAATCCAGAATGAATACATATTAGTAAAAGAAAAAAATATTGAAAAAATTAATACCCAGATATCAAAAAATAAGGCGTATGTAAGTGGTATTTTAGTTGGTTCTGATATCTGTTTTGCAGATGGTGAGATGGGTGAAATAGAACATAAAATAATTTCACAAGAAAAAATTGATCCAAGAGATTTTATAATACCTGAAATACCTTTTATTTCTAGCTATGGTACTAGAAGACCAATCTTTTCAGAAGTTAAAAAATTAAATTACAAGCTTTTAAAAGATGATTTAGATCCCAAAAAAGATATGATCAATTTAAAATTTGAATTAAACAAAGGATGCTATGCTACATCATTTTTAAGAGAAATCCTAAAAGCAGATGACATAAAAAACTATTAAACTTTTTTTTAGATAGAAATTGTTTTAACGGTCTTCTAATATTAGGGTTGTCGTTATAAGATAAAACGGTGTAAAAAATGATCAAGTCACCACCACAAAAATACAAACCAAAAGAAACAGAAGAAAAAATCCTTAAATTCTGGGATGAAAACAATATTTTTCAGAAATCAATAGATCAAAGAAAAAATAATAAACCATATGTTTTTCTAGAGGGGCCTCCAACAGCTAATGGTATGCCTCATCCTGGCCATATTCTTACAAGAGTTATGAAAGATTTAGTTTTAAGATATCAAACTATGAACGGCCATTATATCCTTAGAAAAGCAGGATGGGATACACATGGCTTGCCTGTAGAAATAGAGGTAGAAAAAAAACTTGGTCTTGAAGATAAACAAGCAGTGGAAGAATATGGTATAGATAGATTTATAGAAGAATGTAAAAAAAGTGTTTTCAAATATGAACATGCATGGGTTGAAATGACCAAAAGAATAGGTTTTTGGCTTGATATGGAAAACCCGTACGTAACGTTAAAAAATGAATATATAGAATCAGTATGGTGGTCACTAAAAAAGGCATGGGAGAAAAAACTATTATACCAGGGGTACAAGGTTGTACCGTATTGTCCTAGATGTGGTACAGCTCTATCTGCACATGAAATAAGTCAGGGTTATAAGGAAGTTACAGATCCCTCTATTTTTATAAAATTCAAACTTAAAGATAAAGATGAATATTTTTTAGCATGGACAACTACCCCTTGGACTCTTATTTCAAATGTAGCATTAGCTGTGCATCCTGATGAATTTTATATAAAAATTAGACACAAAGGACAAGTTATGATCCTTGGTGAAGAAAGAGCAGGAGCTCTTTTAAAAGGAGAAGAATATCAGATACTTGATGGCTTTAAAGGTAAAGAACTAGAAAAAATAGAATATGAGCCAATGTTTGATTTTGCAAATCCAGACAAAAAAGCATGGTATATTGTACTTGCTGATTTTGTTACAATGGATGATGGTACAGGTATTGTTCATATAGCACCTGCTTTTGGTGAAGATGATTATGAGGTAGGTAAAAAATATGATTTGCCGGTTGTTCAACTTGTAAAACTTGATGGAACATTTCCAGATTTAGTAAAACCCTGGAAAGGAGAGTTTGTAAAAGATGCTGACCCAAAGATAATTAAACATTTAGAAGAAAGAAATCTTTTGGAAGGTGTACATGAATATACCCATGATTATCCATTTTGCTGGAGATGTGATTCACCACTATTGTATTATGCTATGGAATCCTGGTTTATAGGTATGACAAAGGTGCAGGATTCCCTTATTAAAAATAATAACAATATAAACTGGTATCCAAAGCATCTACAGGAAGGAAGATTTGGTTCATTTATTAACGATGTAAAAGACTGGGCTCTATCTAGAAAAAGATACTGGGGTACACCTCTCCCCATTTGGAGATGTACAAACAAGGAATGTAAAAAAGAGATATGTGTGGGAAGTGTGGAAGAATTAAGAAGTCTTAGTGAGGATTTCCCAGATGATTATGATTTACATAAACCTTTAGTTGATGAATTAAAGGTAAAATGTCCTGAATGTAATAAACTTATGCAACGGGAAGAAGAAGTAATAGACTGCTGGTATGATTCAGGTTCTGCTTTTTTTGCACAATGGCATTATCCCTTTGAAAATAAAAAAGAATTTAAAGAAAACTTTCCAGTTGATTTTATCTCTGAAGCACTTGATCAAACACGTGGATGGTTTTATTCACTACTTGCAATTTCTACATTTCTTTTTGATGAAAGATCATATAAAAATGTTCTTACTATGGGGCTAGTCCTTGATAAAAACAACCAAAAAATGAGTAAAAGTAAAAAAAACTATGTAAATCCCGATATTATTCTTAATAAAGAAGGAGCAGATGCACTTAGATGGTATCTAATTTCAGCAAATGCTCCATGGGCTAGTACAAGATTTTATGAAGACGCTGTAAAAGAAACACTAGGTAAATTTATTTTAACCTATTGGAATTCATATAACTTTTTTACAACCTATGCAGCTCTTGATAATTTTGATATAGAAAAAGATGAAATCAAAATAGAAAAAAGACAACCAATTGACAAATGGATTATAAGTAAATACAATAAATTGATAACTATTGTTAAGAAACATATCAAGAAATTTGAGGTACATAAGGCAGCTCGGGAAATAGAAAACTTTGTAATTGAAGATTTTAGCAACTGGTACCTGCGCAGATCAAGAAAACGCTTGTGGACAGAAGAAAAAACAACTGATAAACTTGCAGCATATTCAACTATGTACGAAGTATTTTTAGGAATATCAAAGATGATTGCTCCATTTGTACCATTTATCACTGAGGAAATCTATCAAAATATTAAAACTGAAAAAATGCATGGGAGTATTCATCTATGTGACTATGTTGATACAAACAAAAATCTAATAGATTTAAACCTTGAAAAAGGAATGGAAAAGATTAGAAAACTAGTAGAAGTAGGTAGAGCGCTTAGATCAAAAATAGGAATAAAAGTTAGATACCCTCTTTCAAGTGCAACTATTGTATGTGATAAAAAAACAGAAAGTTTGATAAAACAATTGCTTGAACTATTAAATGAAGAGATAAATGTTAAAAAGATAGATTTTGCAAGAAACACGACAAATTTCATGATAAAAACTTTTAAACCTGATTTTTCAAAGATTGGGCCGAAATATAAAGATAAAGCAAAACAAATTGTACAAAAACTGGAAAGTATGGATCAAAAAGATTTATCAGAAAAAATAAAATCAAAAAAGGATATTACTCTTAAAATAAACGGAGAAACAATAAAAGTTTCAAAAGAAGATTTTGAAACAGTTGAAAAGGTAAAGGAGAACATTGCAAAAACAGAAACTGAAGATGCAACATTATTTTTAGATACAAATTTAAATTCAGAACTTGAGGCTGAAGGTTTTTCTAGAGAGATAGTTAGAAGAATCCAATCAATGAGAAAAGAACTGGATTTAGATGTTGAAGAAAAAATTGATACAGAGATACAGATAGATTCTGAAAGAAAAAAATCATTAGAAAAATGGAAAGGCTACATTAAAGAAGAAACAAGGTCTAGAAAACTTAATTTTGTAGATAAACCTAAAGGTAAATTAGTTAAAAAATGGAAGATTGATGAATTAGAAATAGAAATTGGTATTAAAAACTGATTTTTTTTTCTTTTTTATAAACGAGGACTTTGAATAACCTTCTGTTTTATTCAATTTTCCATCTTAACGTGTGAAAT
>CAZWYI010000010.1:0-66174 GCA_964638155.1 uncultured Thermoplasmatales archaeon | reverse complement strand
CTAATTTAAAAAAGAAGCAGAATTTAGACTAAAGTGCGAAATTCAGGTTATAAAACAGAAATTTTTTTAGAATATTATAATAAACCCTTTTATTTTGAATCGCCATTTACAGATTTTCAAGATAAAGCAGATAAACAATTAAACACTTTTGACTATTACAACTTAGATCTAGGTTTTGGTTTTAATCCAATAAATAATTTGTCTTATTATGATTTGATAGAAATTCTCCCTGGTGATCCTGTACCATTTGGTAATACAGCAGATCTTTTCCTTCTAAAAAATCAAAATTATACTAATTTTTCTTTATCGATTAAGGCTATTGATTATATAACTAAAATAAATAATTTAAATCTAAATGTAAAAAGTAGGCAAGATGAAATAGAAAGAAGGATAAATCAAACAAATCAAGATAATTATTCTCTAATTTATCAAGGAAATACAACAATTAACAATATGGATGGATATGAATTTGTAATATCAAACTTAATAAATGGATTTAACTATATTTACAAAAAAATTTACATTCAATCCGATGATAGGATATTTGCAATAGAAATAAAAGGATTTGATAATCTATACCATAAATTTATAGATGATATTGAAAAATCATTAAACTCAACCTTAACAATTATTAGCCCATACTATTATATTGATTATTATTAAAGTTTTGATTATACTATAATTCAGATATTTTTCGTATCACAATTTTATTTTCTTTTGGATGAAAATCAACTCTAACTTTTTCTTTATTTTCAAAGCTTGCAGCATTTGCAATTTGTTTGCCGACATATATTCTATATGCACCATCTTTATCTTTGAAAACCTTACCTATGTCCGTAATTGATTTTTCAGCCATTGTCTTTACAAATCTGTTCACTTCCTTAAATATTTATTCTTTACATTTTTGTACATATCCGTAAGGTATTTAAACCCATAAAACATACAAAATCTGTAAGGATTTGTAAAGTTTTTAAGGGAGGCAAATGACAGTAGAAAATGATACATGGACAAAGTTAGAAAGGTTCATGTTGACAAGACTTCAATACAATCCAAAAACAACAATAAAAGATAGATTAAGAAAACTAAAACATCTAGAAAAACAAGGAATAGATCTATTAAATTTCAACCCAGAACAAGCATATGATTACTTCGCAGAAAGAATAGGAAATGGCACTCAAGGATACCAACTAAACCACTATATTAAAGCATTAAACAACTGGTGTAAATTCAGAGAAATCGATCATGAATTCAAATCATACAAAGAATATGAAAAGCCAATAAAAATTCCAACTGCAAAAGATATTAATCAAATGCTAAAATGCTGTAATAGAAGTAGAAAAGGAAAAAGAACCAAGTCTGTAATTTATCTTCTAGCAAACACAGGAATGAGAATAGGAGAACTATGCAGTCTTAAACTAGACAATATTGACGGGAATAAAAATGAATTAATCGTAACAGGTAAAGGAAATAAAACAAGAATAATACCAGTAAAATCTTTCATTTTACATGGAAAACAACATCCAAGCCTACTCAACTATGTCAAATATCATAGATACAAAACCCATAAATCATATTTTTTCACACAAAAAACAGGAAAACTAACAACAGCACAAGCAAGAAAAGATATCAAGAAAGCTGCTCGAAAAGCAGGTGTAGGTTGGGTTCATCCACATAGTTTTAGACATTTCTATGCAACTAATCTTCTAAAACATGGAATTCATGTAAAAATCGTACAAGTAATACTAGGACACTCCAACATCAAAACAACATCAAGATACTTGCATGCCGTAGAATACGATATCAGACAAGCAATAAGACAAACAAAACTAGGCAATGTTTTATACCAAGAAGGTGGTAAAAAAGATTTTGAATTCTAAAACACCTTGACAAAACCTATAGATAGAATGAATATGGGCCCGCCCGAATTTGAATCGGGGTTCATGGCTCCCAAAGCCACGAGGATGGGCCAAGCTACCCCACGGGCCCCTATGTTTTGTTTTGGGAATTGCAAAGCAATATTTAACTTTATTTGCGTTTGAACCATTAAATTAGCTGGTGAATTTACAAACTTTTATCAAATATTAGTAAATACCATTTTTTATGGATTTTAGGCTAAATGAACCACTGCACTTATTAGCATTATTCTTAATGGGCTTGACAATTCTTTTTATTGTCATATTTCCTATTGTGACATTTTTTACTTTTGATGCTTCTGATCAATTAGAACAGACTGGAAATATAATATCTCAAGGTGGGATTTTCTTAGAAATATTTTTCCTATTATTTCAGTTTGCTATTGTTATTATAGCTCTAATATTAATACCAATATTTTGGTATATGTTTGTAAATAACCTATCTTTTAAACAATCTTTAAAAAAGATGCGATTAACTCTAGAAAATATAGATATCGCTTTTCTATGGGCTGTTTTGTCAATAATAATAATTTTTGGAATATTTTTTATTGTTGAACTTATCTTAATAGTACTTGGTTTTAATCCAGATGAACTTGGAAATATTCAGGATTTAGAAGGTCTCTTTTCTCCAGTTAGTTTATTTTTGTTAATTGCAATCCAACCTGTGGCTGAGGAAATTTTCTTTAGAGGTTTTCTTTTAGAAAAAGTTGAAGTGTTTGCAGGTAAATATATTGCCATTATTTCTACATCTATATTATTTGGAATTGCTCATCTAGGTTATGGTAAGTTATATCCTGCTGTATTCCCTATTATAATTGGTTTAATATTTGCATTTATTGTTTTAAAAACTAAGAATCTTTATGCTTCTATCTTTGCTCATATTTTTTTCAATGTAATTAGTTTTGGTTTGTATATGTTTGCTAGACATCTTGTTTAGCCGTTAAATCTAAATATATTTGATATATCCACGTATCAATTATTCAGGTGAAATTTATGGAAAAACAAAGAACATTTGTAATGATTAAACCAGATGCAGTCCAGCGTGGTCTTATAGGTGAAATAATTAATCGTTTTGAAAAAAAAGGGATTAAAGTTGTTGCTATGAAAATGGTATCTGTAGATAAAGATCTTGCTGAAAAACACTATGGTGTTCATAAGGGTAAACCATTTTTTGAGCCAACTGTTAAATATATTACATCTTCTCCAGTTGTTGCAATGGTTCTTGAAGGTTTTAATGCAATTGAAATAGTACGTAAAATGATGGGTAAGACTAATCCGGCAGAAGCAACACCTGGAAGTATCCGTGGTGATTATGGACAGTTTATTGGCCGTAATATAGTTCATGGATCAGATGGTGAAGATACTGCAGAATTTGAAATAAATTTATGGTTTAAACCTGAAGAGATAACGGATTACAACCGTGTCGATGAAGAATGGTTAACTGAGTAAATAACCATTTTCTAATTTTTATTTTTTAATTCTTAATCGTTGGTTTTATAATAAGTAATTTTATACCTTTTTGTTAATGACTTTTGACAGAAAAACTTTGGTAATTCCTGATAAAACAAAATTCGAAGAAAAAATGATTGTTACAAATGGTGACGTAGTAATTGGTGATAGATGTTTAATTAGATTTGGAATTAAGACTAATGGGCGGATTTTTGTCGGTGAACATGCAATAATTGATGGTGAGTTAGATGCAACAAATGATGTTCGTGTAGATATTTTTTCAAATATAGGTGGTAATGTTAAAAGTGGCGGTAATGTTTATCTTGGTGAAAAAGTAAAGGTGAAAGGAAAACTTTCTCTTAATGGAGATTTAGATGTCGGCGACAGTGTTGAAATAAAGGAGGGATTTGAAGCAAAAGGATGGATAAATATTAGAAGCCCTATACCAATGGTCATATATATTTTTATATATCTTTCACAATTGTTAAAAATGGGGCATAGTGAAGAAATAGAAAGAATACTTGATGAAATAGAAGAAAACAATGGCGATACAATACCAATATCAGAGACATTTTTCTTCATACCAAACAATTCAATAATCGGAATCCAAAAATCAAAAGTAGATTTTAATTTAAGAGCAGGAAAAAAATCAATAATACTAGGAAACTATGATGTAAAAGGAAATGTTTTTGTTGATAACAATTCACAGATGAAAGGAACATTAAGAGCGACGGGTGACATATTCTGTGGGAAAAAAACAAAGATAGAGGGAAACGTCGAATCTGAAAAAGACGTAAAAATTGAGGATGAATCAAATATTACAGGAAATATATCAGGAGAAAAAATTTATCTTTCAAAAAAAGCAAATGTAGGTGGAGAACTATTTGCAAAAAAAGGAATATCCTTTACAACAGAAAAAAAATCATCATCTGATAAAAAAATAAAAAGATTTGAAAATGATACTGATATAGTAGATGAAGTAAAAGATATGTTGGAGTAAATAAATATGAGCATGCAAATAGGGATAGTTGGAAAACCAAATGTAGGCAAATCTACATTTTTTAACGCTGCAACAGATGCTCATGCTGAAATAGCTAATTATCCTTTTACAACAATTGATGCAAATATGGGGGTTATGTATGTAGGAAAACCTTGCCCATGTAAACAGTTCAATGTAACATGCACGCCACATAATTCAAAATGTATAGATGGCACTCGCTTTGTACCAATTGAAGCAATAGATGTAGCAGGGCTTGTACCAGACGCATTTAAAGGAAGAGGTCTTGGAAATAAATTTTTAGATGATTTAAGAAGAGCAGATGCACTTATACATATAGTAGATTCTTCAGGTTGTACAGATGAAGAAGGAAATGTATGTAAAAATAAGGATTATGATCCTGTAAAAGATGTAGTTTTTTTGGAAAAGGAAATAACGTATTGGCTTTTAGGAATCCTAAAAAAAAACTGGGGCACTATTTCAAGAAAGTGCAAACTAGAAAATAGAAAAATAGATAAAATGCTTGCAGAGCAGTTAACAGGTCTTGGTATAACTGAGGATCATATAAATAAAGCAATCCGTGATTTAAAATTAAAAAAAGATAGGCCAAATGAATGGACAGAAAAAGAGCTTATGGATTTTTCAGATGACCTAAGAAAACTAAGTAAACCAATGATTATAGCTTTCAACAAAATTGATAACGCACAAGATACTATTAAATCAAAAATAAATGAGATACAAAAAAGAGGATACATAGTTGTTCCAACAAGTGCCGAGTCAGAGCTTGCATTATCAAATGCTGCAAATAAAAATTTAATAGAATACAAACCGGGTGATAGCGACTTTAAATTACTAGATAATGCAAATTTGAATGAAAAACAAATAAAAGCTCTTGATTTTATAAAACAAAATGTTTTAGAAAAATACGGCTCTACAGGCATACAAAAATGTATAGAAAAAGCTGTAGAAATGCTTGATTTGATTGTAGTATATCCTGTTGAAGATGAAACCCATTTAACAGATAAAGAAGGAAGAATATTACCTGATGCTTATTTTATGAAAAGAGGAACTACAGCTAAGGATTTAGCATACAAAGTGCACACTGATCTAGGTGATAATTTTATCAGAGCAATAGATGCAAAAACACAAAGAACAATTGGTTCTGATCATAAACTAAAAGATGGAGACGTAGTAAGAATAATATCTGATAAGTAAAAAAATTTTAAAGCTTTACAATACCTTCTTTACCGCATTTTGGGCATTTGATTTTATTAATTCCTTCTTTTTTATCTATTGAAAAAACATGGTTGCATTTAGGGCATTTAACGTCATATTTATCTATTTCTTCTTCTGTTTTTGCTTTATCTTTTTTTTCTTCTACTTCTTTCAATTGTTTATTTTCTTTATCTATAGAATCAGATTTTCCCTTTCCTTTTTTCTTTTTTATAGCGTTATTTAACGCCTCTTCCAATGATTTATCAGTGTTTAGTTTTTCTAAACTATCTGATTTTGTTTTATTTTTATCTTCTTTAAAGACATTAGTTGAAGATTTTTTTATATATTCTACCTTTTTATCTTCCCGTATCTCATCTGTCTCAGAACTTTTTTCATCTTTTTCAATTTCAACGTCTAGTTTTTCTGGTTTTGTTTGACTTTTATTTTCCTCAAAATTAAGTTCCATTTTTCCTTTTTCATTTTCTAGTTTTTGTTTATCTTTACTGGCAACTGTTTTAGCTTCTTCTCTTAGCCAATTTTCTATTTTCTCTTTTTTTGTGTTTATATTTTCTTCTTGTTTTTCTTCAAATAAAACCTTTCCTTCTTTATCTTTTGACTCACTTTCTTTTTTAGATTTTTTGATATGCCTTTTTTTCTCTTTTCTAAAATCTGTGTATTTTTTCATTTCTTTAAATAGGCTTTTTAACAAATTGAAGAAATGTAAAAATGAAATCAATAACAATGCAAATAAGAAAATCCAAATTATATACATGCATTTTATCGGAAAAATTATATTTGTAAAACTAAGGGAATTTATGTTAATAATTTCCATGTTAATAAGATAGTAATTATACCCAATTAAACAAGATATGACAAAAATAGGCAATCCTAATCCTAATAAAAATTTTGAAAATAAAAAAGAGATTTCTGACTGCTCAATTATCAATGCCAGTAAATTCAGCATTAACAATATTATAACAATCCAAAGTAACATATTATTTTTTTCAAGTATATTGTAAGTATCTTGAACTTCTAGATTATCATTTTCTTGCATGTTTGCAATGTTTAAAAAAAGTGATTTGCCTCCATTGTAATTATCTATTTTTACCACTGGTAAAATAGAGTTCAACATCAAAATAGTAATACTAAGGAGAAGTAATAATATGCATAAATTTTTTATTATTTCAGAGTAAGATTTTTTCATAATCTTGTTTCTCCTTGTAATTTAGTTTTTTCAAGATACCTACGTATATATTTTTTATCGTGTAATTTGTTAATCTCTTGGAAATTTGATTTTATAATTGTAAGACAGATTTTAAGGAAAAAAGATGAGATACCTATTAAAAAAATAGAGGCAGGAAATGTTAGTATTAGTTTAGTAAAAATGTCGTTAAGTAAATCTATATTTTTGAAAATTAGAATTTGGGCGCCAAGAAATCTTATATTTACAAATATTAGATATATTAATAAAATTGCTACTATAGCTGAAAAAAGAGTATGAAAAATAGTCAAATTTTTGAATGAGAAAAAATCTTTTTTCTTATCAACTAATACTATTGCGGTAAAAACAATACCCATCAAACCAAGTAAATAAAAAATATAGTTGCTAAGGTTTGGCACAATTGTGAAATCATTAATGTCTATTCCAGTTAATTTACTGCTATTTTGAGAGTTAAAAAATTTTTCTACGGTTTGGTTTATATTTTTTTCTTCATGGTAAAAATTTTTGTAATAAAAATTTTCAAAATTTTCACTATCCTCTTCTGTTGGACTGTAATTTATATACATCCATGGTACATACCTTATTATACCTAAACAGAGAATTGCTACTATAAAAATCATGATGCCTATTTTTAAAAAAGTCTGTTTCTTTTTTTTACCTAAGTCATTCCCATTATCATTTATTTTTTTTTCAGCTCTTTTGAAGTTTTCATCTAACACTTCATCCTTTATTTTGTTTTTATCTTTATTTCTTGGAATAATATTGATAGTAAACTCCTCATCACCTTTAGTAGTCATTGACTCTCCTTCAAAAGTGCAAATCACATGTTTTCTTATAAAATTTTTTAAAATGTAAGCCTTATTTAGTTATGTGCATATGCAAATGCAGTGTATCTGCATTATTAGATACAAACTAATCTTTTAAAGCCTTAGATCTTTACATTATGTTACTCTAATCGGGATTGCTCTATTAACAATAATTTTGAGTATCTAGGAGGGAAAAAATGCATAGGAATAAATTTAAACAGAATAATATATCAAAACTTTTTGACAAAAAAATATCATTGGAAGAATTACCTAGTAAAACAGTGAAATTAACTATGCATGCATTGAGATGGGTTTTTCTTTTAATTTTCTTATTTATAACAATAGGTATATTTGTATTGTTTGTAACTGGCGGTCAAAATTATATGCAGGTTATATTAGGATATAGTATAGCTGGTTTTTTTACGTTTTTTATGGGTTATTTTGGATGGCTATTAGCTCAGGCAATAATTGAGATGATAACCGGAAAAGAAGAAGATATATCTGCAAAAGGTTACTCATATTATGTAAGAAAATACAAAAAAAACAATAAATTTTAAAAAACATCTTTTTGTTTATTCTAATAAATTTCAAGAATTGAATAGTCTGAGGTGTATTATTTATTGATAATTTTTGACAACCATCTGCATCTAAGAAAAGATGGAAGATATCTTGATGCAATTAAAGATTTCAAAAAAGCAGGTGGAACTCATTTTGTATTATGTCAATATCCTATGGTTGAAAAAGTAATTGAAGAAAAAAGCTACCTTAGTTGTTACAAGATTACCCTAGATATGGCACATGAAATTAGTAAAAAAATTGATGTAGGAGTTTTTGTAACAGTAGGTCCTTATCCTGTAGATTACTTAGCGCTTTCTAAAAAATTTGGAATAAAAAAAACAATTGATATTATGAAGAAAGGTATGGATGAAGCAGCTGAATTGTGCCAAGAATATGATATTTGCATTGGAATTGGTGAAATAGGAAGACCTCATTTTGAATGTAATAAACAGGTAATTGATGATTCCGACCTTATTCTTTCATATGGTATGAAAATTGCTAAAGAAATTAATGTTCCAGTAGTTTTACATACTGAGTCAACTACCAAAGAAAACTGTAAAGAATTTGTAGAAATGGGTAAAAAAGTTGGGTTAAAACCAGATAAGATTGTTAAACATTTTTCTCCACCATTTGTTTTAGAAGAGGAAAACTATGGTCTTATGCCGTCTGTTCTTGCATCTAAAAAAAATATTAGAAAAGCATTAGGTAAAGGTACGCGTTTCATGATGGAGACAGATTACATTGATGATTTAAAAAGACCAGGAGCGGTACTTGGGCCTAAAACTGTTCCTAAAAGAACAAAAGATTTCATTGAAAAAGGACTTTTAACTTGTGATGAGGCTAATATTATCCATAAAGAAAACCCTGAAAATACATATAATATTTGTTTAGATGGATAGGGTTATTAACAAGTTTTTTATTTTAGTTTTGTTAGAGGTAGGATGTTATGGCTGTAAAAAAACCAAAAATTCAACCAAGAACTTTTATATATATAGTAATCGTAATCTTAGTTATCCTAGGTATAGCATATATTGCTTTAAACCCGCCGACAGGTCCTGAAAAATATTTATCTGTAGGTGAGGTAATTAGAAATAAAGAAAACTACATAGGTAAAGAAATCACAGTAAAAGGAGTGTATTATACATCTGGTGATGATGATTATTTAATACCTGCGGTTACAACTACTGCTAAACCTAATCCCGATGAAATGCTTTTATTAAATCTTGAAAACATTGTTGATAATAATACATTAGAAAACTTTACAACCGGCAACAATTATGCTGTCTCTGGAGAATTAGTTGATATCAGTGAGATAGGTCCGCCAATTGTAGAATTGATTGCATCAGAAATAAAATTTATTTAAAAATTTTTTTAACCTATATATTTTAGTTCTTCTGTTTTTTCTTTTGATATATTTTCCATTTCTTTTAGTTGATGTGCAATATGCTCGATTTCTTTTGCTTTTTCTTCTAAGGCAGATAGATCAACTTTAATGTTTGTTATTTTTGCAAGTATTTTTAATACCGCTTTAGCGCTCTTTGGATCAACCAAATAACCTGGTGTTTCACCCATAAAGCAGGTGCCTTTAAGTCCTCTAATTTTCCCAAGTCCAAGTAAAAGACCACTTGCGCCAACTATTCCACCGCCTGGTTCATTTTTCTTAAATACTGCTCCATGTTTTTTCATTTCTTTTACTAAACTTTTATCTGTTGTAGCACATAGCACCTTTGGCTTTTGAATATCATGGCCGAGTCCATATCCACCTAAGGTGAATAGTTCTTGTATATCAAATTCTTCTGATATATCTAGTATTTTTTCAACAAGTTCGTATTGTCCTTGTGATGAAAGACCTTGGTAGTCACCAGTTATAAGTATCATATCTCTTTGTTTTTTGTTTTTAGCTTTATAATAGTAGAACTCATTATTTACTAATTCTATTGTGCCATCAGGGTTTATAAAAACCTGTGGTGGAAAGTCTTTACAATGTAGTTCTGCAAATTTTTTAGCATTGATTGTATCTATTAAATGCTCGACAGCAAGCTTACCGACATTTCCAATACCTGGTAATCCTTCGATTAGAATAGGTTTTTTTAGCTTGGGTTTTTTATCTATATATCTTACAGATACGTAATCCATATTTTATCAACTCTTATTTTCTAGTCTTTTAAGTTTTCTTCTATATTTACCATAATGATCTTGTATTGAAAACCTGGGGGGATTTTTTGAAATAGTTTTTCCCATGCAGTTATCACAAATCTTTTTTAAAGTATAGGTTTTACAGTTTTTACAATAGAATATATCAGGCATTTAATCCTCAAGTTTTCTATGGAATTTACAGATTCCATCATGTTTTTCGATATTTGCTTGAATCTTTTCTACTGCTTTTTTAAGTTCGTTTTCAGCAATTTTGTAGTCAGGTGCTTTAACATTAATACTATAATGTGGTGCTCCAATATATTTTATTGTTATCTCAACATCTTCAAACTTTGTTTGTTCACCATCAGAAAGTGCTTCTTTTATATGTTTTAATCCATCAGGTAGAAAAGATTGTACATCAACATAACCCTTGATATCTACAAAAGGTATGGTTATATTTTGGTTAGCTATTTCTTTAAATGCATCTAACCATGGGCCTTTAAATCCGTCTTTTTTTAGCGTTTCTATATCAAATGCTGCTTCTTCAAAAGCAGTATAAAGTGTACCATATCTGTCTTTTAGCTTATTACCAAATTGGGAGTATGCTTGATCAAGTGTTATATCTAATTTTTTTGCAACCATCTCTAAAAGTTTTTCTGCTTTTTGAGAATTTTTCCATTCCTGTATTTTATCTCGCTTTTGATGTTCATTTACTCTTTTCAATGATAAATCAATATGGTCTTTTTGAGTATCAACATTTAAAACTTTACATACAACTTTTTGTTTTTCTTTAATATGGTTTCTTATTCTTTTTACCCATCCTGTAGCTATTTCTGCAATATGAATAAATCCTTCTCTACCAGGATACTCATCTAAAAGTATAAATGCACCAAAATTTTGTACATTTTTTACTGTGCCTACAATTAGCTCTCCTTCCTCAGGATAATCTTTTTTTGTTTTATTTTCCATATTAATAAAACCTGTGATTTTTATTCAATTACTTCTAAAATCTCGCCTTTTATTTTTGCTCTACCGCCTTTTGGAACAGCAAGTTTACTTCCACATATATGACATGAAACTGTAGTAGATGCATTGTTGAAAAGAATTTGTTCGTTTTCACAGTCTTTACAACGAACCTTTATAAATTTGCTTTTAGTTTCTCTCATCTTTCGCTCACCTCAACTTTTTTAGCTCTTATGCTTGCTGGTTGAGTACTTTTTTTACATTCTGTACAAGTATATTTTAAGTTTGCCCTTCTACTTGTTTTTTCTCTTCCCTCAGGTTTTGGCCTTGGAAAACCTCGGTATCCTCTCATAACTCTTCTGAAACGTCTTTGTCCTTGTTTAAATTCACTTGCTTTTCTCTTTTTTATTTTGTGTACTTCATGAATGGTATGTTTTTTGCATTTTGGACAGTATCTTTTGATTTTCCTTGGTTTTTTCATACTAAACTCCTTTAATTATTTAATACCAGAGTGAAGACGTAATATGGAGGTGATATATAAAGTATAATGTTATCTTAAATTTCAATTTTTTCACATGCTTTTCTTTTTGAGAGCATATCACACATGTCTTCTGATATTGTTAAAACATCGTCTTTTTTTAACTTATATTTCTTTTTATCTGTTCCAACAAATTCAGGAATATCTTTTTTTACTCTTACTATTGGATTTAAATCTTTTCCTTTTTGTTTTAAATCGTTGTTATTGCCTTTTTCTTCTTTTTTTTCTATTTTTTCCTCTTCTTTAACTTTTGTTTCATTTTTTTTTGATAAATTTTTTTCTCTAGAATTTTTAATTGTTTCTAAAACATTATTGAATAATTCTTTTTCACTATCAATCATATTTTCAACAGCGGGTTTTCCGCTTCTGGCTTTTGACATAGCTGCTAGAATAATCTTTTTTTCTCTAAATTCATAAACACTAAAAAATATCTTTTTTGTATTATCTATTTCTTCTTCTAAGATTCTTTGTTTTTGTTTTGAATCTTCGTTTTTTAGTCTTTTATCTAAATCTTTAATATAGTCTAAAACTTCACTGTAGAAATCATCTGTTATATCTGATAATTTTGGTGATTTTTTTTCCAGCTGCTGAATCTTTCTTAAAAATCTATAGTTTATATCTTCTTCATCCATATTTTCTAACTATCTTGTATGACCAATATTTTTATATAGATTTTCGATAGCGTATTTAATTTGAGGAGTTTAATTGTATGCCATTAGTTAATATTGGAAAAATAAAAATAAATTATCATGTGATTGGCCAGGGTAAACCATTAGTTTTAATATCGGGGTTAGGTGTTGATCACAGAACATGGATTTTTCAGATACCTTTTTTTCAGGAATATTTTAAAGTAATTGTATTTGACAATAGAGGTATAGGAAAAAGCACTGGAACAATAGGTCCATATTCTATTGAGATGATGGCTGATGATACAAAGGCTTTAATTGACTATTTAAAACTAGAAAAAACTCATATTTTAGGTAGCTCAATGGGTGGCATGATCTCTCAACAAATAGCTATTAAATATCCTGAAATTGTTGATAAATTAGTTCTCTCTTCTACATCTGCCAGGCCTGAAAGAAATGTATTAGATACTATAAAAAAAGGATTGAAAGATTTAGCTGATTTTAAAGATGAAGATATAATAAATCTTAAGCCACGTGGAAGACTTGGAAAAAAAATGTTTAGTTTTTTTCTAAAACAGGTTTTTAGTGATAGTTTTATTAAGGTAAATAAAAACCTAATTGAAGATATTATTAATGATATGACTAAAAACCCTAGATATTTTGAAACATTTATTAAACAAACTCGGGCAATACTTCGCCATGATGTGGTAGATAATCTATCTAAAATAAAATCAGATACTTTTGTTATAACAGGTAAAAAAGATAAAATTTTACCTCCTAATTCTTCAGATTTACTTGCTGAAAAAATTCCAAACTCCAAACTTTATAAAATTGAAGATGGAACCCATGGAATGCATTATGAAAAATCAGATTTATTTAATAAAAAAGTTTTTGATTTTTTAAAAGGCTAAGCTATTGTTGCCATTCTTCTAGCTACTAAAAAAACAGCTAAAAATTCAGGTATTTCTTGTTCACCTTTACTAAGCCTAAATTCTTCACTATTTAGTTTAATTTTAGATTTATCCTGCATTTCTACTTTAACTAAATCATCTGAAAAAACTACTGCATCTATTAAAGGATCAAAATCATCTAAAGAGTCAAGTGTTATCTCTACAACCTTAAAACCAGTTTTTCCATGAAGCGAGCCGGGTAGCCTAATAAGTCTTTTAATATCACAGGTTACTGGCTCATCTGTTTCACCAGCAGACATAGAAACAGCTGTTTTTCTAAGTGCATTATTTAAAAAAAACTTACGGATTGTTTTTGTTTGATCAAGGTTTCCTTGTTTAATTCTATTCATCCTTTCATCAGATAAATCCTCTAAAAGTTTTTTAGAATCTTTTTTGTTTACGCCGTATTCTTTTAGTTTTTTATATGGATCATCACTTTTTTTTATTTCATCAACTATCTCAATTATGCCTCTGCTGATTCTTCCTTTCCAACCTGGGCTATCTGGAGACGGCATTTTTAGGCTTTTTGTGCTTGGATAGCGTCTTTGACCGTATTTTTTTGTTCCGGTCACATGTTCTCTAAAAACTAGTGAATCATGTATATCTCTACCTGTTATATAATCAACAATTTCACGTCTTTCACTGCTGTCTAGTGATAGAATCTTCGGATCTTTTACATGACAGTGATAACCTCGTCCACCGCTGAAATATAGTTCAATATATTTTTCATTAAAACCAAAATCATTTAACAAAAAATCATGTACAAGTTTAAAAAACTCTGTTTTAACTGAATCAAGCTGCTCTTCATATGTTAATTTTTCTGCATCTGGTAGATGATCTGAATCTAAATCAAAAATTAGTTCAGCTCCCATCCAATCCTTATCCTGCATCTTTGCTGCATCAGGGATTTTATAATAGGCTGAAGAATAATATGCATGAGCAGGTGCTTGTTTTTTTACAAATTTTTTAAAATCTGTTTTTTTGTTAAAACCAATATGTCTAACCATTCCTTTTCTCCCGTAATATACAAAGGCATATTCACGGCGGCTGAAACGATCAGGCAGTACTATTTCATTTGTTTTATAGTACTCTGAAAACTTGTTTTTTAGAAATTCTAAAGATTTTTTTTGACTGCTGTATTTGTTCATTACAAAAAATTATAACACTTTTTTCTTTTTTAATCTTTATTGAAAAATCTTAGTTTTTCTATATTTTTTTAGGATAAAGTTTTATGAACAGCAATTTTATACACAATAATAATGAGCAATATAATCGAGGACGAACTACTCTCAGCAACGGTTGTTAAAAACCCAGATATCTTAGATTTTGACTACGTTCCAGAGAATATTATCCACCGGGATGATAAACTAAAATATTTATCTCAAATGTTTAAACCCCTTCTTTCAAATGTTTCACAAAATGCTATTATAAAGGGACCAGTTGGATCAGGTAAAACAGTTATTGCAAAAAAATTCTGTAGTACTATTAGAAATATTGCAAGAAAAAAAGGAATTAACATTGAATATGTACATATAAACTGTAGAAAAAGATCAACTGATTCTATGGCCCTTCTTGGAATTCTTAATCATTTTGATCCACGTTTTCCAGATAGAGGCTTTTCAGTTGATGAAATGCTGGAAGTTTTAAAAAAACAGCTTATAAGAAAAGAAGCTCAACTCTTAGTTGTCCTTGATGAGGTAGATGCACTTCTTAAAAAAGAGTCAGACTTAATCTATAATCTTACTCGTTTTTCTGATGAATCTCAAACCGGTAAAATACCAATCTCACTTATCTTAATTTCTCAAAAAGATGTTCTTTTAAGGCTTGATTCTTCTTCACTTAGCACTTTTAAAAGAAGTAATGTTTTAACACTTGAAAAATATAGTAGAAACGAGCTTTTTGATATAGTAAAAGATAGAACAAATTTAGCTTTTCATCCAAATACTGTAGAAGAAGATAGTCTTAATTTGATAGCTGATATTTCTTCAGAATGGGGTGATGCACGATTTGCAATTGAACTACTTTCAAAAGCAGCTATTGCCTGTGATAATCAGCATATGGATATGGTGACACCTGAGCATGTGCGTGCTGCAAAAGCAGAAACATATTCGTTTGTCACAGAAACAAAACTTAAAAATCTTAAACTTCATGAATTATTAACCCTTTATTCTATTGCTAAAAGATTAAAAAATGATGGAACAGCTTATACTAGCACTGGTGATGCAGAAAAAACATATAGAGTAACTTGTGAAGAATACAGTGAAAAACCAAGGTCTCATACCATGTTTTGGAATTATTTAAAAGGTGTTGAAAACGCTGGTTTTATTTATTTAAAACCATCTGGTAAGGGAAAACTTGGTACCACACAATTTATTTCCTTACCTGATATTCCTGCTGAAGTTGTTGGAGAAAAAGTAAAAGAAATTCTAAAATAGATTTTTGGAATAACTACAGTCTTTTTTTATAGGACATTTTTTACATAATGGTTTTTTCTTACAATAATTTTTAGAAAGTTCAACAATCATAGCATGCATTTGATTGTATATTTTTGTTAGATTTTTACTGTAGTTTTTTGATAAATTTTTTTGGAAAAAATTTTGTATTTTTTCATAAGATTTTTCTACGTTTATAGGTAGTCTTTTGCATAATCTTTTTGTATAAGCATCAACTACAAATATTGGTTTTTCTGCTGCATATAAAATAATTGAGTCAGCTGTTTCAGGTCCTATTCCATTTATATTTAAGAGTTCTTTTCTAAGAGTTTTTATGTCTTTATCAAAAAAAAGATTTAAATCTCGTGAATATTTTTCATATAGATATTTACAAATTTTTTTTATTCTACCCGCTTTTTGATTATAAAAACCAGATGGTTTAATCAGTTCTTTTATTTCTTTAGAATCTGTGTTTAGAATTGACTCTATGTCTAACTTATCTTCTTGTTTAAGATTTTTTATTGCTCTTTCCACGTTTGACCAATTAGTGTTTTGGGTAAGAATAGCACCAATTATTACTTCAAATCTTGGATCAGTATTATTTTTTTTATGATAATTGTGATCCATTGGCCACCATTCTAAATTATCATAAATTTTTGTTAGTTTTTTGTAAAGATCACTTGGTTTCATTGATATCAAATTTTGTGAATATTGTTCTAGATTTAGTTTTTTCTAAATTATATTATTAGAGTATTTTCTAGCTTTATATTCTTTGTTTTTTTGAAACTATTTATAAATACTAAAATCTATTACAAAATTAGATGATTGGAGAATAATTATTATGGAAAAAAGTATTAATTACGTTAGAGAACTTGAAAGTAATTTTCATAGAGAGTTGGCAGGTGTTTGCAGAAAATATCAAAGAGATATTGGTATAGTATCAGTTCTAGGGATGCTTGAACTTGTAAAGCAGGAAACAATTGAGCTTGAGAGTGCAACAAAAAGAAATATTGATTACGATAAATCCAATTTTGAAAATAAAGATTTACAAAAATTGTAATATTTTTTGAACACTTTATACATTGGTATACAATCTAAAATAATAACAATTTTTATAAAGGGAGAACTGTTTTGATATCTCAATTATTAGATAAAAATGGAAGGGTGAGATGAGAGATATCTTATCGTGTTTAGATAGAGAATATAATATGAAAATTATTTGGTGGTGAATTAGAATATGGAAAATAATATGAACAGTTCTTTTAAAGCTAGTAAAGCTATAAGCATGGTGGTAGTTGCATTGTTGATTTTTGTTTCTTTTACCTCAATAAATGTTAATACCACATCTGTAACAAATAATAATGCACCTTCTGCTTATAAAAAGCAAAGTGATACTAATGTACTAGTGATGAATTTTACTATAACAACACAATCAGATACTAAATTGGCCGGAATTTGGCCTGCTGATGGAACCGTTCTTGAATATAGTGATCAAAGTAATGATTGGGGATCTGAAACTGCTGCAGGCGGAGATATGTGGTTTTATGATGCTGTTGAAGATTTAGGTCCATGGAATGCATCAGAAGATTGTATTTTCCTTGATAGTTCAATTGATAATGATCGTTATAATAACGGAGAAACTGTTATTGCAGGAACTGCACCTGCATCTGGAACTTTTGGGACTGGTAGAGGATGTAAACATCCAACAGCTTGGAAAAAAGTAAAAGCTTATGATCCCGCCGATGGTGGAGCATGGAACGCTGCAACAGATGCAATTATTTTGGAAGGATCAGATAATAACAGCGCAGTACACGATGAATTAAATGATGTCACGTTCAAATTAAGTGGAACGGGTAACGCAAGTAGCTCAGATATAGCTGATTTAACATTATGGATGGAAACTGCAGGAGGGGGATTTAGTTCCGCTCAGGATACTCTTCTTGGAAATACATCTTATTCTTCTGGAACTAGCTCTTGGAATATTACAGGTCTTACACAGGATATTAATACCTCTGCAACGTTTTATGTGGCTGTTAATATTTCAGCAAGCGCCCAGCATTACAAAAATATTGTAATGCAAATTCCAACCTTAAACGATGCTAATTCAGATGGATATTATAATTGGTCTGACCAAGGTCTGTTCTTAGCAGGTACTAATGACACGGGACCTATTACAAACTCAAATGGTATTTTAATTGATACATTTGCACCTGAAACATCAGTGGATTCAATATCTCCATATTGGAATAACACTGGGTCTTTAGACATAAGTGCTACCGCGAATGATAATTTAAGCGGTGTGGATTCTGTTACTTTACACTATTATAACAGTAGTGATAATTCTACGTATACTGGTCCTTGGTCTGTTGGCACGGATAGCTCTGGTCCTACATATGATTGGACTTTTAATTTTGATAATGGATCTGGATGGTATAAATTCTACTCAATTGGAACCGATACTGCTGGGAATGTAGAAACCGCTCCAAACCTAAATGATACTGAATGTGCATATGATGGTACGGGTCCAACAGTTGCAATTAGTTTTCCTGCTGATGGAGCCCATAATGGTACAAATAAACCAGTGAATTATATCAATGGTACATGTAACGATATTGAATCCGAAGATACAAAGTCAGGTGTCAGCACTGTAAATATTACAATTTATAATGCGTCTTCAGGATACTATTGGAATGATACTGATTGGGCATCAGGTAAAACCTGGCTTAGTACTACGTTATCAGGCTCTCCTTATAGTTCCTGGTCATATGATTCAAGTAGTGTAACCTGGTATAATGCAAGTTCATATATTATTAATGCATCAGGAACCGATAATGCAAGTAATGTAGGAACTGAAGTAAAAAGTACGATTTTTTATGATACCTATGATCCTACTGTTACAATAACGATACCTGTACATAATGGTTATTACAAATCAAATAGTTTGAACACTATATCTGGTGAATGTAGTGACTCTTATTCAGGTATCTCTAATGTTAATTTCACAATATATAACTGTACTTCTAATAAATACTGGAATGGATCAGGTTGGGCAGATGGTAAAAACTGGAGTCAGGCAACACTAACTTCAGGATATACTGCCTGGCAAAATGATTCATCAAGTGTAACATGGTACAATGGAACATATTACTATGTAAATGTTACTGCTATTGATAACTCAAGCAACGTTGCAACAGAAGTTTTTTCATATTTCTTATATGATACTGAAGATCCTTATTCAAATGTAAACTCCATTTCACCATATTGGTACACAGATAGCTCAAATCCAAAAACTATCACGTACAATGCTGATGACAACGGCAGCGGATTAAATAACGTAACTTTGTACTATAAATTTTCAGAGAATAATGAAACATGGGGTGGTGGATGGACCAAGTGGGTTAATTCAAGTAATCCCGATATAGATCCATGGACAACAAAAACATGGGATTTTGATTTCCCTGATAATAGTGGATATTATGAATTTTATACAGTTGCAACTGACAATGCTACTAACTCTGAAGTTGCGCCAGGTAGCAATGATACTATAATAGGCTATGATGTTGTTGATCCAACCGCAAATATTATTCTTCCAGTTAATAATGAGTTTTATAAATCAGGTTCATCAATTGTTACTAATATTACAGGTAATGCTAGTGATCCTCAAAGTATTTCAACTGTTAATCTTACAATCTATAACTCAACAGATGGCACTTACTATACAGGCTCAGGCTGGGGTGCTGAAACAAATCTTTCTGCAAATATGTCTGGCTCTGGAGAAACTATTGATTGGTGGTATGATAATCAAAGTGCTTTTCCAAATTGGGCTAATAATAAATCATATATAATAAATATAAGTGCAAAAGATACAGCAGGTAACTGGAACCTAACTGCGGCAACTTCAACATTTACATATGATACAACTCAGCCCTCTGCACCAATAATTAGTATTCCTGTGGATGGAGATTGGTATAACTCTCTAACAAATATATCAGGTACCGCTTCTGATGATGGAGGATCTAAAATAGAAACAGTAAACATTACTATTTATAACGAATCAAGTGGAAATTATTGGGCAGGACTAGCTTGGGGTGTTGAAACTAATCTTACAGCAAATATCACTGGTTCTAGTTGGACTAAAAATTGGTATTATGAAGATAGTACTGCTTTTCCAACATTTTTCAATGGTACCAACTATACAATAAATGCGTCAGCTACTGATTATGCTGGAAATATAGGATCTGAAACAAGTCATACTTTTAGTTACGATACAAATGATCTCTCATCTGAAGTAACTGACATATCAACATACTGGCAGACTAGTAGTACTGTTTCAATTACATATGTTGCTTCTGATGCTGGAAGCGGATTAAATAATGTTACACTATATTATAGATATACAAATGATAATACTTCTTGGGTCAGTAGTGTTTGGACTAAATGGAGTGGTGCAAATAATCCCGATACAACACCTTATAGTCCAGTGACTTGGAATTTTGATTTTCCAAGTGATGCAGGATATTATCAGTTTTATTCTATAGCTACAGATAATGCTTCAAATGAAGAAATTGCTCCAGGTAGTGCAGATGCTATTTGTGGATATGATGACACAAATCCTTTTGTGAATATCACTTTACCTGTTAACCATACCTATTATGCTGATGTCAGCTCTATAGAAGGTAACTGCAGTGACTCAGGTTATTCTGGTGTTAAAGAAGTAAACATAACAATTTATAACACTTCTTCAGGAAAATACTGGGATAATGCTGCATGGGCGGATGGTAAAACCTGGCTTACAACTTCACTTTCTGAAGGAAATACACTTTGGACATATGATTCTAGTAGTGTTACTTGGCAGGATGCTGTATCATATTTAGTCAATGCTACAACTACAGATAATGCATCTAGAACAAGTACTCAAAAATATATAAATTTCACACTTGATACAACAGCTCCAACTGTTACCGTAGAGATGAATAAAGCGACATATGTTATATATGGAGATACAGTTAGAGTATTTGCAAACTTTACAGAAGATGGATCTGGCATAGATGAGTCTACAGTTGAATTGTCTATTGAAAATAGTACGGGTAGTAGTTGGTTGAATTCAAGTGAAAGCATGGAAAAAGATGATAATACTCATTACTACTTTGACTGGCATGTACAGAGTGGTGAAAACTGTGATGTAACTGTATATGTGAATGCTTCTGATAATGTATCTCAATCTGTCTCTGGGACTAATTCAACAAAAACTATTGATAACACAGCACCGGTTTGTGAAATACAGTATAATAAAACTGCTACATATTTCAAAGAAAACGATTTGTTAAAAGTTTTTGCTAATTTCACTGAAACTGGATCTGGTATAACTGAACCTGTAAAAATTTCAGTTGCATATAATGATGGTGATTCTGATATTACCGATCAAGATATGAATAAAACAAATAATCTTGAATGGTATTATAATTTAACAATGCCTGCAAATAATAATGGTACATTTACTGTAACAATTACCGCAACTGACAACGTTTCCCTATCTGCTAAAAGTAACACAAATAATGATAAAAAGGTAGATAACTCAGGTCCAACAGCTACAATTGATGATATTTCTGATTATGTAACTTCTTTAACTGAGATCACTGGTACTTCCAATGATGGTTCAGGTGTTGGAATAAACAAGACTGAAGTTAAGATCTATAATATGACAGATAATACAAATTGGACTGGTACAGCTTGGACAGATGCAGATAACTGGAATAATGCAACAGGATATAGTACTTGGACTCTTGACACGTCTACGATTACTTGGGTAGATGGAAATCAATATAAAGTCTATGCAAAGTCTACAGATAATCTAACAAATGTTGGATCAACAGTTAATGATTCGTTTACTTTTGATGAAGGAGATCCACTAGTTACTTCTGTAACTATAACTGATACAACAATTAGTAGTACTAGTTATGTAAAAGATACTGATACAGTGAATGTTACTATCACCTATTCAGATGCAACTCTTGATTCAAGTAGTGCAAATAGTCTATTTAAGGCTGATTTAAGTGGTCTTGGTGGAACTACTTCTGATAATGCTTCTGGACATAATGATACTCATGCATGGTGGGAACGTACTGTTTCAGGTAGTGGTGATTATACGGTTACTGTGACAATTAATGTAACTGATGATTTTGGTAACTATAACAATACTGGGAGTGATACGATAATTGCTGATAATACAGCACCTACATTGAATTATGCAGTACTTGATTCAGATAATGATGGAACAGATCATACATATGTAGATGTACATTTCAATGAATTATATATGGATAATTCTACTATTGATTATACTGATTTTAATATTAGCTTAAGCAACGTAAATCCTGCAGCAATTCAATCAACAAGTGGTAACAGAACTACCATTAGATTTGATACAACATTTCAGACTGGTGATTCGCCTACAATTGGAATAGCTGGTTCAATTGCAGATCTAGCAGGAAATACTATTACGTCTGGTACAAAAATAATAAAAACGTTTAGAATCAGTCTTTCATCTGGATTAAATCTAATATCATTCCCATGTGATGTTTCATCGGAAACTCTAACCTCTGTATTAGCAGGATTAACTGGAAATTGGCGTATTTATAGATATAACGCAACAATAGATGATTGGCAATCTTATCACTCAACTCAAGGATATGATGATACCTCTACAGACCATTGGAATTTGACTGGTGGAGAAGGTTATTGGTTAAATGTTGGAACGGCTCAAATTCTGGAGGGTAATTTTGATCTTTTCCCAGATCCGGGATATAGTATGCCTTATCATACATTGAAAGGAGAATCATGGAATTTAATCGGTCAATGGCAAACCTACAATCAATCTGCTTCGACAAGCTATGGAGGTGCGCTAGCAAGTTTATCAGATTCTGATGTAAGTTCAGTATGGAGGTATAATGTAGGTGGAGGATATACAAATATTCTCATAAGTTCACAGGATATGGAACCTGGTAAAGGCTATTGGCTGTGGAAAGAGAGTAGTGGAGATAAAACGTATACACCAAGCTAAATTTAAAAAAATTCTCCCTTTCTTTTATATCTTATTACTATTTTCAAGGGGGTAATCACAGGAGATATATGCAAAAAGTACTTACGAGTATGATATTAACTACATTCATTTTATCTTTGTTATTAGTTCCAACTATAAATGGAGATGACATTCCAGTTCTTCCACATTATTTCTATGGATATGTTTTTGATAAAAATGGTGAACTTATTCAGAATGGTACCGTTACAGCAAAACTGGGGTCTAAAATTTTTACAACCCCTATCAAAGATGGGGCCTATGGATATGTGCCAATAACAGAAGGTTTTCCTATAAAGGGGTCTAATAGCGATGCTGATAAAACTATCTATTTTTATATAAATGACACCTTAACTGGTAAAACAGCAAAATTTCAGGCAGGTGGTGAAAATGTAGATTATTCATTGTTTTTTAATTTATCTTTTGATACTACTTCCCCGGTCATAAGCGAAGTATCTGTTTCATCGGTTAGTAAAACTCAGGCAAGTATCACTTGGATAACTAATGAGAAATCTAATTCTATAGTAAATTATGGTAGTTCAGTTCCTCCTCTAAATACTAAAAAAGACTCTTCTTATGTAAAAAATCATAATATAATTATTTCTGATTTAAATACTGACACTACGTATTATTTTGAGGTTTCGTCTTTTGATATATCTGGAAATACTGGTATAGATGATAATTCTTCCAATTATTATAAATTTAAGACTAAAAGTGACACTCAAAATGGTGGCAATGGTGGAAACGGAGGAAGTACTACCCCCCCGAGTAATGATTTTATTCCTGCTCCTCCTCCCTCAGATGAAAACATTGAAAATATACCACCAGTTGCAAATGCAGGAGGACCATATTATAGCAAAACAAATGAGACTGTTACTTTCGATGCCTCAGATAGTACTGACTCAGATGGATATATAATTGAATATGTTTGGGACTTTGGCGATGGAACAGGTGTTAAAACAAATGATGTTACAACTGATCATATTTATTCAAATGTAGGGCAATTTATCGTTATATTAAAAGTCATTGATAATAATGGAACAAGCAATTCTATTGAAACACAAGTAAATGTTACATCTGATGATTCTGATAATGACGGTTGGAGTGATGAGGCAGAACAATATTATGGTACAGATCCATTTGATCCAGATGATTTTCCTTCAGATTTCGATGGCGATGGAATCCCTGATGAATGGGATGCTGATGATGACAATGATGGTTTAAGTGATGTTATAGAAAATAAATTGGGTACCAATGTTACTAATCCAGAAGATGTTATTAGAATTTTAAATGAATTTGGTTTATTTTATCTTATAGATATCGATGGTGACGGAAAATTAGATAGATATTACAATAGAACTAAAGGATATGTTACGGATCTTATTCTGGAAAATGGTTTTTATTTAATAAACTCAAATAATGACAATAAATATGAATACAAGTATAATAGTCTATCTGGAGAATTTAGCGAATATATAAAAGAAACAAAATCACAGCCAAATAATCTTATATTAATTATGGGCATAATTTCTTTATTTATAATTATTTTTTTAGGGTTGATAATAAAATGGAAATTAAAATAGGGAGGAAAAACAAATGGAATTATTAAAAAGAGGAATAATGTTTTTGCTAGTATCATTTATTTTTTTGATACTTATTACAATTTGCGTATCTGCTGCTTCAGTCCATTATTACTATGGTTATGCAACAGATGATAATGAGCCTAATAAACTAATCGAAGATGGAACCATGATTACTGCTTGTGTTTTAAAAACAGGAGATGATGGTTCAAGATTTTGGCATAATCAATCTACTGTAGTAAATAATTCCCTTGTGAATAAAAATTATTACATCGAAATAAGACCTGATGATGATATATATCAGGATTGCCCGATATTTTGGTTTATAGGTAATGAAAACACAACAAATGACTCAGTTTTTATAAATGGAAATGATAATTATCCTGATCAAAGCTCCTTTTATAATTTAACAATCGTTGATCAACCTCAACTTACAGATAACACAAATAGATCAAATGCAACAACAGGTGATTTATACTACTTTAATTCAACTGTAATTGATTATGTTGATTCACCTCAAGAATTAACTGTTAATGTTTCTTGGGTCCATGCTGGTTCGTCTGGTAATCTAACATTAAATAATTCAGTTTTTGATTATTTTAATGGAAATATTAGACTTGCACATAATATTAGTGATTTGACATATCAAATATGGGTAAATGATACCTCAGGGCATGTTGTAAACTCGTCAATTTATACAGTAAATGTTACAGATAATGATCCACCAGAATTTAGTGATATACTCAGCACTAACCCAACAACAGGCGATAGTTATAACTTCACTGTAAATGTCACAGATAATATAGCTGTTTCAAATGTTTATCTGAATTCTAATTATACTGGCTCTTGGGATAACTATTCTATGAACTTTAGTTCAATTACAAGCAAGTATTGGTATAACATTTCAATTATCTCAACTACTGCAACTTATTTTTATTATAACATATCAGCAAATGATACCAGCAATAACTGGAATGAAACTGTTACCGGTTCTCCATTGGAGGTAGATGATATCATTGATCCTTCTCTAGTTAGTGATAATACCCCTTCAACGGGTAATGCAAGTGAAAGTTTTACTTTCAACATTTCTGCATCAGATAATATTGGTGTCTCCGGAGTCAATGTTTCATGGTCTCATAATACATTTTCAGGTAATGCAAATCTAACTCTTAATAATGGATATTGGCTTGGGACAATAACTTTGGATAGTAGTTCTATTGATATGACTTATTCTATTCAAATAAATGACACATCAAGTAATTCTAAGGTTTATGGCCCATATACTGTTGATGTACAGCAACCTACTATTGTATATGTTGATGACAACGCTGATTCATCCTGGTATGATGAAACACATGTTAGAACCATCCAAGAAGGAATAGATAATGTAACAAGTAATGGCATAGTCTATGTTTGGGATGGAACATATACTGAGAATTTAATTATTGACAACTCTGTAACTCTTAATGCTAATACATCGGTCACATTAGATGGGCAGTACAATAATGGAATGAATATAACTGTAAGTAATGTTACAATTCTAAATCTTACTATTAGCAACTGTACTGGTGAAAATACCGCAGGAATTTTTATTTATAATTCTACGACCTCTATTCAAAATGTGACATTGAATAATGTTCATATAAAAAACAGTAGTATAGGCATATATGCTAGAGATTCATCTATTGTAAATGTTGTAAATAGCAATATATCAAATAATTCATGGTTGGCATTTATGTATTACAATATAACAAATTCAAACTTTACAAATAATATGATTTATTCAATAGAGCGGATGGGTATGTATATCCTCGAATCTGAAAACTGCAATATATCAAACAATCAATTGATAAACTCGACTTATAATTCTTCTGCTGGTCCGACTGGTGAGGCTATACAATTAACAAATTCTACTAATTGTATGATCATGAATAATACCATTACTCAATATGATCAAACAGGTATCCATATTTTGAATTCAAGTAATAATAACATTGAGTCAAATAATATCTATAACAATACGAATGCTATGGCATATGGTATTTGTGTTTTAGCATCAGACAATAATACAATCACTAGAAATAATGTGTATTACAATGATGAAGGTATCTATGTTTCATCTTGGTTATCAGTTTGTTCAGAAAATAATACAATTTATTTCAATAATGTTTATAATAATTCGCTAAATAACTCCTTTGACCGCTGTAGTAATAACGATTGGTACAATACAACTATTTTCCAGGGTAACTATTGGGGAGACTACGCGGGAACTGATTCTGATGGTGATGGCATAGGTGATACACCGTATGATATTGCATCTGGTAGCAATCAGGACGTATATCCCTTAACAAACAAACGTACAACACCACCTACTTTTGTATGGGTGGATGATGATTACACAAGTTCAACACCCGGCTGGAACGTTGATCACTTTGATACCATTCAAGAAGGTATAAATGCAGTTTCTGCAGATGGATCTGTTTTTGTTTATAATGGAACCTATTATGAAAATCTTCTCGTTGATAAAAGTATAACAATTGATGGAACTGAATTGGCAATTTTAGATGGTAATTATGGATTTGGAATTAATATAACTACAAGTAACGTTAACATAAAAGATATTACTATAAGAAATTGTATCAAAGCATTACCTGATTATGCTGTAGGAATATATGTTTATAACTCTTCTAACCCTTTGGATATTAGTAATATTAACATAACAAATATTACCATTTATAACTGTACTATCGGTATTGCTTTTGACAACGCAACAAACTGTAACATAGTAGGATGTAACATTGAAAATTCATCACATGGTGGTATAGCTCTAGGAATGATTGAATGGTTCAGCCAAAGCGATAATAGCAGTCACTGTAGTTTTATTAACATTAGTAATTGTGCTGTCTCTCAATCTACTAGGTTGCAATCAGGACCAGGTATGAAAATTACTAATTCTACATATTGTACAATTTCAAACAACACAATTTACAATATGAGTTATAATGCTTTAGGGCCTTATGCAAATGGCTTTGATTTAAGCTATGCAGATTTTAACACAATTACAGATAACAACGTATCTTCTTGTGACAGTGGAGGAATTTCTTTAGCCCCATCTTCTAATAATAACACTATTTCTTCAAATGAATTCTATAATAACAATAACACCAACCCAGCAGAAAGCTCGTGGGGTATTCTACTTAAAGGTTCAAGTGGCAACCTAATAATTGAAAATAATATATCTTACAGCGAATATGGTTTTAATCTGACTACCTTTTATGATGCCTTTTCTGAAAATAATACGTTGTATCACAATAAGATATATAACAACAATATAAGCTCTTATGATAATTGCAGTAACAACACGTGGTATAACACAAATATTAATGAGGGGAATTATTGGGGAAACTATACAGGAACTGATTCTAACGGTGATGGCATAGGTGATACACCATACAATATAAGCGGTGGTAGCACTCAAGATTTGTATCCATTAATTGCTTATAATTTCTTATCACTTTCACTTCCAAATAGTGTAACAGAAAACAATCAATTTGATGTTACAGTTACCTCAAGAGGGAATATTCCAGTTCAAGGTGTAACAGTTAGTGTCAGCGGCGATAGTGGAACAACTGATTTAAATGGAGAAGTAACCTTAGATGCTCCTTCTGTTTCCTCAACTGGACCTAAAACAGTTACCGCTGTAAAAACAGGTTATACTACAAATACTGCTGATATCACTGTTAATAATCAAGGTGGCGGAGGAAATGGAGGTACAGTTATTCCTCCAAGCCCGACATTTACAGCTGATGCAAATGGTCCTTACTCTGGAACAGTTGGTTCTTCTGTTGAATTCACAGGTTCAGCATCAGATGGAACAGAGCCATATAGTTATTCATGGGATTTTGGTGATGATTCAACTGGAACAGGTGAAACAGTTACACATACTTATAGTGAAGAAGGAGAATATACAGTAACTTTAACTGTCACAGATGATGATTCAGATACTGCTACTGCTACTGCAGAAGTAAATATCTCTGAGCAATCAACTCCAACTTACAAACCAACAGCTGATGCAGGAGGTCCATATGAAGCATTAACCTTTGAAAACATTACTTTTGACGGATCAGAAAGTATAGATCCAGATGCAACCACAGGTGATGGTATAGAAAACTATACCTGGGACTTTGGCGATGAAACCTTTGGTTATGGAGAAAACCCTGTTCATATTTATAATCAATCAGGTTTGTTTAATGTAACTTTAACAGTAACTGATAGTGATGGCCTAACTGATACTAATATTACAACTGCAAATATCACACTTGACACAGATGCTGACGGATGGAGTGATGAAATAGAAGAATCATATGAAACTGACATCAATGATGATACAGATAAACCAAAGGATACAGATGGAAACGGAGTACCTGATGATCCTTCACCTGATGGAAAATATGCAGGTGACTCAGATAACGACGGGGATAATATAGATGATGAAATAGAAACTGAACTTGGTTCAGACCCAGATGATCCTACAGATGTAAAAGAAATACCAGTAATTGATGGAATAACTTATTATCTAGTTGATACAAATAAAGACGGAATATATGATAAAATATACAGTTCAGAAAATGATAATGTAAAAGTAAAATACGAAGATGGTAACTATCTAATAGATACAGATGGTGATGGAGAATGGGATTATACTTATAATCCTTCCTCAGATGAAACAGAAGTTTATATTAAAGAAGACAAAGGCTTTCCAGTATGGGCATTAATAATTATTACAATAATTATAGTAATTATCTTAGTGATTTTTATAATGTTTAAAACAGGTTATCTCTATATCGAAGAAGAAAAAGAAAAAATACCAAAAGGAAAAAATAAAACCCCAACAAAAGATACAAAAAAATCAAGTAAAAAATCAACAAAATCAAAAAAGAAAAAATAATTTTTTTTTCTTTTCTTTACTTTTTTGTTATTTTAAAAAAACAATTGTTTTTTTGAGGGGGGATTTCCTTTCATTTATATAGCAATCGTTTTAAAAAAATACATTTTTTTGCATTTTTTGAAACAAAACATTTAAATAGTAAATAAAGTTTTTTTTAATTTGAAATGAAAATTGATAAAAGGATTATAAGGAATATCTTAGATTCAATTAATGATAAACTTATATCTAAAAGACAATTGGAAAAAGTACTTAGAGATGTATTGCAAGACAAATATACCGAAAATATTATTGTTAACCTTAGAAGAAATAAAGACACTATATATGTCTTCAAAGGTTATTACTATATATTAAGTATAGAAGAAAAAAAGGGAGATTATACAAATTATTCCACAAATGAAATGCTTTATGCAATTCTTAATAAATTAAATATTAGATGGTATCTTGGCCTATATAGTGCTCTTGAAAGAAATAATATTTTGTGGCAGGGTATTGTTAATCCAATAATTATTAATTCTGAAATATCTGGTGAAAGAAAAATACTAGGAATTAGATATAGGTTTTGTAAAATAAAAAGAGATAAAATCGATTTTGGATATATAAAAAAAACTACCAAGAATAGAATTACTTTTTACTACTCAAATCCTGAAAAAACATACCTTGATTTTATTTATCTAAAAAAGATACCTCCAATAAAATTATCCAAGTTTACGAAAAAACAAAAATTGAAATTGTATCTTAAAAACTATTCAAAGAATTTTAAAAAGAAGGTATTTTATTTATGAATAGAACAAATTTTAATAAATATCTGTCCTATGTTAAAAATAAAAAAGGATCAAATATTGATGATTACTATATTGAAAAAGACTATTTTATATCGTTATTTCTCTCCACTTGGCAAAAACAAAATGTCGCTGGAAACATTCGTAGTCTAAATAATCTAATTTTTAAAGGCGGAACATTACTGATTAGAAATTTTTTAAATTATCCAAGAATTAGTGAAGATATTGATTTTACATATGATAAATGTAATGATTTTCGTTTAATTAAAAGTGTTAATAAAAGAGAGAAAGAAATAAAAAAGGCAGTTATTTTACTTATTAAAGAAATAAAATCAATATGTGATATCGCAAAATTTGATTTTAAAACCGATAGAAAAAATCCTAAGTACATTAATTTAAGAAATTCAAGAGCGGTATATATACTAAATATATATTATAAATCCTTAATTACAGATGAGGAAATTCCAATTAAAATTGAGATAAATTTTTTAGAAAAAATCATCAATAATTATTCTAAATCTAAAATAAATAATATCGTTGGTAAAGATCTTTATCTGAAATCTATTGGTTATGATTTACGAAATATTGAAACTAAAACATATCCAATAAATGAAGTAGTACTTGAGAAATATCGCGCTATTCTCACTAGAGAAAAACTTAAAGAACGAGATGTTTTTGATTTGTATCTTATCAATAAATCTAAAAAAGATATTTTAAAGATGGATAATATTTTAATATCTAGAAAAATCAAAAGTAGTTTTTTGATTTCTCAAGTTGCAAGAGAGAATTTACAAAATAATTGTAGTTTGTTAAATAAAGGAGTTTTTGGAAATTCAGATGATGATATTTCCCGTCTTATTTTAATTGATATCGATAGTGAAGAATACAGAAAATTTAAAAATTTGCTTTATAGTAAGCTAAAAAATATATGTAAAATTTTTGAATTAAATTAATCGATTTCATTAGAGTAAATTAATAACATAGATTGTATTTCCCCTTGATATAAGGGCTAGTGGTCTAGGGGTTATTATCTCAAGGTAAACGCTAAGTTTTTCTCATTATTTTTGAGGATGGGAAATAATTTTAGGACTACACAGTTTTATTTTTTACATAGTAAATTACTAAAACAACTATTATATTCCATGCTAAGTACTTCGGGCTAGTGGTCTAGGGGTTATGACGTCGCGCTTACAACGCGGAGGTCACCGGTTCAATTCCGGTCTAGCCCACTAAAATAGGAGGAGGCATACTATGGCAGAAAAAATTTTGTTTTCACTTGAAAAATGCATGAAGTGTAATGATACAAAAAAATTGATTACTGATAGAGACGATATTAAGATTGTAACCTATCCTCATGATCTAAACGAATGGTCTGAAAATCAAATTAGTGAGGCAAAAAATCATAATGTGTTTGAGGATTTGCAGCGTACTGCACCAATTATGTGGATAAATGGTGAAAAAATAGTAGGATATCTTAGAATTCGCAAATGGCTACAGGATAATTAAGGTTTAAGATTCTAAAGTTTTTATTGTATCTTTCATTTTTTTATACCAATCATCTATACATTTGTTTATCTTTTTTTTTGTTTCTTTTTTGGTAATAGGTGAATATACGTGAAAATATCCGCCTTTTTCTAGTGTTTTAGTTTCTTTATTACATAGTCCACAACATACTAGTCTCTGTAGTGATCTATAAACTGTACTTCTTTCTTTTTTTAAAATGTCTGCAAGTTCCGTTGCCTGTAGTTCTTTTTTTTCTTTTAGTTTTTTATATGTGTTTATGTCTAAATCGTTTAGATCAAAGACACATTGTATTACATCATTGCAGCATATGTTATTGTTGGGATTTATAAATTTCATTTTTCTATTTTTTATTATCAAATATCATATATTTAACGGTTGTGCTAAATTTATACACAAACGTTATATACTAGAACAAGTATTATAGGTGAATAATGGATAATGAACTTGAAGACATAAAGAAAAAGAAAATGGAAGAATACAAAAATAAATACATGAAAGGAGAAAAAAATATGGAAAATATGCCAGATAAACCAATAGACGTTACAGATGCCGATTTTGAAGAAACAATTAAAAAATACGATACTGTTGTAGTAGACTGTTGGGCTCCTTGGTGTGGACCATGTAGAATGGTCGGACCAGTAATAGAAGAACTTGCCAAAGAAATGAAAGGAGAAATAGTATTTGGAAAATTAAATGTAGATGAGAACCAGCAAATACCATCGAAGCATCAGATAATGAGTATTCCAACAATTTTAGTATTTAAAAATGGAGACTTAGTAGATAAACTAATTGGTGCTCTTCCAAAAGAACAGCTAAAACAAAGATTACAAAAACATAAATAATATATGGAAGAGAAATAAATGTTTAAAAAAGGTATTATAGTAATTTTTCTTTTATTGATTACTGTATCTTTTTTAGCTGGATGCACAGATATTAAAGATGTAAATTCAGAATGGGGTGATGCACCTGATTTTTCTTTAAAAACTCTAGAGGGAAAAAATATAAAACTCTCAGATTATAAAGGAAATATAATATTACTTGACTTTATGGGTGTAGACTGTCCATATTGTGTGTATCAAATGCCAGCTTTAAAATCTGTAAGTGAAAATTATACTGAAATAATTATCATATCTATTGATGTATATCAATATGAAACAGAAGCATATCTTCAATCTTTTATAGATGCATTTGATCGTGAACTTGGAATGAAATTAGACTGGATTTTTGGTATGGACTCAGATGGTAGCATTGCAAAAGATTATGTACCTGATGGTGGTGTTCCAAAAGTTGTTTTAATTGATGAAAATGGAAATATTTATCATAGTTTTTCAGGTTATACTCAGTACCCTGAAATTTCAAAAAAATTAGATAAATTAATTTAGATATTGGAGGTGAGAAAAAATGAAAAATCTTGGAAAAAAAATGTTATTATGTTTAGGTGTTAGTGTTATTATTAGTGTAATTGCTATATCTGCTACAGCTGAGCCAACTGTAAATAATATTAATACAAACCCTGAAAAACCAGAACCTCAGTCAACTGTTACTGTAATTGCCAATATATCTGGTGAAAATATAACAAGTGTTACTTTATTTGTTTTAGAATGTAATTATAATACTGAACAATGTTATGTTAGTAATAATTATGAGATGGAGCTTAATTCAGAAGGAAAATATGTAAAAACATTAGCCTTAGAAGATACTCAAGGTAGAACAGATCATATACAATATTTTTTTACAGTTATGGATAGTGGTACAGAATATCAATTAACAGATGATTCATGGTTGGTAGATTTAGATATAGATTCAAATAAAAATGATTCAAAAGATGATAATCAAAATTCTGACAATGGCACACCTGGCTTTGAATTTATATTTGTAATAATAGCACTTTTTATTAGCATGTTATTCATTTATAAAAAGAGATAAAAAATGAAACTCCAAATAAAAAGATTAATTGCTCAAATTATCTTTTTTTTTACAGCAAATTTAGGTGCTTTTAACCTAAAAACCGGCTTCTGCTATCCCTTTTTTTATTGTAATGCATGCCCTACTGCAACCTCTGCTTGTCCTTTAAGATCTTTAGAACTTAGTGTTTTTGACACCTATAAAAAACCAGGTAACTTTAGCCTTAAACTTTTATTATTTCCATTACTTATATTAGGTGTTGTAGGCGTTTTTTCTGGTAGAGCTGTTTGCGGATGGGTATGTCCTATAGGTTTACTTCAAAGAGGAACAGGAAAAATAGCACGATTTTTGAAAATAAAATTTCCTTTTATTAAAAAAATAGGTCAATATAAGTATGAACCATATTTTAGATACATAAAATATATTGTATTAATAGGGTTTGTATTTATAACTTCAATTTTTATTGGTTTTATGTTTACGGATATATGTCCGGTTGGAGTGCTAACAGGAACATTTCCAATCTTAGTTTTAAATCCCGGTATTTACGTTCCATCTTCATATTTTTATCCTGCACTCTTAGTATTTATTTTATTTATAGCACTAATTTTTCTAATAGAAAGAGGATGGTGTAGATATTTTTGCCCAGTTGGAGCAATACTAGCTCCTTTTAACAAAATAAGTATTTTATATGTTGATGTTGACAAGGAAAGATGTGTTCACTGTAATTTATGCTCAGATGTATGTCCGATGGCTATAGATATACCAAATATGCATAGAGATCCTGAATGTATTTTATGTGGAAAATGCATAAGCACTTGTCCACACAATCTAATTAAATATAAGAGGGCTTGAAATGAAAAAGATATTTGTTTTACAGATAACAATGATTATTCTTTTTTCTTCTGCAGGAATTGGATTACTTACTTATACAGATGTTTACGATTCAATAAAAAGAAAAATTGTTGAAGAGTTATGCTTGAGCTGTATCAAATTAGGACCTGACACAGATATAGAATATAGATTTGAAACAGCTAATAATATGCCTCATCCTGATTTTGTTTTAGAAAACTTATCAAAAGGACCTGTAGTTATAACATATAGAATTGATTTTTGCCCAGGTTGTGATGAACTTGAAGAAGTTTTAATCGATGTTTTAAATATTTCTTTTGGACCGTATGATGTTTTTTATAAAAAAGTTAAATTCAATAATTCAAACATCACTTTTATTCACATAAATACAAATAGAGTAAAAGAAGATAGCCTGCTTTATAAATCTAGATATATTTACGATATAGTTGGAGATGCGGGAAATCCAATGATGGTTTTTGTAACATATGGATATAACCATGGGTTTATAGAACCAACATATGCAACTATATATGGCCTTAAAGAAAAACCTAAAAATCAAAAAGAAGAACTAAGAAATTATATCAAAGAAGCAATAGATCTATATAACACTCACAAAGAAGCTGTTGATTAGATAATAAATGCTATGACTTCTAGTTCATCTGTTGCGGTTCTTTGTTTTTTATCATAAACTTTTGCAGTTATTGTATATTTTCCAAAAGAAAAGCTATTCCATGTGTATTCATAAGGCTCATTTCCAAGGGTAAAAGTTTTTTCTCTAAAAAGTCCTTTTATAATTATTTCTACTTTTTCAACTTCTTCTTCTGAATCAATATTTAGTTTTATAGGAATCTTTCCAATAATCACTGTTTTTCTAAGAATTGATTTACCTCTTTCTTTTCCAAAAATATATCTATTCCATTGATTGGGAAAACTAATCCCAATACCCGGTGGAAGTGTTCCATTTGCTACTTTTGTCCCATCAGAAGCATCAGCAAAATTTGCATTAAATTCTTTTTCATTCTGAGGTGGATCGCTATATTTTTTTACTTCTTTGGAATTAAACAAAACAGCTATAACCCAAAGGTTTTCAGGATAAATATCTGAATAATCACTTGAATCCCAAACCCCTGTAAAAAATGCCTGATTGTTTGCATCTATTTCAATGGATTTATCAATAGAATAATCAAGAAATGCATAATGATATGGGTTTCCTGCCCAATCAACCCATCTACTTTTTATCTCGGTTATATAAACCTTTAAATTTCCAGAATATTTGTTTTTTTCATAGTTTTCAAGATTTACATCAGTTTTCAGTTCTTTTTTTTCATCATTCCAGGTTGCATTTACATTTATGTAAATTTCTGGATGATCGCGCTGTTTGACTTTTGATAGTTTTTCATTAAAAAGATCTGCGTCTTTTTCTTCTGCTTCTACATCGATACAGCATGCATCATACCCTCCATCGAAAAAAACAGTTGGAAAACCATATATGTTGTAATGATCGTATAATCTTTCTTCTGCTTTTTTGTTTCTATCAGATACAAGGCTTACATAATAAAAATCAGGGTCAGCAGGGTCATATAAACTATTTAATATCTTTTCAATTTTTGGACAGTTAGAGCACCAGCTAGCCGAACCCTGCTCAACAAATACTTTATGTTCAAGATCTGTCTGAGCACGTGTAACATCTATGATAAAATATTTACTTCCATCAACTGAAGGTTTACCAATAGGACCGTTACCTGCTTTATCATCAATTGTTACATAGTAATGCCAATTCTCTATTGAGTTGTCAGGAATTTTGATATCTGCTCTGCCGGATAAAATTGATTTAGAATTCCAATTATTTACACTGGATTTTTTATAATAAATAGTTGCATTTGTTACATTGTAATTATCTGAAAAAGTAGCAATTATAGTTGTTATTTTACCGTTTGTACCAGTTGTATTCCCGGTGATTGTATCTATTTTTGGTGGTTCTTTGTCAAAATTTGTATTTTTATTTTCATTTGTTTTTGAAATATTTTGATAAAAAACAATAAACAAAATTGATACTAATAATATTATTACTATTAAAATTGAAATTATTTTTTTTATATTTTTCATCCTAAGATGTATTATATCTCTTAAAATATATAAGATTAACGATTGTTAACATACGTTAATATTTTTAAAAATAGTAATATAAAAACAAAATATTTTAACCTAATTTAATTTTCTTACCTTTTTTAAGTTCTTCAACAGATTTATCTGCATGTTTTTTTAATTTTTCCTTGTCCATAACTGCTTTCCTTGCATTTATGTTTTGATCTTTTATTGCCTGTTTTGATTCTTTATATCTCTTACGCCTCTCGTTTTTAATAGCAATAATTTCTCCTTTCATCTCATAGGCTTTGTTATGAACCTTATCTGCCTCTTTTTTAACAGATATATACTCTTCATGTTTTTTGTTTGCCTCAGCAATAGACACAGACATTTCTTTTACAAGTTTTATATATTTTTCATGTTTCTTCTGACTTTCGTTGTAATATTTTTCTACTTTTTCATGTTCTTCATCTGCCTTTTTGAAAAGTTCATCTATTGCATTATCTTTATCAGAGATATCAATTTTGATTTTCTCTTGTTTCTTTACTTGTTCTTTAACTTTTTTAAATTCTTTTTTCTTTTCACGGATTTTTTCGATCAGGTCATTTTCCTTTTGAGGGGCCATAGGAACAGTTTCCTGCCGATACTCAAGCATTTGCACATCTGCTTTTAGTTCTTCTACTCTCATAGGTAGATTTCTAAAAACAGCTCCTCTCTTTTTTTGTTTAGCTTTAATTAATTTTTTTGCTTCTTCTTGAAGCTTATTTCTTATTTTTTTATGCCCCTTCATTTTTTTGACAAATTCGTCGCGCTCTTTTTTTAGGTTATTAATCTCTTCTTTTTGCTCTTTTTTACTCTCATGAATCATATCTCTTTCTTCACGTAAGAGCCTTGCCATGTCATTTAATTCATTTCTTTTTGAAATATATGACTGGAACTTTTTTTCTGCATCTTTGATTTGCTCAATTTCTTTCTTTTTAGATTTTTCAGCCATAAGAAACACTACAAATCTTTACCTTGCATAACAATAGTATTATTTAACTATTATTTTTATTTCGTTTTTACCTTTTTCTGCTATCCAAGGTATTTCAATATCTGCATAACCTCCAATAGGAATAGTAACTTCTTCTACTTTATTTTTTTCCTCACCATTTACATATAAAACTATTGTTAGGTTATCCGCAGAAACTTTACCTTTATTAAAAAGCTTAAAGGAGGTTTCAACTACATCTCCTTTTTTAAATCTTTTAGGCCAATGTATAACCCCCGATATTGATATGTCTATTTTTGAATCTTTTAAAACTGTAACTGTGGTAATACTAGAAATTTTTCTTTTAAGGATTGGTTTGATATTTATTTTTACTTCAGCAAAATCCTCTTGCTTGACATAGTCAGTAGGTTTGACTGTTAATCTTATTGTATCTTTTTTGTTTGGGCCAAGAGTAACTTTTGTTTTTTCAAGATCTATTTTCCATCTGTCTTTTGTATCTTCATCTGCTTCAAATTCTATATCATAGGTTAAAGTTCTTTTATATGGATTTCTAATTATTATTTCATATACTGCCGTTTCATCTGAATAGATTTCTTTAATCTGTTCTTTACAAGTTAATTTAGCGTATTTTCTTCTAATAAGTATCACAGCAATTGTAATTATAATAAGTAAGATTAAAGCTAAAATACCTATTAAAATCCATGCTCCATAGCTTGTATAGTTACTTAAACCGATTTTTTGAGAAAGTATTTCAAATAAATGATAGATTGATTCAACTATATTCGGATTAGTTATATTTACCGTTACAACAACTGTTTTGATAAGATCTTTTTGATAATTAACACTTTTTGTTGAAGTAACATTAAATGTTAATTTATCTTTATTTACATCTGTATACCATGGGATTGAAACATTTAATTTTATTTTAGTGATATCAGAATCTTGTTCGTATACTGGAACATTTGTTACATAGCTTTCATTTAAAAACTCTGTTTTAAATTCATTTTTAGAAGCAATTTCTACCGTGTAATCATCTTGTATATGCCCTTTATTTTTGTTTTTAATTCCAAGAGTTATGGTTTTTTCTTCACCATGTTTCATCTGAAGTGTATCTGGTAAAATTAATTCAAAATCGTATTCTACAGCTTCCATATCGATAGTAACTAAAGCTGATTTGCTATCTATTCCAGTATTTCCAGATACATTTAGATAGAAACTATAATAATTTCCATAAACAGAGTCATCTGTTGCCGTTGAATTTATATAAACGGTTACCTGTGTTGTGCTTTTTTCTTCACATTCCATTGTTTCAGGGCTGTATTCAACATTCCACTGCGTTCCTTGATTATCTCTTTCTAAAATATCTATTTTTAATGTATCTGAATAATTACTTGATACATTGAATTCAAACTTTGCACTACCTCCAGCATAGATCTTTTTATCCTCAACATCTTCTATTTTTATGTTATCTGTCTCATCAAACACATAAGTTATATGTGAAGGATATTGTTCAGAATTGTATAATAGATTCACAGGTCTGAGGTTAATAAGAGGGGCATTGCTAATAACAACATTGAGGCTAAGATTATGATCATAAAATATTTCGTATCCGCCATCTTTAATATCAAAGTTAAACACAGTAGGTGATTCTGGCCCCCTTGTTCTTAACTCATAAAAAGTAGTTCTATCAAGAGTTTGCGTATCTTCTGCAATTGTAATTCCTTCATTTTCATCTAAAATTGATGCCTTAACTTCTAAATTACTAAAAGTAATTAATTTTGGATAATGGATATATAATTCAGCAGAGAGATTTTTAATTATTCTATTTCTTGGAATAGGTGTACTTACCCATGTACTCGATGTGTTTTCTGATAATTTTTTTCTTTTTGTATCTTCACTCGGCTTGCCAGTTGATAATTCATTATCTTTTAGATACAAATTAACCTGGTTTTCTGGTATCTCAGGGACAGATTCAAAATAATATACTAAAAATATTACTAACCAGTTTATTGGATCGTTATAGTCCTGCGTAAAATTACCGGAAGTATCCTCAAAATTTCCAATAGTATCTTGTAGATTTTGAAATACATCTTCTACGCTGCCTACAAACGGTGGCCATGCGTGTTTTGTTCCAGTAGTTGGAGCTGTATTATTTGCAATTTTAAAATAGGGAGTGCCAGATATATCTGAAATATATGAAAATATACTTTCACCTAAGAAATTTGTTTCAAAAGAAAAATCTCCTTCATTTCTAAAAAATATAGTAAAATTCTCATTTTCTTCTGATGAAAATTTTACATTTGATTTGTACTGTTTTGAGCCATAATAAAAACTAGATGATCTTAAAGCATTTATTAAATATGAAAACTCTTCTCCCCCTACACCAAAAGCGGTAAGATTTTCTAAAAATAAACTAGTAATGTTACCTATTTGACGTAAATTTGGATCATCTCTATCTTTCAGCCATCTTGCAAATTTTTCTAATCGTGGCTGAATTGCTTTTTCATATCTATTTTCAGTAAGTTTACTTATCCATTTTCTTGATTGATTCATTTCGATTCCAAATAAAAGATAATCTCCCTTGTTTATTGATACATTAATATCTTTTATTTTTACGTTCATAGATTGAACCTTATCGTTTAGAATTCCTTCTTTTAGATCAATATCAATATCATTTTTTTCACCTTTTAACACAGGTTTTCCACCTGATGTGTGATATACAGACACATTTACTTTGTCTTCAAAACCTAAAGGGTTAATTTCATTAATGATATTTGAAGAAAAATAAAGCTTAAAATCCATATCTCCAGAGATAGTGCGTGTTCCGTTAGATTCCCATACACCAACAAATCTATAAGGATGCGGTGTTAAAATATTTTTAAAATCAATATCTCCAATAAGTGAAGAAAATAGCTCAATGATTTCACTAATTTCATCTGGAGTCTGTTCTGCCTTTGGTTTGATGGGGCATATTAAATAGGAAAACATACTAAAAATTAGGATAAAAGTAATAGTAAATGCTGTTGTTTTCTTTGCTAGCATCATTCTGCTTTCTCACCTACATAGATTATTTTGGCATTGTTTATATATAAATCTTTGTTTACAATAATTACCATTTTTCTATTTGCAACCAGTATTTTCAATATATAATAATATAATTAATATTTAATAAATATTTGGTTAAAAAAATGATTTTTTATAAAAAAACCAAAAATATATTAACTAAAAGGAAAAAATGTAATATTAAAAAAACATAAATACATCGTTTGATATCTTATAATAAGAGGAATCTTACAAACAATAGGTGGGAAATGAGGAGAACAAATAAAAAAAGAGCTACAAACAGATATTACAATATTCTTTTAATAACCCTAATTTTAATGATAATTTTTACAATATTTTTTTCCATAAATGTTCTATCTCAAGGTGAACAAATCGAGATACTTATAACAGATACTTCTGATTTTTCTATAAATCAAATTACAGAAGGAGAAACCTTCAAAGTTAGTGTATTTGATTCCAATTTAGAAACAAATGTATTCTTAAAAGACGTAAAAATAGAATTTAATGAAGAAACATATCACATAAAAAATAGTTCTGAAACTAGAGAAATAGAAATAATTTCACCAGATGTAGAAGAAGATAAGGAATTTTTGATAAATGCGACAAAAAATAATTTATTTGCTCAAGAAACAATTACTGTTAAAGATCAACCAACGCTGATTATAATTCCAGAGAATTATGTAGTAGATGAAGAACAAAAATTTTCTGTAACAATAAAAAATAAAGATACAAATGAGCCTGTTGAAGGAGTTGATGTGTATATACAGAGTTTTATTGAATCTAAAGATACTACTGATGAAAATGGAATAGCTTTTCTTAAGGCTCCAAAAAATCGTGAAGAAATTACAATAAAAACAGATCATAAAGATTATGAAACAGCGTCGTTAAGACTTGAATTAAATGCTGAGCCTTCTGCGATAGAAAAATTTTTTGATACGGGATATGCATCAATAATAATAGCGGTTATACTTCTAATAGTCGTAATACTATTTGTTAATTACAGACAAAGAAAATCGGTTTTTAAAAGAGCTAAAGAAATAACAAAGAAAAAAAGAATGAAAAAATATGATCTAGATACAAATGGAAATAACTCTTCAAAAGACGAGTCAAGGTCTATGGATCAAATAAGAGTTAATAGTAAACCAGATTCCAAAGTAGAAGAAATAAGAATTTCTAGGTCTAGAAAAGAAAAAGAAGTAGTACCTATAAAAGCAGAAGAGGATAAAAAAGAAAAAATAATTAAAAACAAAAAAGAAAAACGTAAGGATTACGATTGGTTTGAAGGAACAGATGATGTTAGATATGAAATAAACAGACTCACTGGTAAGATAGATGAAGAAGGCGTAGATAAATGGTTTGAAGGAATAGATAAATTAAAAAAGAAAATAGATGAAAAAGTAAAAGAAGACAAAAAGAAAAAAGAAGAAAAAGAATAATTTCTAATTAAAGTAGTTTTTAAATATTTCTTTTATGTTTACAAAAGACATATGGTTAAAAAGAATAGGTTAATAACAGATTTTTATGAGCTAAAAGTAAAACAATTAATGGATAGAAGAGTCTGGGATCTTCCTATAATTGAAGAAGATGGGGATGTTTATCATGTTTTAGCAATACTTGGTGGTAGAAATCATATATGGGTAGTGAAGAATAAAGAAGAAAAAGAGCTTGTTGGAGTAATAACAGAGCATGATGTTTTATCAATACTTGCGCCAAAACATTTTCCCTCGTATGTTTTTGGTATGCCTGATATAAGTTCAATTCAACATGGTACAGCAAAAACAGCAGAAGACATTATGTGTCATAGGGCTATAACATGCGACCCAGATGAAAAAATAATAAAAGCGTTAACAAAAATGTTAAAGCATAAGCTTAGGCGGCTTCCAGTGTTAAAAGATAATAAACTTGTTGGAGAGCTAACCTTACATCAACTTATTAGAAAATATTATGATGCAACTCAATACAAACCTATTATTGATGATAAAGAAGGTTGATAGAAACGGAAACAGAAATTTTCAATGTATTTCTATTGGTAGGAATAGCCTTAATATTTGCAAGAGTTTTAGGTTATTTATTTAATAGAATCAAACAACCTGCAGTTCTTGGAGAAATTATATCAGGAATAATTTTAGGTTGGTTACTAGTTACTTTTTCAGGACATTATCTTGATATTTTTGGTGTAAACTTTGGTTTTAATTTCAATTTTCAAGCAACAGAATATGAATTTTTTTATCTATTTGCAGAAATAGGCATAATATTTCTTTTATTTATTTCAGGTCTTGAAATAAGTGTTTCTAGAATGAAAAAAATGGGTAAAAAATCTACTTCTATAGCAGTTGGAGGTGTGATAACCCCATTCATACTTGGGATTTTAGGTGGTCTTTTACTTGGGCTAAGTTTAGAGATAAGTCTAGTAATAGGTCTAATTTTAACTGCAACTTCTGTTGGTGTAACAGTTAGAACACTTATGGATTTACATGTACTTGATTCGGATGTAGGAGCTACAATACTTGGAGGTGCAGTAATAGATGATGTTATAGGAATAATTCTATTAGCATTTGCTCTAGGCATTGGGGGGACTCTTATAAATTTTGTATTTGTTGGAGTAAGAATAGCTGTTTTTTTCCTACTCTTTTTAGTTTTATTAATATTTAAAATTCTTGATAGGATACTTGATGCTAGTGAACATATTCATTTACCTAAAGCTTTTTTAAGTATATCCCTTGCTATTTTACTAATATATTCATTTATTGCAAACTGGGTACAGTTATCAGGTATAATAGGTGCTTTTCTTGCAGGAATTTTAATAGGACAATATATAAAATCAAGAAAGATAGAAGAGGACATAAAAACCATTGGATACGGTTTTTTTATACCTCTTTTCTTTGTATGGGTAGGAATGAACGTATGGTCAAATACAAATGGAGAAATGCCACCTTTATTTGAAACTTTATTAATTGCGGCGGTTATAATCGTTGTAGGCATAATAGGAAAAATGCTTGGATCAAGTATTGGAGCAAAGATCTCAGGTATGTCAACTATAGAATCACTACAAGTAGGTGTTGGAATGATACCTAGAATGGAACTTGCTTTAATTATTGTAGCTGCAGTTGCAACAAAAGGTATAATAAAAGGAGAAATTGCCCAGCAATTGTTAATTTCAACAATTCTTCTAACTATTGTTACAACAGTTATAGCACCAGTATTTATTAAAGCTTTATTTAAAAAAGAGTAAACTATTTAGAAAATGATTTTATGAAATATTTATTTGAACTTTCAAAAGAACATAAAACTTTTCCCACTTCTGAAATAAAATGTATTTTGAAGGCAAATAACGTTGAATATAAGATAATTGAGTCAAATAAAGATATATTTTTAATAGAAACTAAAAATTCTAGAAAAATTGAAGAAACTTTTGGAAGATTATCATTCACTTTTTTTGTAAATAAATTTCTTTTTGCCTGTAACCCGGAGCAAGAAAAACTAGGAAAACATGCAGAAAACAAAAATTTTGATTTTAAAGGATCAATTGCTATAAGATACAAAAATAGATCAAAAAATATAAATTCACAAAAAATAGTAAGAACTCTTGCAGATGTTTTTACAAAAAACAGAAAAGTTGATCTTAAAACACCAGATATTGAAATACGGGCATTAATTACTGATTCAAAAGTATATGTTGGAAAAAAGATTTATGATGTTAATAGATCAAAATTTGAAAAAAGAAAAGTTCAGTTTAGACCCTTTTTTTCACCAATATCTCTTCATCCAAAAATAGCAAGAGCTCTTGTTAATCTTTCATGTGTTAAAAAAAATCAAACTATTTTAGATCCTTTCTGCGGTACAGGAGGGATAATAATTGAGGCAGGCTTAATGGGGATTAAGGTTTTTGGTAGCGACATAGAAGAAAAAATGGTAGAAGGGTGTAAAAAAACATTAGATTACTACAATATAAAAAATTATAAACTTATCTCTACAGATATAGGAAAAATCGATAAATATTTTACTAGAGTTGATGCAGTAGTTACAGATATGCCTTATGGTAAATCAACAACAACGAAAGGTGAGAAAATGAAAGAACTATATAAAAGATCCTTTCAAAATATTTCAAAAATATTAAAGGAAAATCATAGGGCGGTAATTGGTTTATCTGATAAAAAAATGATAAATCTCGGCAAAAAATATCTAAAATTATATGAGATTCATAGTTTTAGGTCCCATAGAAGTCTTACACGTTTTTTTGCAGTTTTTGAAAAATGACCATAAATCTTATACAACATATTACAATCCCTTGTTGTTATGACTCAACTTAGTATTATCTTTCTTGGAACAGGTGGCAGTTGGCCCACTGCTAAGAGAAATGTAGCATCTACTGCAATAAAAAGAGGAAAGGAAATACTACTTTTTGATTGCGGGGAAGGTACACAGCGACAGTTTCAAAAATCAAAACTTAGCTATATGCAGATTACAAAGATTTTTATTACTCATTTTCATGGAGATCATTTTCTGGGATTACCTGGTCTAATTCAGACTATGCAATTAAATGATAGAGAAAAACCGCTTCACATTTATGGGCCAAAGGGAATGATAGAACTTACAAAAAAACTTTTGTCCTTAGGATATTTTAGACCCGCGTATGAAATCGTTGCACATGAAATAAGTCAAGAGGATACATTAAATTTTAAGGAATATAAAATAAAACCTTTTAGAGTAGACCATGGACTTCCTTCTTTTGGATATTTACTTGAAGAAAATAAAAGACCTGGTAAATTCAACAAAAAAAAGGCCTTAGAGCTTGGAGTTCCTGAAGGTCCGTTATTTTCTAAAATACAAAAAGGAGAAACTATTACTCTAGAAAATGGTAAAAAGATAACTCCAGATATGATACTTGGTCCTCCTAGAAAAGGAAGAAAGATAGTGCTATCAGGTGATACTAGACCAACAGAGAATTTAATTATATATTCAGAAAAAGCTGATGTTTTAATCCACGAAGCAACTTTTTCAAAAGAATTTGGAGATAGTTCTCTAAAATATGGTCATACAACTGTTTCTGAGGCTGCAACTATTGCAAAAAAAGCAAAAGTGGATAAACTTTTTTTAAATCATATATCTCCTAGATATATGAATGCCTCAGAACTTGAAGAAGAAGCAAAAAAAATATTTAAAAATACAGTTATTCCAAGAGATTTTCAAAAATTTGAGATAGAATTAAAAAAGTAATCTTATTCTTCAGATTCTTCTTTTTTTAAAACTGAACCTAAGCATTCGCTCATGCTTTTCTCTGCCTCTATTTCAAACATAAGAGGAGCATCAGAAGCCCATCCGCCAAAAGCATCTATTATATCTCTAACATCTGATATCTTTTTAGACCAGTTTTCTTTTTTCATCCCTTCATTATCAATGAATGCTGAAACAGATTTTTGTTTTGTCTTATCTGGTGTAACAAAAAGATTAAAGGTTGATTGATTACCATCTTCGTCTTGTTTATAAAAAACACAGCTTTTTGGACTTGATTGATAAATTCCATATCTATAAACCATAATAATGTCGCTCCCAATTAATTTAGTATATTACAAAATAAAGAATGCAGTAGAGGTTTTTAATTTTAACGCTAAATAAAAAATAAAATTTTTACTTTTTAAAATCATAATCTTATTATAGAATTCTCTCTATTCTGAAATGATTTTATGGGTGAGAGGCCAAGTTACGACGAATATTTTATGGAAATGGCGTCTGTTGTTTCCAAAAGAAGCACATGCATTAGAAGGAAAGTTGGTGCAATACTTGTAAAAGATAAACATATCCTTAGCACGGGTTATAATGGTGCACCGAAAGGCCTTAAACATTGCTCAGAGGTTGGATGTCTTAGAGAAAAATTAAATGTTCCTTCTGGTCAAAGACATGAATTGTGTAGAGGTCTTCATGCAGAACAAAATGCGATAATACAAGCTGCTGTTTTTGGGGTTTCTATAAAAAACTCTGTATTATATTGTACAAATACACCATGTGTGGTATGTGTAAAAATGCTTATTAATGCAGGAGTAAAAGAAATTGTGTATGCTGGAGACTACCCCGACGAGCTTGCAAAGAAAATGTTAAGCGAAAGTAAAATTAAAATAAGAAAATTTCAATAAATAAATTTCCCTCCCGTTCTTTGAAAAAATGAGAAAAATATAAATACTCTCGAATGATTTAGAGTCATGAGGAGAATATGAAGCATAAGAGATCATTTGTATTGGATGAAAAAGACGATAAAGCAGTGCGATTATTCGCAGATCTTGGGATGCCTAAGAATCTTGCTAAGACTTTAATGTTTATTTCTCAAGTCGAAGAATGTAGATCTGCAGAGGTAGAGCAAGGAGCAGACCTACGACAACCAGAAGTAAGCGTCGCTATGCAGGAGATGAGGCGCAGAGGCTGGGCAAAAAAAAGAGACCTTAAAAAGAAAGGTAAAGGCCGCCCGGTTCATATTTATAAATTAACTAAACCATTACCAGAGATTCTAAAAAACTTTGAACAAGAGAAAATGAAACAAGTAGATACCATCAGAAAAGATTTAGATCAGTTGCACACTCTCATAAAAGGTTATAAATAATTTCTTTTGAATCCAAATAAAAATATAAAATATTCCTTTTTTATTTACATTACGTTGTAGTCTGTAGGTAGGCTAATAATGAGCTTGAAGAAAATAACCAATAAAATTTTTTCTATAGAAGAAAATGTTGATGCAGTAGTAATAAAAAATGAAGCTGAGTCATTTATAGATCAGAATTTTTTTTATGTTACAAAAATAAAAGATGGTCTTTTTGAAGGATGCGCAGTTATCCTATATAAAAATGGCGAAATAGATCTTTTAGTATCAAAACTTGAATTAGATATTGCAAAAAAATATGATCATAATATTTTTATCTATAAAAACAGAGAAGAGTTTAATGAAATTTTAGAAAGAAGATTAAAAAATGTTAAAAATATCGGTTTAAATTTCGAAGGAATAACATATACTACTTATCAAACTTTTAATACTCTTTTTTCAAAAAAAGAAATTACCGATGTTTCAAATGCATTAGTACAAACTCGGATGAAAAAAAACAAAGATGAAATTAAAATAATTAAAAAAGCATGTAATATAGCGGATAAAGTTGCTTTAAAAATTCCAGATTTATGTAAAGAAGGGATGTATGAGTATGAACTAGCTGCAGAAATAGATTATTATCTTGGAAAAAATGGTGCTGAAAAACCCGCTTTTTTAACTATTTCATCATTTGGGAAGAATACTGCTAAACCTCACTATAGCCATGGCGACTATAAGTTAAAAAAAGGAGATATTATTCTCTGTGATTTCGGAGCAACATACAAAAAATATAACTCAGATACCACAAGAACTTTTATTCTTGGGAAACCAAATAACAAACAAAAAAAGATGTATGAAACGGTAATTAATGCCCAAAAAAAGGCTTTTGATGAGATAAAACCGGGGGTAATGGGCAAAATAGTCCACAAAGCTGCTGAAAATTATATAGATAATACAGAGTTTAAAGGAAGATTTATTCATTCCACTGGGCACTCTCTAGGTTTAGATGTGCATGATCGAGGTGTCGGTTTTAACTCAGAATGTGAGGTATCTCTATCTGAGAACATGGTTCTAACTGTCGAGCCAGGTGTATATGTTCCAACAATTGGAGGAATAAGAATAGAGGACGATATTCTAATAACAGAGAAGGGCTATGAAATTCTCACTAAGTCAAACAAAGAGTTTATAGAAATATAACTCGTTTTTTCCATTACATTTTTATTAATGATTAAGATACCTGTTCTGTGTGAGTCTTATGAGTTGGTTAAAAGAAGCAGAATATGTTAGAAAACAGGCAAGGTTAAATAATAAATTATTTGCTGAATCTATACCTATGATAGCTAGCGAAAATGTTCTATCTCCATTATGTAGAGAAATGCTATTATCTGATTTTCATGGAAGATATGCAGAAGGCACACCAGGGAATAGATATTATCAAGGCTGTAAATTTTTTGATAACGTTGAGTTAAAAGGAATGGAGCTTGCAAAAAAACTTTTTAAATGTGAATATGCAGATATTAGACCCACTGCTGGAACTACAGCAAATATAGGGGTTTTAAAAGCTTTAATAAAACCAGGTGAAACAGCAGTAGTATTGGATTTAGCAAATGGAGCACATATAAGTTTTGGCAAATGGGGTGGTGCAGGAGTACGTGGCATTAACCTTGTATCCTACCCTTTTAACGATGAAGAGATGAATATTGATATAGATGGTGCTGTTAAATTAATTAAAAAAATTAAGCCAAAACTATGTTTGAATGGGAGATCAGTTTTTTTATTTCCAAGCCCAGTTAAAGAACTTGCAGAAGCAGCACATGATGTTGGAGCACATTTAATATATGATGCAGCACACGTACTCGGCTTAATAGCAGGAGGAGAATTTCAAAATCCTCTAAAAGAGGGGGCTGACGTTATGAATGGAAGCACTCATAAAACTCTGCCTGGGCCACAAGGCGGTATGGTTCTATCAGATCATAAGGGTGAAACCGAAGAAGATAAAAAGTTTTTGATGAGGCTTGGTTTCGGCGTCTTCCCTGGTGTTACATCATCTTATCATTTACATCATGTAGCAGCTAAAGCAATTACCTTTGCAGAACATTTAGAATTCGGAAAAGAATATGCAAAGCAGACAATAAAAAATGCTAAAGCATTAGCTCAAGCACTTCATGAAAGAGGTTTTAAGGTATTTGGGGAAAAACTAGGCTTCACTGAATCGCATCAAATATTATTATCTATTGGTCCTGGAAAAGGAAAAGAAGCATCAGAAAAATTAGAACAAGCAGGAATTATTACAAATATGAATACTATACCCGGCGATAAAGATCCTTTAAATCCATCAGGTTTAAGATTAGGCACACCTGAATTAACTAGGATTGGAATGAAAGATCATGAAATGGATGAAATAGCAGAATTCTATAAAAAAGTACTATTAGAAAATCAGGATACAAAAAAGATTAAAGGAGAGATAAAGGAATTTAGAAAAAACTTCCAAAATTTACATTATTGTTTTAAGGAAGGATTCCGAGGATATGATTATTTTCAAATAGATTAGACTATGTTAATAGCAATTACTGGAACACCGGGTACAGGTAAAACATCTGTTACAAAAATTTTAGAAAAAAATGGTTTTAGTGTAATCTATCTTAACGAATTAGTAATAGAAAAGAGTTTTATATTAGGCAAGGACGAAAAAAGAAATTCTAATATCGTAGATATTGAAAAAACAGATGAATATTTTAAAAAACATAAGACAAATGATCTTGTTTTTATCGATGGTCATCTGTCACATCTTTTTTCAAATGTTGATAAGGTCATTATCCTTAGATGTCATCCAAATAAATTAGAAGAAAATCTTAATATTAAAAACTGGAAAAAAGAAAAAATAAATGAAAATATAGAGTCTGAAATTCTTGATATAATACTTACTGAAGCAGTTGATATTCATAAAAAAGAGAATATTTTTGAAATTGATACAACAGATTTATCTATAAATGGCATTTACAATGCTATATATAATATACTAAAAAATAATTTCAAAGATATAAAAAAATATAAAATAGGTAAAATTGATTGGTCTGAAGAAATACTTAATAGATTTTAGATAGTTTGGATGGATAAAATGGTTCTTAATAATCAACGTGAAAATGTTGACCCTCTTTTGTCAAAGGTATCAAAATTATTTATTGGAATAAATCCAAATGTTTTGACTTTGCTTTCCTTAATATTTGCTTTTATAGCAGGAATGTTTTTTTATTTTTCAAATCCCAATACAGAATTACAAAATTTTTATTTATTTCCTGCATCATTGTTTGTATTCTTAAATGGTTTTTTTGACGCAATAGACGGAAAAGTAGCAAAAATTACAAATAAATCCTCTTTAAAAGGAGATTTTTTAGATCATGCAGTTGATAGATATGCTGATGTTTTAATCTTAGGTGGATTAGCTTTAAGTCCATGGTGTGATCTAAGAATTGGCTTCTTTGCAATAGTTGGCATGCTTCTAACAAGTTATATGGGTACACAATCACAGGCTGTAGGTTGTAAACGTAACTATTCTGGACTTCTTGGTAGAGCTGATAGGCTAGTTTTACTAATGATTGCCCCGATATTGGCTCATATCCTACTTATTTATAATATAGAAAACATTTACATTAGTGATTTTTTAAATTTCAATTTACTTGAATGGGTATTGATATATTTTGCATTAATTGGCAATATTACAGCCATCCAAAGATTTTTATCAACTCTAAAATGGTTTAACAAAAAGTAAAATTTATATATGAAAATGTGGAAAATTTCACAAAATTTTTATAAAACGTGTTAATACTTTTACATAATAGGGGTCTGGATAAGCAAAAGTGTAAGGTTTATTTTTTTAAACTTTTCATTTTTCATCTCCACCAAGATATTCAGGCCCCTATAATTGTCAACTTTTTATTTTGTAAATATACAGTTACATATTCACCTACAAAAAAATCTTTAATAATGTATTTTTGATTAACTCTATAGGGATGCTATGAAACTCTCTAAAGATTTGGAAAATAAATTAAATACAATTTTTGTTGTAATATTAGCTATATTTATTGTTATATTTTGGTTTATAATTATTCCTGTTTCTTAAAGTTTTTTCACCTATATTTAAAAGGATGTTCTTCTTTTAGAAAATTAGATGACTGAAACAAAAAATGCAATTGTAGTTTCATTAAATCCAGATATTTCTGAAATATTAGATTTAACAAAATCCAATGGATATAGCGTTAAAAAAGTCTTCATTCAAAATAAGAAGCCACATGTTAAGTATTATATAGGGGCAGGGAAAGTAGATGAAATAAAAGAGTTTGTAGATGAATATGAAGAATCTATAGATATTATTGTTGTTAATGGAAAACTCAAACCATCTCAATGGTTTGAATTAGAAAAAAAATTAGAAGTTTCTGTTCTGGATAGAGTTAATCTTATTTTAGATATTTTTGAAAAAAGAGCTGATAGAAAAGAACCCCGTCTTCAAGTAAAACTAGCTAGACTGGAATATCAGAAATCTTTTGTTCGGGAGCTTATAAATAGATCAAAAGCAGGTGAACACCCTGGTTTTATGGCTGGTGGGGAATATCAGGTTGATGATTATTATGAAAATATTAAAAGTCAAACTAAGAAAATAAAAAAAGACCTAGAAAATATAAGAAAAGAAAGAAACATTAGGAGAAGACATCGACATATCAGTGGTTTTTATATTGTTTCCTTGGCTGGTTATACAAATGCGGGAAAAAGTAGTCTTTTAAATTATTTGTCAGATGAAACAGTCAAAGTTGAAGATAAATTATTTTCAACTCTTTCTACTACTACTAGGAGGATTAATAGTAAAAACGTTCCAATTTTATTGACAGATACTGTTGGTTTCATTGAAAATCTTCCAGCCTTAATAATTGATGCCTTTCATTCTACTCTTGAAGAAATAAAAAGATCAGATATAGTAATATTGGTATTAGATTTTAGCGAAGATAAAGAGATTATTAAGAAAAAACTAGATGTCTGCATTAAAGAGCTTTATGATTTAGGTGTTGAATCTACAATTATTGTAGCTTTAAATAAAATTGATTTACTATCCAGAGAAGAAATAAAGGATAAAATGAATTTTGTTGAAAATCTCTCGAAGGTCAATAAAAATATTTTTGTCCTCATCTCTGTAAATAAGGAAAAAAATGTTGATAATTTGCTAGAAAATTTGTATAAATCTCTACCAAAACTCGAAAAATATACATTAAAACTCCCCATAAATGATAAATCTCAAACACTTATTTCTAAAATATATGAAAAGACAAATGTTCTTGATATAAATTACAGTAATTATGTTACTGTTTCCTTTGAAAGCAGCCAAGAAACAGGTGAAAAATTAATCTCTAATTGTAAGAAAATTAATGGTAAAGTTCTAGATTAAAATGTTATTTTTCCATTTTGTTATTTTCTCAACTAACATTTAAATATTGTTTTTTATAGAAATAATCACGTTAGTTAGTCACACGATATTAATTAACGTGGTTGGTAAAAATGAGAAGAGGAAGGAGAATTACTGTTAATACCATTGTAATTATTCTTTTTTTAATTAATTTATCATTTGTTACAAATGCCATAAAGATAACTCAAGATGAAAATACTGATGATTATATAATAGTAGATAAAAATAGTGAAATTTATTATAATTCAATACAAAAAGCAGTTGATAATGCAAAATCAGGCTCAAAAATCTACATTAAAAATGGAGAATATAATGAGATAATTGATGTTTATAAACCTATAAGCCTCATAGGTGAGGATAAAAAAGGCACTCTAATAAATCCCATCTCCGAGAAAAATAAATATGCTATTAAACTAGGGGCTCCAAATATTGTAATTAAAAACCTTAAAATAGTTAACAGAGCCCCTGGATTATATAGCACAGGTATAAAAATCACTTCTTCGAATATAGAAGTTGATCAATGTGAGATATATGATACTCCTGTAGGAATAGCTGTATGGGAATCAGAAAATATAATAAAAAATTCTAATTTTGTAAATTGTGAAGATGAAGGCATAGCATTACTTGGATGGGAAAATAATGAATGTAACAATAATAAAATTTTAAATTGCAATTTTTATAAAAACTGTGATGGGATTGAATTACAATATTCTTCTTATAACTTAATTAGCAACTGTACATTTTATAAAAATACTCACACAGGTATAGACGCAATAGCATCATCAAACAACAATAATAAAATTATAGATTGTGAAATAATAGATAATAGGGTAAATGGAATTTATCTTTCATCTTCAAGTTATAACGAAATTATCGATTGTGAAATACGAGATAATTTAGATGGAAATATAGTTATGAATAAATACTCTAAGAATAATCAAATAATTGAAAGTATAAAAGAAAATGTAGAAAATGAGAGTAATGAAATAATAAATTTTAGTTTAATTAAGAATTTATTTAATAAGATCCCAAAAATCAAAAATAGTAGAATATTTTCAATATTAAATTCAATAAGTTTTTAGAAGAAAAATTTTTAAATAAATAAAATTTTAAAAGAAAAACTATAAGTTCTAAAATTATATATCATAACTAGATTTGGAGAGATATTTAAATATGACTGGTGAGGATAAAGTTCATATTAAGATTGAATTATGTAAAAACAAAGAGGATGGTAAAATAGAGTTAGTAGCTCATTTTAATAAGAAAGCTCCGAATGTTATACTTGAAAATAATGAATATTTTTGGATGCCAACAGTAGAGGAAAAAGACTTATTAAACGAAACTTTTGATTTAATCATTGGCTCAAAAAAAACTCCATCTGTAGACCTACCAGATAACAAAGAAGAACAAAAAAAAGAAATAACGCCGGCTTTCCAATCAGAAAAAATTGAGAAAAAAGAAGAAGAACCAGCAATTTTTGAAGTTGAAAATAAAAAATCAGAAACTATAGAGCAAAATAAGGAAATAAAAAACTATGAATCTGAAATAAAACCAGATGAAAATATTGAACCAAAAACCAATTTCCATGAGAAAAACTCTGATTTTCCTACTCCAAAGGTCAATGTTAAATCAAAAGAGGAAATTGAAGAAGATATTAAGGATAAAGATTCCGAAGAGGAAAATGATTCAACAAAAGATAACGCAGTAATTGTTGAAGCAGATGGTGATGCCATTGAAAAAGCATTGAATAAACACAAGAAAAAAGATAAAGATGATGATTCATTTGTGGAAGCAGATGAAAAAACTATTATTGATAGAGTTTTAAAACAAAAGAAAAAAGGAAAATGGGGGAAAAAATAAAAACTATTTTTGTTTTACCTCATATAAATTTCCTGCAAAATCTTTTACAAATAAAAGTTTTTTACCGTTTCTATCTATGAAATTGATTTCAACATCATATTTTTTACAGTCTTTTACGAATTTTCGCCTGTCATCTACCTCGATACAAATATGGTCAAAATAAAAAGTTCTTTTTTTATCTGATAAAAAAACTTCAAACCTTAATTTTTTATTATCGTAAATTAAAACGTCTGTTTCTTTATCTATATCAAAAATTTTTTTTGATAAATCAGCAGATATTTTAAATTCTTTTAAAAGAGGTATCTTTAATATTTTGTTGAAAAATATATCTGCATTTTCCTTGTTGTCGTATTGAACAGCTACATGATTTAAAATAGTTGTATTTTTATCCATCTTTTTACCAATTAAAAAAATAAAAGAAAATTGGAATTAAATTAGTTTTAATTCTTTTCCAAGTTTTTCATATACCCTTAATATTTGATCTAAATCCTCTCTAGTCATGCCTGCATTCATCTGATTTCTAATTCTTGCTTTATCACGAGCTACCATTGGAAATACAATAGCAAGGGCAAAAATACCTTCCTCGTACATTCTATTAGCTAGTTCCTGTGCTTTCTTACTATCACCTATCATAGCGGGTATAATTGGTGTCTGAGAGTTACCTGTATCAAAACCTAGACTTTCAATTTCTTTTTTGAAGTATTTTGTATTATCCCAGAGTTTTTTTATTCTTTCAGGTTCTTCTTCAATTACTTCTAACGCTGCAATGTTTGATGCAGCAACATGTGGTGGAAAAGCAGCACTTAAAAGCCAGGTTCTAGCAGTATTAAATGCATATTTTGTTAAATATTTACTTCCAGCTAGCATTCCTCCAAAACTTCCAAAAGCTTTTGAAAAAGTACCCATCTGAAAATCAATTTCTTTTTCTAAATCAAACTCTTTACCAATGCCGTATCCATCTCCAAGTACTCCTTCTCCATGAGCATCATCAACATAGGTCATCGCACCATATTCATTGGCTATTTTGTAGATTTCATCCATCTTGGCAATATCTCCATCCATACTGAATACTCCATCGGTGATCACTATTGCTCTTCTGTAATCTTTTTTACTAGCATCTTTTAAAACCTTTTCTAGTTCACTCATATCAGAATGAGAATATATCCCTCTATCTGCCTTTGTAAGTCGTACACCATCAATGATACTTCCGTGGTTTAACTCATCAGAAATTAGAATATCTCCTTTTCCTGCAAGTTGTGGAATAACTCCAGAATTCACTGCAAAACCTGTTTGAAAAGTTACAGCCGACTCAGTATTTTTAAAATTAGCTATTTTTTCATGTAAATCAATATGAATATCCATGTTTCCTGCTATAGACCAATCAGAACCAGCTCCTGCACCATATTTTTCTACTGCCTCTAAAGCTGCTTTTTTAAGTTTAGGGTGATTTGCAAGATTTAGATAGTTATTTGATGCAAGCATTATGCATTCTTTTCCTTCAACATTTACATGTGGTTTAGAAGGGCCTAGTAGGCTTCTAATAGTCCAAGTATAACCTTTCTTTTCTAACTCTTTATATTCTCGTTCTAAAAATTCTGTTTGTTCTTTCATAAAACTATTTTCCTCCCTATATTTTAAATAAATCTTAGTATTTCTAACTGAATTAAAGAAATGTATTAAAACTTGTTGGTTTGAATTCTTACTACTCTACTAAGCCTGTATCCTATAACTACCATTATAAATTCATGATCTGAAAATTTTTTATCAAGTTCTTTATCTCCTGTATCAACTCTAAGAACTGGTGTCGATTTAAGTTTTGATGGAGTAGAAACAACAATTATATTGTCAATATCAATTTTTTTTATTACCTCTGGGCTGAGCTGCAAATTTCCTCTGCCAAGTATAAAACCTTGCGCTCCAATAGGACTTAAAATAACCTTTATTTTAGGATACTTCTTGATTAGATTTAAAATTTCTTTTTCGTTTAAATCAGTGCCAATATTTTCATTTTTATAAATTGCATCTATCCCTAAAAGAGTATTTTCTATTCCTAATTTTTTTGAAATGTACTCAATTGTTCCACCTGAACCAAATAAATAAAGATATTCTTTATTTTCTTTTAGTTCATCTTCAATATGTTCCGTAAGTTCATCTTTAATTGTATTGTCAGATACTGATTGAAAACTAGCTTTTCCTACCTGAACATAGGTAGGTTCAACAATCCCTTTAGTTATTCCAAATAATTTAACATTCCATTCCCCTTTTCTATATTTTTTTTCATCCAAATCCATTATTTCGGCTTCACCTATTGTCAATCTACCACATATAAATTCATATAACATTTTAGCTGAAGCTCTAGTATTAATTCCAAACACTCCAGAATGCATTTTCACCCCTGATGGTATTCCAAGTAGAGGGATTTTATCTTTTACAACATTATAGATATCTCTAGTTGTTCCATCTCCTCCACAAAATAAGATTAAATCAACATCTTTTTCAAGAAAATTTTTACATGCATTCTTACTATCTTCTGGAGAAGTAGTTTTCTTGTTAGGCTCATATAAAATTTCAATATTTTTAAAATTATACTTTTTTAAAATGTTATATCCCATAGAGCCTTTACAGGTATACCATTCAATTTTTTTATCTATATCATAGTTTTCAGTAAATTCCTTAATTGTTTCCTCTGCTTTTTTCTCAGCAATTTCTTTTGCACCAAGTTTTTTTGCTTTTTTATAAACTTCATCTGTACCTTTTAGTCCTACTCTTCCCCCCATGCCTGCGATGGGGTTTATTAGAAATCCAATTTTAATTACCATAGTTATCTCTTATATTTACAAAAGAAAGCAATGTATATAAAAATTGTACTAAAAAAATAGAAGAATTGCTGACCAAATTCTGATCAGCTTTGAATATTTTCTTATTTCTTCTTTAAATATGGAAGACCAGTTCTTTTATTTACACCAACGGTGTAACCTTCTGGTTTTTCACAAGGTGTACCACTTTTAGGTGTTCTTTTACTAAAGAAATATATTGTTTGTGTTCTCCCACCTTTAAGTTCTACATCTCTTGTATATAATGTCCATCCATCATGTGTATATGCCATAAACCTTTTACCTCCCTTGGAGGGAATATAGCTATATGCTTTTAAGTTTTTCCAAAAAAATCAGTGTTTTAATCACTAATTCCTTCGCTAGTTATGGTAAATACTGCTTCTCCTTCAGGTAAGTGAGGTGAATCAATTAGTCTTGCGATTCGTTTTGGTCCTTTACTTTTACGTAGATATATCCTAAATGTAGCGGTGTGTCCAACAATGTGCCCTCCAATTGGCCGTGTTGGATCTCCAAAGAAAGCATCTGGTTTAGCAGATACTTGGTTTGTAACACATACTACTCCATTATTAAGGTCACTCCAACGCAATAAATCATGCATATGTTTGTTTAGTTTTTGTTGCCTATCTGCTAAAGCGCCTCGTCCAACATATTCAGCACGAAAATGTGCGGTAAGAGAATCAACTACTAGCAATCGTGATTTTATTTCTTTTGAAAGCTCTTTTAATTTATCCACGAGAAGCATCTGATGACTAGAGTTATATGCGCGAGCCACATGAATATTTTTTAGAATTTTATCAGGGTCAAGCCCTTTTGCTTCAGCCATTTGAACAATTCTTTCTGGTCTGAATGTATTTTCTGTATCAATATAAAAAGCATGCGCATCCATACCACCTTTATCTTTAGGTAATTGAACATCTACACAAAGTTGATGGGCAACTTGCGTTTTACCAGAACCAAATTCACCAAATAATTCTATTATGGCTTGTGATTCAAATCCACCACCTACAAGTTCATCAAATGTTTTAGAACCACTTGTTAAATGTCCAATTTTTAATCTTTTTTCTAAAATAGAACTACCTGTTTCGAATTTTCCAAGGTCTGCTTCTTGTCTGGCCTTAAGTATAATCTTAGAGGCTGTAGCATCACCGATTTCAGCGGCATCAGCAAGCTCTGATGGAGAAGCAACAGCTATGCTCATAACATCAAGAAAACCTGAGGCTTGTAATTTTTCGGCTGTAGCTGGCCCAACACCAGGAATTTTATTTATCTTATCAAAGTCAGTTTCTTTACTCATAAAAAATACCCTAATCCAAGGGAAACAACTATCTATTTATAAAACTGTGGTAGGGTACATTAAAACTATTATAAACGGTTTTTATTATACTAGATACAGAATATGAAAGAAAAATACTATCCATGGGGCGGAGAATTTACAGAAATAGATAGTGCAAGCCCGGTTGCATTAGTACTTCTAAATATCGATTATACTCCTTCACAAAAAGTAGCGATATACGGACCATTAAAAACAGAAAACATTGGAATAGAAAAAATTGTGGCAAACACTATATCAAATCCTAATATAAGGTTTATAATAGTATGTGGTAATGAGATTAGAGGCCATAGATCTGGAGCATCTTTATTATCTTTAAATAAAAATGGTATAGATAAAGAGAAAAGAATCATTGATGCACCTGGCGCGATACCATATATTGAAAATCTTGATAAAAAAGCAGTAGATCGCTTTCGAAATCAAATTGAAATAATCGATTTAATAAATGAAAGAAAAAATAAAGTAATAGAAAATGAAATCCAAGAATGTTTAAATAAAGATGTTAAACCCTTTGGTAAAACGTATATTGCAATAAAAATTAAACAAGAAAAAACAACTATTGATGACAAAAGAGCGCTTCATTCAAAAATAGTTATAAATTATTTAGGTAAAATAAAAAAAAGAGGAAAATAAATGTTTTCATTTACAAAAAAACAAAAAATCTACAATATTAAAGATATTAAAATCGGTGGACAACCTGGTAAAAACCCAACGGTTCTTTTTGGCGGGTTTTTTTTCAAAGGAAAACCTAAGTTCAAAATTGCAAAGAAAAACTTAGAAGATATGCTAAACCTAAGTAAAAAACTTGGAAATCCTGCAATTCCAGATTTTTTTATAAAAAAAGAAGAATATATAGAAGAAATAGTTGAATTTATCATAGATAATCTTCCAGAAAAATATCCTTTTTCCGTAGATATAATAGAGCCTGAACTAAAGATAAAGACACTTAACATTTTAAAAGAAAACAATTTGCTAGATAGAACAATATACAATTCTATTCATATAGGTTCAACAGAAGAAGAAATAAATTGTTTGAAGAAAAACACCCCAGAGATGGCAATAATTGTTGCTTTCAACCCAAAGGATAAATCACCTGATGGTAAAATTGAGGTACTTGAAAATAGCGCTCACTTAAAAGAAACAGGTCTTTTAGATATTACAAAAAAAACGGGTATTAAAAAAATACTAATAGATACTGCTGCAATGGCACCAGGTGATTACAGCGGCGCGTCAATTGCTGTAATACCTGTTATAAAGGAAGAATATGGTTATCCAACAGGTTGTGCTATTCATAACGTAGTAGAAAAGTCAACTTGGCTAAAAGATTTTAAACTAGCAAAACAAAGTGTTGATTCAGCATCAAACATTAATATTTCTTTATTCGGCGGTGATTTTGCAATATTTGGCCCTGTTGAAAATGCAAAATATGTTTTACCAATAATTACGTGGCAGGATATACTTATTTCTGAATATACAGATACCTATTTTGGAATAAAACCAGATATTTCTCACCCTAGGAGGAAATTTTATTTAAATGAATAAAAAAATAGAAACCTCGGTAATTGGTTCTTACCCTACAAATATAAATAATTTTGAATTTATTAAAAATTTTTATAACTCAAAAATTACATCTTGGAATAAAAATATAAAAAATGCAGTAAAGGATATGATAAATGCCGGAATAGATATTATTTCCGATGGTCAAACAAGAGATCCTTTTGTAAATATTTATTATAGAAAAATAAAAGGGATTCGTATTAGAAATCGGCCTGAAATTATAAAAAAAATAGAGTACGACGGTGAGATAACTGTTGAAGATCAAAAATATGTAAAAAAAATAATTCCAAAAAAAACAAAATTGATAGGTCTTATCGCAGGCCCCTATACTCTTTCTAGATCATGTGTTGACCTGTATTATAAAGATGAACAAAAACTAGCTTTTGATTTTGCATACGTTTTACAAAAAGAAGCAAAAAACTTAGAAAAATATGTTGATATGATCAGTATAGATGAGCCATTTTTTTCTGTAGATTACCCTGATTACGCTGAAGAATTAGTAAAAATTGTTACAAAAAATATTAGCTGTAAAGTTAGAATGCATATTTGTGGAGATGTAGGAAAAGTTATTCCTAAGATTCTAAATTTACCTGTAGATATTTTATCTCATGAGTTTAAGATTAGACCAAAACTTTTTGATGAATTCAAAAATTATTCAGTTGATAAAGAGATATGTCTTGGCTCAGTTCGATCTGATATAAAAAAGGTTGAACCAGTAGAGGAAATAGTTGATCATATAAAAAAGGGAATAGATATTTTTGATGGAAAAATAAGTCAAATCGCACCTGATTGCGGTCTTAGAACTCTTCCTCAAAAAAATGCATTTCAAAAACTTACCAATCTTGTAAAAGCAGGTGAAAAAATAAATGTCTAAAGAAGTTCCATTAATAAAAGCTGAAAAAACACAAGAAAAATATGTAAAACTTGATCCTAATGGTTTTTTTGTAATTGAAATAGATAAAAAGGATAATCAGATAAGAGTTGAGTATTTTAAAAATGTTTACAAAAATAACAAAATTGTTTCTGGAAATTTAAATAAGGTATTTGTTGGAAAAAAAGCAGATGCCATATGTGACACCATATCAAAACATATTAAAAATCTTTTACCAGAGCATTATATGTATCTTGGTAGAGAAATTAAACTTGCTGAAATTGCTCTTGAAAAAAATAAAAAATATGTTCAAGGCGGTTGCTAAATCCTAGAAATCTTTGCTGAACCGTTTAAATGCAGTTCTTTTTTACCTTTATTGCTTCTGTTATCTATGTTTTCAATTTTTATTTTATCTCCAATTTTGTAATCTTGTATCTCTTTTACTTTTTCATCCCATACAGTTATCTGTTTTTCATTCTCTTTTTCTTTTATTTTAATATCTGTAACAAAACCAAATTTCCCACTGTTTTTAAAAAAGGCTCTTGTTGGTTTAATTAAAATAATTTCACCTTTTATCGAGTTTTTTTGTTGTTCTTCTTTTGATATATTTTTATCAAAATTTTCTTTTATTATCTCAATCATTCCATATTTACCAACATTTATCTCAATTCCATTGTAACCATCTTTTACATATCCGTTTATAATTTTTATAAAAGTATTTTTTTGAATTTTTTTTTCCTCTAAAAGTTTTACATCATTGTCCCATAAGACTAGGTTACATGAGCCTGTTTCATCTGTTATCTCTAAGTTAGCAACTTTTCCTTGAGATCCTTTTTTTCTGGTAAATGTTCTTAAAGAAATTATTTCTGTTATTTTTCCTTTTATTGTAAACTCTAGATTTGGTTTAATTTCAGAAATTTTGGAAATATTTGTGTTTTCTCCCATTTCATCTAATAATAAAAGAGCTATTGTATATTCGTCTAAAAGATCGTCTGATTCTTTTTGTAATAATTTAATTTTATCAAGAAAATCTTTTTTGCTTATTTTGTCTTTAATTTTTTCATAAAGAGAATTTACTTCTTTTTGCATCCTTATTTTTTGTAATGATCTTTTGTGGTTTAAAGTTATTTGTAGAATATTATGAAAAATCTTAATTGTATTATTTTTTTAGGAATAATTTTTCAGAAAAATAGTGTTAAAATTAAAAAGAAATAAAATAAAAAAAGTTAGAGAAAATTTAATTGATTTTCTCTAGGATCCTTTGAAAGATTGGCATTTCTAAAAGTTTTTCTAGCACTGGGAATCTTTCAAATAAATCAGGTATATTTTTTGCTTTGTCGTCTGTTTGATATCCGCCTATTTTAAGGCTTGGATCTCCAAGCATTGGCCATTGCTCAACTGTTTTTGCATCAATGTTATAGTCCATACCAGGCCTTGCATCAAGATATTTTGTTTGGGCTCCTAACCATGCTTCACCAAGCATTTCTTTTCCCTCATCAAGTGTGTCATAGAATAGTCTTATCTGTAGGCCACCAAATGCTTCAAGTGTATCAGGTAGGTTTTCTCCGTCTCCGTCTAGATCTCCATTTTCTCCAACTGCACCATATCCAAGTCCAGTGTTACCAAAGCTTGCAATAGTTCCTCCTCCTTTCATTTTTACTAGATGCCAGGCGAAACATTCTGGTACAGGCATTCCATGTGTCCACATGAATGGCTTATCAAGTGATGTTGCAGTTAATGTTACATTGAATTGTCCGTTGTGGCATCCTCCTATTACACATACTGGGAGTTTCACATCGTTTTTTAGAGATGGAAAATCTAATATATCTATACCGCCAGGTGTATCTTCCCAGTTGAATTCACCCGGCCAGTGTGTATTCCAGCTTCCCGGATGTCCGTGTCCTTCAAATAATAAATGTCCACATCCAGCAGTTATCTCTCTTTTTATTGCTTCAGGACTAGGGATATTAGGGCTTGTTTTTCCATTTGAAGCATATAGCTTTATTGGATTAAATTCTTCCATATAAGTATCTGCAATGTGGCTGCATGCTACTTCTCCTTCTACATAATCTTCTGCATCATCGTGCGAGTCGCCGCCTATTAAAACCATGTCATCAAACCAGTTTGTTTCATGTTTTAGTCTTTCATAGTCTATTATTTTTGTTACAACGTTTTTAACTTCGTTTAAATTTCTACATGCGAGTCTTCCAACCATTACATCTGGATAAAAATCAATTATATCTCTTGATCCAAACATTGACCATTTTGCATATACTCCATCACTTTCGCCATATTTATCTTCGTCCCAACTTGAAAAATTTCCTTCAGAGTCATATATATCTGCGTAATATAGATCACTTATAAAACCTGGATCGTATACTCCACCAGATTCTCTTAAATTTGTGTATCTAACTGGTAGATACCAATCTTGTGATCCTTGATTTTCATCATCTCGTGATTTTCCTGAAATTAATGAAGTCATGCCGCCAACAAGTAAAACATATTTTATTCCTTCTGTTTCAATTGCATCTTTTATAAAATATTTGATTTGTTCTGGTTTGTCAAATCCATCATATTCATTGTATATTTCTTCTGTTGTTTTCAAATATGTTTCAATTTCATATTTGTTTTTATGAGCAACAAATCTTTGTAATTCACCTTTAAACTCAGATGGTGATATTATTACCATATCATAGTTTGCAGTTTCTGGGAAAGGTGTTTCTTCTGAAGTTTGATATTTAATATTTACTTCGATATCTTCGGCGTATTGGATTTTATTTTGGTTTGGACTGTATTTAACTGGATTGAATTTGATATTTACAAATGTTTTGTGTTCGCTGTTTTCATCAAGTCCAGCACCTGTTGATATAGTGTACCATTTTTCAGGATAATAATTGTTTGAGTTGTAGATTTCTTCATCCATTTCGTATTCTGCTTTATTATTTTCTATATTAGTAATTACTGCGTTTGGCGCAGGAATGATTTTATTTTCTATTGTTTTTGTTTGTATATTTTTTGGAATGCAATCTATATCTTTAATGGTTGCTCCAAATGGTAAATTTAGTTTTTTATTATATGCTGGTAAAATTGGCTTTCCAGGTAAATATGTAAAGCTATTTGCTCCTTCTAGATTTATATTTGCATAAAGAGTATTTTCTATGGTTTTTCCTTCAATTGTTGGTTTTAAAAAAGTTTTTTCAATTGTTGTTTCTTGCTCGAAACTATTTGTTTCGACTTCAGCCTTTTTACTAATTCCTATAGCAGCAAAACTACTAATTAATAGTAATGTTACCACTAATATTGATAGACTTTTCATTCTTCTATCTCCCCAATATTAACACTTGTTAATAGGATATGTTTTATTTAAAATTTTTGTAAAAAATTAGTAAAAATATTAATGTTGAACGGGGGGAGGTGGTAAGGAGAGGAGGTGAAAGGATGAGAAAAAAACGAGTTTTTTCAAATACCCCGTCCAACTCAATAATATTATTTATAAGAAATTATATAAAAAGATTATTTTACAATTCTATCCAAATTTCTTTACATTTATTATCTAAAATTAAAGAAAGATTCCAATCTATCAAAAATTGTTCTAAAAATAGGTTTATTTTTAGGTGTAGTAATTTTTAAAGTAGACCAATTGCTCTCTAGCCCAGTTTCATCTTTTGATTTTGCTTTTATTAAATATTCTTTTTCATCATCCCATGAATGAGTAAATTCCTCAATTGACCCTGAAGAAAAAGGACCTTTCCATCCAGTATTTGTGTTGTCTCCCCAATCTAGGTAATAATAGATTTTGTCGTTGTTTGGATCATATGATTCAATTGTAAAAGTATATTCTGTATTTTTTTTAAGTTTTGCCGGTCCATTTAATTTTGGATTTGTAGGTTTTTTAAGATCAAATAGTTCGTCCCATTCATATTTAAGCCTGGGCGTTCTTTTACCAAACAAGTTTAGTTTTCCTTCTGCAAGTATTGTCATATCCTCTTTATTACGGTATTCAACACTAAATAAATGAGCGTTTAGCCAATTTCCATAACCTGGTAAATCTAATAAATTCCAGTGGCTTTCAAGAGTTTTTGGTGTTTCATCGTTGTAATATTCATCTGCATTGAAATCCTCATCTATTGGTGTATATGATCCATCTGTCCAAGTATTAGTCGTAATCATTGCTTCTCCATGATGCCAACTTGTATTTGGTCTTCTCAAGTGATAAAAATCAGATCCTTCAGTATTTGGGTTGCATGTTATAACCCCTCCATATCCCATTGGTGTATAGTAGTTAACAAAGGACGCGGTCATTACTTCATAGTTTTGAAGTTCGTTAAATATACTATTTAGATGTTTTGAAAGGTTATCACTATTTACATAGGTAAGAGCATAGTTACAGGCAACCATTCTCGGCATACAACCACAACTAAAATCTGTTTCATATGATTGATAATCATGTAATGATACAAGTGTTCCATATTCATTTACTCCAGTGATTGCTACAACTGTTCCAGGCCAAGCAAATGAAACATAGCGTGGGGTTTTATCATCTGGTGAATATGCATATAGTATATGATGATAAGCTGATTTAAAAGGTAATGGATAATCAAGGCGTCTACTAGAAAGTGTTTTTACAGGGTCGTTTACATATCTTCCCCAACACGTATGACTTCGACAACCATAACTCCAATCACCTATTGAATTTAGAATTTTCAAATCAATTTTTTTAATGTTTTCATCTGGATACATTATATTCAGACAATCAATCATACCCTCCATCATTTCTTCAACACTATCTGGTTTCCAAGTGGAGTCAGCAATTATTTTTTTTACATCATCATATTTATTCCCAAGAAGATTCTTGTTATCATTTACTGCTTCAACAATATAATTACCAATTAACTCTACTTTTGCACGCCCCATTTCGTAAAATGACCCCTGGAGACTGATAACAGTATATCCCTTGTTGTCGTCATCGAGTTCTTGATCGAGGATTATACCATTATCAGTAACAAAATTATTTTTCTCATAAATTTTGTTGTTTTTACAATTTAACCTGAGTTTCGCACTTAAATAAAGATTAAGTGCCTTCAGCGGTTGTATTTTT
>CAZWYI010000009.1:0-68248 GCA_964638155.1 uncultured Thermoplasmatales archaeon | reverse complement strand
CGGGTCTTACGCTATCGCTTCAGACCGCGCAGTATTCCCAGCCGTAAAATAAAATGGAAATAATAAAAACTACAAATATTGATACACCACAATCATAAAAATAAGCACAATTAATAATACAACCCATAAAATTATTGCTTTCCAAAACCATGTTTTTTGCTTTTTTTTCTTTATCCACCAACTTTGAGGATTAATTCCTTGAACAAAGTATGTTAGTAAACCTGCTGAATTAATAAATAAAATATTAACTATTAAAAAAAGATCCGCGCCAATTGAACAACAGAAACATCGGGAGTCTATAAAAAGATCGCTTATCTCACTAATAACACAAATGTTTTTTTTATTCTATTAAACCTTAAATTATTTTTATAAAACATTAGAAACGTAGGATCAAAGATGAAATAATAACTAGAATAAGAATAATTGGGATTATGTATTTAGTTGCAGTCAGCACGATAACTTGCCAATGTTTTGAGTCACTTACCTCTTTTGATAATAATTTATTGTCCATAAACCATGTGAAAACAAGAGCAATGAATAAAGCTGAAATCGGTAAACCCATGGTACCTAAACTCTCATCCATTACATCAAGAATCTTCATTCCTAAAACATTCAAATTTAAAGAAGTATAACTCAGTGCAGCAGGCAGCCCCACTAAAAAAAGAATAAAAGTAAGGATGATGCTTGTTTTTTTCCTAGACATCTTTTTTCTATCCATGACTACAGAAACATTTAGCTCAAATATTCCGATAGCTGAAGTCAGAGCAGCAGAGAATAATAATAAAAAGAAAAGAGTTGCTAACAACTGTCCGTAAGGCAACAGACCAAATGCATAAGGAAGCGTAGTAAATGCAAGTTCAGCTCCTAGTGTTGGTTCTAAATTAAAGCTAAATACTATAGGAAATATAATAATACCTGCAAGCATCGCAACCATAAGATCAAAAAAAGTAATTATCAGTGATGACTGCGGTATATTGGTTTTTTTATCAAGATAGCTTCCATACGTAATTAGAGTACCAAATCCCACCGATAATGAGAAAAACGCTTGACCAAACGCAGCAATCCAGAGAATTGGATCTGAAAGCACTGAGAAATCAGGGCTTAGAAAGAAATCTAATCCTTCACCAAATCCTGAAAGAGTAGTAGAAAATAATGCCAATATGATAAGTATGATAAAAGAAAACGGTACCAGAATTGTAACTACCCGCTCAATTCCTTTTTTTATTCCAAAAGAAACAACAACACCAGTTAGTAAAACAGATATACCAAAATAGATCAGAGGATAATAAGACGAGGTGAAATCAGAAAATGTAATATTGAGACCTCCCATTGATGAAACAACATACCCAAGGGTCCAGCCAGTTATAACAAGATAATAACTTAAAAGTGAAAATACCAAGATAAAGATAAGCCATCCAACAAACCTGAATTTCTTTTTAATCTTGCTAAACGCGGAGACAACATTGGTTTGAAAATGTCTTCCGATAGATAGTTCAAGGATCATTAATGGAAGTCCAAAAGCGATTACTGCAAGAAAATAAGGGATTAGATATGCACCGCCACCATTTTGTCCTACCACTGAGGAAAATCTCCAGATATTGCCGATACCAACCGCAGATCCGACTGCTGCTAAAATAAAACCAAGTTTACTGTTCCAATGTTCTCGACTTTCCCCCATAATCATCTACCTTAATTTTTTATTATATAAATTTTGTATCTGAATACAGCTTAAAAAATATTTGATATATAGGTGTTGTTAAAAAATTCCAAGAGTATTTACTTAATAACACAAAAGACCTTTTACAGATTTGTTTTTTTGTTGCATATTTTTGTAAAGAAAACCAATTTTGTCTAGGCTTTATATAGTAAGCATATAAGATTAAATTCGTTTTTGATGTAAAAAGTTTAGAGTTTAATTGCTTTCTTGCTTTTGAGAGTAATGGCTAAGAATATTTGTGGACCTACTATAGAAAAAACGATTCAAAATTATACTAAGTTTATTTAAAAATATGAAACATATTTTAAAAAAATTAGAAAAAAAAGGATAATTCAAGAAAAAATAAGAAGCCTACAGTTAATCATTTGTATTTATATATAAGAACTGCAATCACCCTTTTACATTCCGAAAATATTATAACAATCAAATAAAATAAAAATGATAAGGTGCTAAAAAAATGGCCAAAAAAAAACCAGAAGAGGAAGAAACATTTGAAGTAAGATTACTATGCAGAAACTGTGAAGAAGACTGGGTAGAAGAAATAGATAAAGGAATCTACATTAGATATGAAAAAGATAATAATTATATGGTTCCAAAAAATGGAAAGAAAAAAGATAAAAAATATTTTACCTGCCCAAAATGCGGCTCAAGTAAAAAAATAGCTAGACTCCCATTGGAACAAAAACGCTAAAAACAAATTTATTTAAAACTAGTTAGACATGATAACCATTATAGATTATTTAGCAGTTTTCCCAGCAATATTTATCCCATTATTCATAATAGTAAATCCCTCATCAACCTTAGCATTATTTAGTTCAATTACAACCAATTACTCAAAGAAAGATAGGAAGATTCTTGCAAAAAACGCTTCTAAATATTCTGCAATACTTTTAATTATTTTTGCTTTTGCAGGATCAATAATATTAGAATATCTAGGAATAGAAATATATTCACTTAGAATCGCCGGTGGAATACTACTTGCAATAGTAGGGCTTGATATGACTAGACGTGGGCAACAATTCGGTGAAAGCCCACCTGGTAAAAAACAAAAAGCAGATTATGCAATAGTTCCACTTGCAATGCCCTCACTTGCAGGCCCTGGTGCAATAACTGTTACTATTGTAAACATGAAAAATTTAACATCGCAACCATACAATTTTCCATGGATAATAGCTATAATTATTGCAATAGCTGCCATTTTATTAACTATGGTTATAACCTATTTTGTATTTTTATCATCAACATATGTGATAAAAGGACTTGGAAAAAAAGGAATGGATGCATTTACTCGTGTTATGGGGCTTTTAACTGTTGCTATAGCAATACAGTTTATATTCACAGCAATACAATCTTGGCTTGAAATATATGGAATAGTTCCAATTTAATTATATAATTTTATAATGTTTGTGTTTTCTTTTACACCAATAGAATGTGCTATAGCGTTACATTTAACTCTCATAAGATAAGCTATGGGTTTGTAATCTGTTTCAGAAAAAGATTCATAGTTAGCCATGCCTTTACATATTAATAAATTTGATTCGTCTAAAGATTTTTTTAGTTCATCTGGCATTTTACTGAAATCAACACCTACAGCAAAACAACCAGTTGTTAAAATTTCATCAACAATTTCATCAAAACCAAATTCAATTGCATCATCCATAGTTGCATCTGATAAAACACTCTCACCTTTTACAACAAGTGTTAAAAAAACATTTGGATATTTTTTCTTTAGCTCCCTGCATAATATTTTATCAAAAACAATTTCACCACAATTATCAGTAAAAAGAATAACTTTTTTAGAGTTAGAAAGAATTTTATCAATTTTTTTATAATCATCATAAAAAAGTCCTTCTTCAATTGTTTTTCCAAAGATTTCAACTAAATTATCTGGGCTAGAGCTTGCTCCAGCTATTCCAAAATCCATCATGTTTCCTACAATACTAGAAATCATGCTGGTTTTAAGTGGATCGCTTGATTTTTCTATTAAATTTTCAATTTCTAAAACTAGTTTTTTTGCATAATAATTAGACTGGTTCTTTAATTCTTTATAGGGATCATTATCATCAAGTGTGTTATATACAAGTCTATGTACTTTTGTAGCAATACTAGCACTGCATTTATTAGGATTGTAAAGATCAGATAATGCTTTGCAAGCATTTTTTATAGCCTGTGTTTGTTTATTTTTATCACTTGTACTTTGCTCTGACTCAAAAATAATTCTTTTTAAGAGACATGGAACACATTGTGTTTGAATCTTCATGAAAAATTGTAATAAAAACTAGTATTATAGTGTTATCTATAATCTTTTTTCTAAATAGAAACCATTATCATTAAATCCAAGTTTTCTATAGTATTCTTTTACTCCTATCCCACTTAAAACACTCAGATTTTTTTTGTCAAATTCTTCCCTACATATTCTTTCAGCTTCAGATATTAGTTCTTTTCCAAATCCTCTATGTTGAATTTCTTTTTTTGTTTTTTTTCCAATTGATAGTTCTCTTCCTACAACTTTTAATTCACGTATTATCATACAGGGATTTTTTTGTAGTTCATATTTATGGGAATTTTTAATATCTCTGAGTCTAAGGTAACCTAATAATGCATCATATTTTTTTGAAACAAGTGAAATAAAGACTTCTTCAGAGTCACTAGCATTATAGAAGTTTGTATCAAATATGATATCATCGTCTTTTATTTGTATATCTTCTTTTAAGAATTTGTGACCTATTTCTCTGCAACGAATGCACCTGCATTCTAGTTTATTTTTGTTCATATATTTCTTTACTAATTGCCTTAGATTGCTTTTATTAACTCCTGCATCTATATATTGAGCAGGTATATCGCGCTGTATTCTCTGAATCCTTACCCATTCAGGGACAATTGTCTTTATTTTTGAAATAAGTTTTATAGCCTCTTCTGTTGAAAGAGGTTTATACTTTTTTTCTTTCCAAAAATCATATAATTTTGTATCTTTGACAGTTAAAGTTGGATAAATCTTTAACATATCTGGTTTAAAATCTTGGTTATCAAAGATTGTTTTAAATGATTCAATGTCGCGCTTATTATCCGATCCAGGCAGATCTGGCATGAGATGGTAACATACCTTGAATCCACTGTCTTTAGCAATCTTTGTAGCTCTTATAGAATCAGTAACAGTGTGACCTCTTTTCATTTTGTATAAAATATCATCAAACACAGTTTGAATTCCAAGCTCAACTCTAGTTGCACCCCAATTTAAGCTCATATCACAATGCCTAAGTCGAAACCAATCAGGACGGGTTTCTACAGTAAGACCGATGCAACGTGACTCTGCTTTTTCATTTATTTTTTTTGCTTCATCTAAATTTTTAGAATTACAACCATTTAAAGCATCATAGCATCTTTTTACAAACCATTCCTGGTAGTATGGAGATCTAGCTGTAAAAGTACCACCCATTATAATAAAATCAATTTTTTCAACAGAGTGACCTATTGCTTTAAGTTGCCCTAACCTATTTTTTGTTTGGTTGTAAGGATCAAAATCATTTAATGATGCTCTCATTGCTGCTGGTTCATAACCGGTATAACTTTGTGGAGAATTGTTTTTAGGTCCACCTGGACAAGGTATGCATAATCCATGTGGGCAATCAGCAGGACTAGTCATAACTGCAACTACAGCCACTCCAGACATAGTACGCATGGATTTTCTTCTTAAAACCGATAAAAGTATATCTTTTTCTCCGCCTGATATATCATCTGGAATTTTTTCAAGAATATTACTATCACTAGGTATATCAGAAAGATTGTATTTTTTACATAACTTCATTTTTTTCTTATGAAGTTCTTCTTTTGAATTTATTTTTCCTAGGAGAATTAAATCAATTATTTCATTGTAAAAATCCATTATGAGAATACATCATAAAATTGTAAGATAAAAAATCTTTGCTAAATAAGTTACTTTTATTAATATAAGCTATATTTCAAAAATCAAAATAACTCAAAGGTGGAAAAAAAATAACTAATATAATTGAAACAAAAGATTTAACAAAAAAATTCAAAAATTTAACTGCTGTAGATAACATCAGTTTCACAGTAGAAAAAGGAGAAATATTTGGATTTTTAGGACCAAATGGAGCAGGTAAAACTACCACCATAAAAATGCTTATAACTTTATTAAATCCTACATATGGTTCTGCAAAAATTGCAAATCATGATATTAAAAAAGATAGAGATAATGTTAGAAAAAATATTGGCGTTGTCTTTCAAGAACCAGCTCTTGACACCGAACTAACTGGAAAAGAAAACCTTGAGTACCATGCAAGAATGTATGCAATACCAAGAAAAAAACGCGAGCAAAGAATAAATGAAGTGCTTAAACTTGTAGATCTTGTTGATAAAAAAGATGTTTTTGTAAAAAATTATTCTGGCGGAATGAAGAGAAGACTTGAAATAGCTCGTGGTCTAATGCATTATCCAACCGTTTTATTTCTTGACGAGCCAACCCTTGGACTTGATGCACAAACCAGACGTGCTATATGGAAATATATCAAAAAAATGAATAAAGAAGAAAAAACAACTATTTTTCTAACCACTCATTACATGGATGAAGCAGATTTTTTATGTAAACGTATTGGAATAATAGACCATGGTAAAATTCTTGTTATGGATAAAATAAATAATCTCAAAAAATCAATTGGAAACGATGTTATAACTATTGTTTCAACAGATATGAATAAGCTAAAAAAAGAACTTGAAAAAAAGAAATGGGTTAAAAAAACAGAGAAACATGATTCAAATTTAACTATAGGGGTTGAAAAAGGCGATGAAAAAATACCAATTATAGTTGAAATTGCTCAAAAAATTGATACTAAAATTAAAAGCATAACTGTTAGGCAGCCTACTCTTGATGATGTATTTTTATCATATACTGGAAGAAACATTAGAGATCAAGAAACAAAAAATGATTTCATCCCACCTCGGTTTAGGAGATAAGTTATGATTAAAAACGTTGAATTTCAAGCTATATACATTATGTGGCTTAGACAGATGAAAAGATTTTTCAGATCAAAAAGTAGACTTGTTGTAACTATTGTACAGCCACTTTTATTTTTATTTATTCTTGGATCTGGCTTTAGACAGATAAGTATTCCCGGTGTGAATATTGATTACATCCATTTCTTTGCACCAGGAATTATTACAATGTCAATTATTTTTTCTTCGATGTTTACAGGAATATCAGTATTATGGGATAAACAATTTGGATTCTTACAAGAATTACTTGTCGCACCAATTAGTAGAATGTCAATAATAATTGGTAGAACTCTAGGAGGAGCAACGGTTGCGTTAATTCAGGGTTTTATAATTCTATTTATAGCAATAGGCCTAGGAACTCCTATTTCAGGACCCGTTGGACTTATACTTGGTATTATATTTATGGTTTTAATTGCTTTTACAGCAGTGGGTTTCGGACTTATCCTAGCATCAAAAATGAATGATTTCCAGTCTTTTCCATTGATCATGAATCTAGTAATAATGCCGCTTCTTTTTTTATCATCAGCCTTTTTTCCAGTCTCTACAAATCCTACGCTTCAAACAATAGCATATTTTGATCCATTGTTTTATATGGTTGATGGACTTAGAGGAAGTTTAATTGCAAAAGCAAATGTTTTAGCACCACTTTATGATTTGGCTATTGTGTTTGTACTATGTGTTATAATGATGAGTATTGGAAGTTACACATTTAGTAAAAGTGAAGCATAAAAAAACCAATTAGTAAAACTATTAGAACAATAATTAAAACAAAAATAATCATTTTTAGACTAGATCCAAATACAATTAAAATAGGCCCAATAAAAACAATTCCTCCAAATTTTTTAGAAGATTTAGTTCTAATTTTTTTATCCTTATTTTCAAAATAATTTAATTTATTATTAATATCATAGCTAAAACCAAACATAAAAAATATAAAAGAGAGAAACAAACAAATAACTCCTAAGAATCCTATTAATCCAGAACCTTTTACAAATGGAAAAATAATAAAAATACCGCCTTCAACCTTACCAGAATTAAAACCAATGATAAAAAAAATAATTGATAAAATAAAAAAGAAAACTGAAACAAAATGAAATTTGTTCATCTCTTTTTTATCTCCTAATGACCTTCTTATAAGTTTTAAGCATATTTAAAAGAGAACAAGCAACAGTAATAGGCCCTACTCCCCCTGGAACAGGTGTAATTTTAGAAGCTAATTCTTTTACTTCATCAAATTCTACATCACCTGTTACTCCCTTATCTGTTTTTATTATTCCCACATCTATCACAAAACATTCTGGTTTAATATGTGCTTTTTTTATTAAACGAGGGACTCCTGAAGCAGAAACTAAAATATCTGCTCTATTTGTATAACTAAAAAGATCTTTAGTAAAAACATGTACAATTGATACTGATGCATCTCTATTTAAAAAAAGTTCAGAAAGCGGTTTTCCTACAACTGTGCTATGATTTACAATAACAACATCTTTACCTTTCAAATCAATTTTTTCATGATCTAATATTTTAATTACAGCGAGTGGAGTACAGGGAACTATAAACTCATCTCCAATCAAGAGTCTCCCCATATTTTCAGGTGTAAAGCCTTCTACATCTTTTTTTGGAGAAAGCGTTTCAAAAAGTTTTGTTTTTGAAATATGAGTGGGTACTGGCATCTGAATTAAGACACCATGAATGCTTCTATCAGAATTTAACTCTTTTATTTTTTCAACAACTTCTTTTTCTGAAATGTTTGATGAAAAAGGTATATGTACAGATTTAATTCCAACCTTTTCACATGCCATATCGCGAAGTTTTAAATAAAGATTTGATTCTTTGTTTTCACCTATGATAATAGATGCGATTTTTGGTTTTATATCATATTTGTTATAAAGTTTTTTTATTTCAAGTAAAACATTATTACGTATGTTTTCTGCTATTTTTCGACCATCAATAATTTCTGCTGACATATCAGTTTAAAAGATAAATAAAAATTAGTTTTAAAACCTATGGTTTTTGTCCGATTGCATAAAATTGTGGGAAAAAATTGAGTTGAACCCCTTCGTCAAGCGATTTTAGATAATCGTATTCCCATCTATCAATTTCTTTTTGAGTAAGACCTGCTTCTTTTAATGCTTTAATATAAAAATCACGAGCATGAAGATAATAGTCTTTATCCTCTTCACAACTCCATATACGGTTATTTCCAATACCTATCTTAGTTTTAAGACCGGCTCTTACAAACAAGGCACGAAGTTTTCTACCGATATGTGGATCACCACCCCTATTTTTTATGGCTTCACCTGCAAAAATAGGATCTACTTTTTGATCTTCAGGATAATGAAGTTTACCACCATAATCAGGTTCAAGAGATGCAAGAACAACACCACCTTTCTTTGTAACTCTAGCCATTTCTTTTACAAGATTCTGTGGATTTTGTGACCACATTAAAACAAGGTTACAGGTAACAATATCAAAGGTTTCATTATCAAACTCGAGTTTTTCCGGTTTATTATATAAAAGTTCGACATTATCAAAATTTTTTAGTACTTTTTTTGCAACCTTTATCATATCTTTAGAACTATCAACACCTATTACCTTTCCTTTAGTAAGAATTGCAAGATCTCTAGTAACAATTCCAGAACCACAACCTACATCCAAAACAAGCTCAGCATCTTTTAAACCAGCCTCCAGATAAAGCGGGAGTCTTTCCTCTGATGTTTCAAGTGCTTGTAGTTCAAGTTTTTTTATTAAATCATCAAAGTTTTCATTTGATTTTCTATGGAATTTGATAGGTTTATTATTCATATAATCATCTTAAAATGAATAAACAGATATAAAACTAATGATTATAAAAAATTTAATAAAATAAATAATTATTTTGATTTCAGAATAGGTGAGAATGATTATGAAAAATAAATTTTTAACAATAATTTCTATTGTAATTTTAGTATTAACTTTAGCGCTATCTGGATGTTATGAAGATAAAAATAATCAAAATACAAACGTAAAGATAACCTATCCTTTGCATCCAAATGCAGAAGAAACGACATACAAAAATGAGACAATATGGAATATCATGAATGTAAGTTCAGAACTTAATAAAACATTTTATGTTACAGATACAAGTGTTTCAGATATAGTTGATTGGTATTCAAATAAACAAAATATACCAGGGTATAGTTTTCTAGATGGAGGGGGCAGCATTATATCAGTGGAAAAGGATATTGATCCCAATAATATATCCTATGGTTATGTAAAAGTTCATAAAAATAATAAAACAGAAGGATTATTTGTATTTATTATAAAAGGATTAGAAGAAATGCAACTAGAAAAAGAAAATCTAATGGGTATTACAACTGGTCCATGGAATCTAATTGATTCCTGTGGAAAAACTGGAAATTTTACTAAAGCAAAATAAGCACCATCTTTTATATAACGAGTTGTTTATTCCATTTTTGATGAAAACTGTTCTACAAGTAGCATTAGATCTCTTAAATGAACATAGAGCAATACAAATTGCAGACGAATCGGTAAAAGGGGGAGCTGATTTTTTAGAGGCAGGAACGCCTTTAATAAAAAGCGAAGGAATGAAAATAATTAGAAAACTAAGAGAAAAATTCCCAGATAAAACAATTGTTGCAGATATGAAAACAATGGATACAGGTGCATTTGAAACAGAGATGGCAAGTAAAGCCGGTGCAGATATAATAGCAATACTTGGCGCAGCACATAATTCAACAATAATAGATTCTATAAAATCGGCACGAAAATATGGTACAGAAATAATGGTTGACTTAATAGGTGTAAACAAAAAAATAAAAAGAGCAGAAGAACTAGAAAAAATTGGTATAGATTATCTATGTATACATACTGGTATAGATGAACAGATGATAGGAAAAACACCTCTTAAAACACTTAAAGAAATTATTAAAAAAACAGAAATTCCTGTTGCCGTTGCAGGAGGAATAAATAGTGAGACAGTAGCTGATTTTGTAAAAAACGATGCAAGTATAATAATAGTTGGTGGAGCAATCACAAAAGCAAAGAATGTAAAACTTGCGACAAGACAAATAAAAAAAGCAATTAAAGAAAAAAAACCACAAAAGAGCAATCTTTTTAAAAAATATGATAAAAAAGAATTGAAAAAAGCTTTTTCAATTGTTTCAACGCCAAATATATCAGATGCTATGCATAGAGAAGGCGCTATGAAAGATATAAGACCTGTAAAAACAGGTTATCATATGGTAGGACGTGCACTAACTGTTAAAACAATAGATGGAGACTGGGCAAAACCAGTTGAAGCAATAGATAAGGCAAAAAAAGGAAATGTACTTGTAATAGATGTAAATGATGGAAAAACAGCCATCTGGGGAGAACTAGCCACCTGGAGTGCTAAACAAAAGGGTCTTTCTGGTGTAGTAATTAATGGAGCAATTAGAGATCATGATGATATAATCAAAATAGATTTCCCAGTATTTAGCAAATATATTTCACCAAACGCTGGTGAACCAAAAGGATTTGGTGAAATAGGTTCAGAGATAAAATGTGGAGAACAAACTGTTAGAACAGGTGATTGGATAATAGGGGATGATTCAGGAGTGGTTGTTGTGCCAAAAGAGATTGCAACTGAAATTGCAAATAGATCAATAGATGTAAAAGAACATGAAAATAGAATACGTGAAGAAATAAAAAAAGGCGGAAGTCTAAGCTCTGTTTTAAAACTAAAGAAATGGGAGAAAAAAATAGGATGAAAAAAGTAGTATTTTTTACAGATATGAAAAAGCTATCAGATGCCCTTGAGAATTTTAATTTAAAAAGTTTTAAAGATAAAAAAGTGCCAGTTAAACTTCATATGGGTGAAGTTAAAAATAAATATTTTCCAAGAGCTAAGGATGTAAAATATGTTGTAGAAAGAATAAAAAAATATGATATGAAACCCTATTTATTTGATACCACAGTTGCCTATAAGGCACCAAGGCATACTAAAGGAGGGCACGAAAAAGTAGCAAGATTACATGGTTTTAGTAAAAAAAAAATTGGGTGTAATGTAGTAATTGATGATTCTGGAAAAAATGTTGAAATAGAAGGGAGAAAATTTGAGGTAGCCGATCATCTGTATGATTCCAAGAATATTTTTGCTTTTACCCATGTAAAAGGCCATAACGCTACTGGTTTTGGTGGTGCAATAAAAAACTTTGGAATGGGCGGTGTTACTAAAGAAACAAAAATTGAAATACACAACAGTAGTAAACCAATATATAAAAAAGATAAATGTACTTTTTGTGGTGTTTGTGCTGAAGTATGTCCTTTTAATGCTATAAAAGTTAAAAAAGATAAATGGAAAATTAGTAATTTTAAATGTTTTGGATGCGGAGTATGTGTTGAAAACTGTGAATTTGGTGGTCTTGATTATCAAGATGCTGATTTTCAATATGTTTTGGCATGTGCTGCAATGGCTGTAACTAAAGATAAAAATGTTATTTATTTAAATGAACTTAAAAGAATAGCTAAAGGATGTGACTGTGATCCATTCGCTGGACCTATAATATGTCCTGATATAGGCTATCTTATATCTGATGATCCTGTAGCTATTGACAAGGCAAGTCTTGATTTAGTAAATGATATAAAACCAAATCTTTTCAAAAAAGAAAATAATGTCGATCCTGAAAAACAAATAAAATATGGTGAGGAAATAGGTTTAGGGTCACTCAATTATCAATTAATCGAAATCTAGAAATTCAACTCTACCCGTCTCTAATTTATAAATCGCAGGTTTTACAATTAATTTTTTTTCCAAAAATGCTTTGTTCACAATTTTACTTCTCTTAAATATCATTTTATATTGATATTTGAGATTTCCAATAACAGGGTCTTTATCTAAATTAAAACCTTTTATAATTTCGTCAAGTAGAGGATATCCATTGCCTGACTTTTGAGCCTCTTTAACAGCACCACAGTTAGTATGTCCAAGAAATAAAAGAATAGGCGTTTGGAGATGACTTACAGCATATTCAATTGAAGTTATAACAGAGTAATCCATTGCTACATTACCTGCGACTCTTATAACAAAAAGTTCACCTATTTTTTTGTTAAGTATATATTCTGGAATAACTCTTGAATCAGAACAAGTTAAAACAATAGCTATTGGTTTTTGACCTGAAATATGCTTTTCAAATTCATGTTTGTTACTATTTATATAGGACGAATTACCATCAGCAAGAGATTTTAATATTTCTTCAAATCTTATATTTTTCATATAAAAAAAAGAAAAAATTATGATGATTTAACAGTAGGTTTATATAACAATGCTAGGCCTGCGGCAATAAAACAAAGAACTGCTGCTGGGATAAAAGCATATAGAAAACTTAAACCAGCATCTTTTACCATTCCAGCAAGAATTGGACCAACAATTCCCCCTATGCCATAAGAAGTGAATACAAAACCATAGTTCAAACCAACATTTTCTGATCCGAAACTATCCGCTGTTGCCGCTGGAAATAAAGCAAAATTTGCACCAAAGTTAAATCCTATAAGTGCAGCTGCAACAAAGAAAAACAAAGGATTCACAGTTGTATAATAAAATGCTAACATCATTATACCCTGGAATATGCACATTGTGATAATTGCTCTTTTACGCCCAATATTGTCTGATATTTTTCCCCAAATTATTCTACCGAGACCATTGAAAATAGGTAGACATATTGCAGCACCAATTATTGCAAAGCTCTCAGCATCAACCTGACTAAAACCAAATCTTTGAAAACCATCTGCACCTTCTGCAAATATCTTGATATTACCAATAACCATTAGACCAGCAAGAGCACCAATCAAAAACATCATCCATAGTAAATAGAACTGTCGTGTCCCAAGCATCTGTTTTGGCATCAAAGATTTCTTTTTCTCGTTATCCTCCTCTTCTTTTGAAGGTTTCCAGCCTTTTGGCTTCCAACCTTTTGGAGGATATACCATTACTAATGAACCAATTATAACTAGTACTAAGAATAATATTCCATATATTCTAAAAGCCATATCTACATTTGCAATTGTATAAGCAAATTTTCCTGCTTGTTGAGTTATTAATCCATTAAAACCTAGTATACTAGGTGGATTTGCAAGAAGTATCCAGATAAATGCACCAAAACCAAATCCAGCTACTGCAAGACCAGAAACAAGTCCTTTTTTATCGGGAAACCACTTAACACCAACTGAAATAGGAACAACATATGCTAGACCAATACCAGCTCCTCCAATTATTCCAAGAGAAATTAATTTCAAAACAAAGCTTGCACCTACAAAACTAGCAATTATATATCCTAAGCCAAGCAGTGCACCTCCAAGAAGCGCGATATTTCTCGGACCATACTTTTTTGAAAGCCTTCCGCCTATTATTGTAAATATCGCAAATGTTGCAAGACCTGCTGCAAAAATTGCTTGTGTTTCAGTTGCAGTAAAAGCAAACTCACTAACAATTGCTTCAACTTTAGCGTTTCCTAGAACGCCTTTTAGAGGAGTTGCAAATGCACTCCATGCATAAATTGCACCAAGTGCGACCTGAATCATAATTGCACCTATAACAACAATCCATCGATTCATTATTTTTACTTCTTTATCCTGATATTTTTCATGAACCATAATACACCACGGGGGGCTAAATTAACACCACATTTAAATATCTATCGAGAAAAACAAAAAATTTAGTCTTTAATTTCTAAATAAAAATCATCAAAATTTATTATATGGTTGTGTTTTTTTCCTTTTAAAAGAATTTCTTTTTTGATTTTTATATAATTATTTTTCAATAGCATATCTTTCTTATTTGTAGAAATATCTGGTATTTCTGAAATTTTTATATCTTTATTATTTTCGAGTCTATTAATGATATATTCTTCTTTTTCATTTATAAATTTAACAAGTTTTTTTGCTTCAGATTTAAGGGTGGGCCCAATCTTTGAATAATTAGGTTTTATATTAGTTATTTTTTCTTCAACATCTGGTTTTCCAACATTAAGTTTATGGCCCTTAGGATATTTCAAAGTTGATTTAACAATATCTTTGTTATCTTTTATGCTAGAAATAACTTTTTTAGGTGCATATGTTGCAACCGCATTAATCTCTGAATTAAGAGGAATTCCTTTTTTACTTTTATAAGATCTAATCTCTGAAATATATTTTTTTAGAATCTCTCCTCCTCTTTCTTTTTCTTTATCAATTAAGATTTCCTCTGGCCACTTTGATAGATGGATGCTTTCATCTTCTTCAAAATTTTTATAACATATATGATATAACTCTTCAGTTATATGAGGAAAAAATGGTGCAAAAAGTTTTAATGTTCCAAGTCCAACTTTATACAAAGTATACTTGATACTGTCTATGTTTTTGTTTTCATAAATACTTGATTTAACCATTTCAATATAATGGTCAGCTAGTTCATGCCATAAGAAGTACTCAATTTCTTTCATAGTTTGACTATACTCAAATCTATCCATCTGTTTTGTGCATTTTTTAACTAATCTACTAAACTTTGTAAGAATCCATTTATCAACATCGATTAAATCAGTTTTTTCTGGTTTCTCATTTGATATCACATTTGATATGAAATTTTGTACATTCCATATTTTTCTAAGAAGTTTTACTCCTCTAATTACATCTTTTTTTCTAAAAGGATTGTCTTCACCCAGAGCACAACTAGCAGCATAACTTCTAAAAGCATCAGATCCATATTTATCTATAATCTTTAATGGGTCTATTACATTTCCAAGACTTGCATGCATAGGTGTACCATCTTCAGATAAAATAAATCCACCCATCATCATATTTTCAAAAGGTTTCTCATCAGTTAACAACGAACATCTGAGAATTGTATAGAAAGCCCAGGTTCTTATTATATCATGTGCCTGAGGTCTAAGACTCATAGGATACATTTTTTTAAATTTAGTTTCATCTCGATTCCAAAATGTATTAAATAAAGGTGAAATACTTGAATCCATCCAGGTATCAAAAACATCCTCGCATCCAACTAGTTCACCACCACAATCAGGACAATTTTTAACAGGTGGACTATCAATTGTTGGATCAACATAGCATTGCTCTTTTTTTGCAATAACAACTTTTCCACATTTTTTACATTCCCATAAAGGAATTGGTGTTGCAAAATAACGCTGACGAGATATAACCCAGTCCCATTCAAGGCTGTTTACCCATTCAGTAAGGCGCACTTTCATATATTCTGGATACCAGTTCATCTCATCGCTTTTTTCTAGTACTAGCTTTTTAAAATCAGTAGTTTTTAAAAACCATTGTTCCGCATTAACAAACTCTACAGGTGTCTTACAACGCCAGCATACACCTACACTTTGCTCAAGAGAATCTTGCTTGATAAGAATGTTTTCTTTTTTTAAATCATCAATTATCGCTTGTTTTGCCTGTTTAATCTTCATACCTTGATATTTTTTACAAATCTCAGTCATTTTTCCTTCTTCATCGATGCTCATCTCTATTGGTAGATTGTATTTGAATACCCAGTTTAGATCTTCTTTGTCTCCTACTGTACAAATCATTACAATACCTGTTCCAAAATCAGGGTCTACTGCATCATCCTCAACAATTTTCACCTTTTTGTTAAAAATTGGAACAATGAGTTCTTTATCAACAAGCCATGGCGCTCTTTCATCTGTGGAATGCACGGCTACAATTTGACAAGAAGGAAGCATTTCAGGCCTTGTTGTTGCAATTTCTATGTATGTTCCTTTTTTATCTTTTCCAATTCCATGGTATTTTAAAACTTGTTCTGAAGGAGTTTTATCAAAATAAAATTTAATTGTATTTAATTTTGTTTTTCTATCAGAATAGGTAACCTCTGCATCTGCCATAGCAGTCATACATCTAGGACACCAATTCACAGGAAATTTTCCTTTATAAATTAAATCTTTTTCAAATAATTCTATAAAAGAAATTTGTGTAACACGTCTGTAGTATTTTGCATCTGTCTGATAGTATATACTTGGATCCATACTTTCTCCAAGGATTATGAATTGCTTTTTCATTGTGTCAATATTTTTATCTGCAAAATCACTACAGAGTTTTGTAAACTTGTGTCTATCAATGTCTTTTCTTGTTATTCCTAGATTTCTTTCTACTCTTTCTTCTATTGGTATTCCATTTACATCAAAGCATAAGGGGAAAAAAACATTATAATCTTGCATACGCTTATAGCGGGCTGCAAAATCAATGTGAGTATAATGTACAGCATGGCCGGCATGTAAAGGCCCAGATGCATATCTAGGAGGAACATCGATACTATATGGCTTTTTTTTACTATCAAAATCAAAATGATAAATCTTTTTTTCTTGCCATTTTTTTTGCCATTTTGTTTCTAGTTTTTTCTGATCATAAGTGGCCATGAACTAATTAACCCCAAATTATTCTATATATTGTAAGGGGTCAATTAATTTTAACTTATAAAAGTTACTTTTTGATGCCAATCGGTTTTATTTTTTGTAAAAAACTAATTTTTAAGAATAACATCAATAAATTTATGAAAAAATCATTTTTTAGATATTGACATTTACTGATTTAATATACTCATGTATAGAACCATAACATAAATTTTAAATATTATAAATATTATAAATATTTAACATGACAATGACAAAGCATATTCCTGTATCTGAAACAGTTTGGAAGGAATTAGGAAAAACCAAAGAAGCAGGCGAAACATATGATAGCTTGCTTAGAAAAATGTTAAAAATCTATCATAGAATAAACCTTATGAAAAAAATGGAAAAAGTTGAAAAAAGTAAAGAAGAAGATCTAGTGGCTTTAGATGAAATATAAGGTTTTTATTACGCCTGAAATCAAAGAAATAATTTCTTATATGGATAAGAAAACTTCTAAAATTATTATTAAAAATCTAAAAAAATTAGAGGATAATCCTTACCCGGGTAGAGGGACTGGAGATAAAGAAAAACTACCAATAAGAGGAAAAAAGCGTTATCGTATGCATATAGGTAGAACATGGACAGTTTTTTATTCAATATTAGAAGGGGAAAAACAGGTCCGTATCGCAGAAATTTTACCTATAGGTAATGCTCATAAAAAATATGGATTCTAATGTTTTTAAAATTTCGAAGATTACTATTCTTCTTTAGTAATAGGCGAGTAGTATTCATCTCCATTAAATACTTCACTTATGTGAAAAACACAATAAATCTCACGCATATCTGAACTAGGATTGCCATTAACATAATCCCAATGGATGGCCATACAATGTTTTTTAATATTTACAATAGTACCTGAATATATTCGCTCATAACCATTTGGATCATAATAGACTTGTTTTACTCTATCGCCTTGTCTAAATACTTCTAAAAGAGAAGGATTTTCATATATCTCTTCTTTATATTCTTTCATCTTTATCAAACTCCCAATTGTTATAAAACTCTGAAAAAAATGATATATAAGAGTATTCTGTTAAAATTTCAAAATGTTAAAATAAATTTTTAAGTGGTCTGTGATTTTTCTCCAATCTTCCAAATAAAACTTATAATAAAAGTAGAAACAACACAGATCAAAAGGATAAATAATGCTATAAATACATCCTCTAAAATTGTTGGATATATAAGTAAAGTTTCACCTAAGAAAAATAGCATAAGACCTGAAAATAATTTTAATACTCTACCCTGGAATTCACTTAGTTTCCATCTACCCAAAGTAATTATTAATCCTGATACTATTAGAATCAGTGGAATAACATAGACAATGTTATAAAAGAGTATAAACGTATAATATTCTATAAAAGAAAGATCGTATGATAGAATTATACTTGTATAAATTAAAGGCAGATTAAATGAACATAAAAGTTCGACATTATTAACACTTATAGCAAGTATTATTGTTGCAGCAATTAATGAGGGAATTGAACTGATTTTTACAACCTTTCTCATCTGTTTATATATTTTTGGTTTTTTACCTTCTGGAATACTTGCGGTTGGTCCTTTTTTAAAATAAAAGAAATCCTTTATATTTAAAGCACCAAACGCTATTGCTACTATTCCTGCTAATATAAAAATAATACTTAATTCGATCAGCTGTATGGTTGAAAGTATTGCAACCATCAGTAGAAAATAAATAAAACCTGAGAAAAATATGAAGATACTACCGATTAAAAACATTTTTTTTCTAGATTTAGTATGTATTAAAATACTTAATAAAAATAATAATACAAAAAAAGAACATGTATTTACACTATCAATTGCACCCAAAATAATTGTTAAAACAGGTAGAGAAAACTCTTTTAGATTTATTTCTCCAAATATAGTATTTACCTCTGATGGAGCTGAAACATTTTTATTATTTTTTGAATCATCACTGTAATTTCCAGTTAAGTGACACTCTATATATTTTGTAATATTTTTAAAAGTTAATTTGTAAATATCATATTCAAAATCCCAGGTTTTATAATATTCATCTCCATCTAATAGAGTAATATATTTTTGATAACCCTCTTTTGATTCATTAAAAAAAGTTGCGTTTTTAATTACTACAGAAGGCCAACTTATAAAATTGTAGCTACGCCATTTTGAAAAATTAGCTTCGTGTATGCCTGGATCAGATGGCTTCCAGATTATTGTTACATTTTCATTATTTTTGTATTCTTTTTCAGTTTCATTTATAATTGGTTTGTATGGTTTACAGGTTGGGCATTCTTCACCATAAAAAAATTCAACGACTACATTTTTTCAAAAATTTCAGGGTCTTCTATATTTTTTGATACTGGTTTATTTGTATAAACAAATATTCCAAATATAATTAGTAGAAAAATTACAATTGCAATTGAAAAAAATTTATATTTATCTTTCACCTGCTCCTATCCCTCTTTAACATATGTTAAAAGAAATAAAATCAGATATTTAAATTTTTATTGTTATAATAAGGATAGTTACATTAAAATTGATAATAAATGATATTTTGATTATCTACTTTCTATAAGATTTTTTAGTTCATCTAAATCTTTTTTTATGTGATTTATCTCTTGTGTTTTTTGACTTTCAAAATCTTCAATAATATCATTTATTGGTTCTTTTAATCTGTATAAATGAACTGGGCGGCCTTTACCTTTCTTTTTTAAGTCCTTTTTTGAAACCCAGCCTCTTCTCTGTAATTCCTGCATTGCAACGCTTACTTCAGGCTGTCTAAGGTTTGCATTTCTTTCAATTTCTGCGGATCTGCATTCCTCAGCATCTGAAATATACATAAGAGTTTTAGCAAGGTTTCTAGGCATCCCTAAGTCTGTAAAGACTTTTATTATCTTTTTATCTTTTGGACTGAATTCTTTATAATTATATTTTGTCATATTATCAACCGCAATATTATAATTACAATTTAATAATATAACAATAGTTTATAAATTTTGTGATATATTAATAATATTTTTATAAAAAACAGTTTATTATTTATAAAAATCCTAACGCTTCTTCAATTCTGCCCATCTCAATACCAGTAGTAAGGTTACCAATAACTGCTCCATTGTTATTTGCAACTAGACCGCTTCCAATAACAGGGCTTCCATGGTTTACAGTACCAATCATAACAGGAACATCAAACACTTTTTTTAAGAGTTTTTTTTCTTCAGAAGTAACTTTTGGATGACATAAAAGACCTTTATTAGTTACAGCAGCAGCCATTCCAACGGTTTTAAGACCACCAATAGTTCCCTTGCATGCTGGTACATTTAATGTTTCTTCAATTTTTTTAATTGATTTGTCCTTTATATCAGGATGTACAAGACACCCTTTATCATTTACTAAAATATCATTACCAGCTGCATTATATTTGTCAGAAATTACACAAAGGTCAATACCCTGTTTTTTAATTAAATCAAAGGATATTTTATCAATAAAATTACAAACAACAGCACCAGTGGAATTCATAGTAAGAAGACTACCTATAATAGAAGAATCAGATATACTAAGCTCAATAAGATCAACATCTAAAACAGTGGTAACTCTATTTTTATCCTTTTTAGTAAGGTTTTTTTGAATAAAACCTACCTTATCATTTGCTCTGCAATACACACCAACATTTGGATTTTCATTAAAATCCATTAATTCAAATCTGGTTTCTGGTTCATTAATACTTATTTTTCCCCCTTGATATATTTATTTAACCTGATTTCTTTAACTTATTTTTAAACAGGAATTAATTACATGTTATAAATCTTATTATCAAATTAGATTTTAAAAGCTTATGTTTAACTTTGTAAAGAGTTGAATAAATAAAAAGAGAAAGAAAATTTATTTTGATTTTTCTTTCTTAGAAGAAGTTTTTTTACCTGGTTTTTTCTTTTTAGAACTAGTTTTTTTTGTTTTATCGGTCTTTTTTGATTTAGATTTCTTTTTAGGTTTTTCTTTTGATTTTCTCTTAGATTTTTCTTTTGTTTTCTCTTGTTTTTTCTCTTTTGACTTTTTTTCTTTCTTTTCTTCTTTCTTTTCTTCTTTCTTTTCTTCTTTTTTCTTAGTTTCCTTAGGTTTTTCTTCAGTTTTTTCTTCTTTATGTTTTTTCTTTTTGATTTTCACATCTCCGTCAGCAGCTGGTGCAATTTCATAATCATCAGCACCCGCTTCAGCTTCATCTTCTTCAAGTTCTTCTTCTCTTCTAAGAATAGGTGCTTTCTTTTCTTTTTCCTCACGTAGTATTTCTCTACGTGATTTTTTAAATTCAAGTTCAGGAATATAGGCTTCAACTATACCGTCATCAAATTTAACAGCTTTAACCCTTATTTTTTTAGGCATCCTATATTTACCTTTACTCCATATTTTTTGATTAAGTGAACTATCAATCCATATATTTTTTTCCTCTACTTTCATATGTTTTGTTAGATATTTTTTCACTCTTTTTATAGCAGTGGGAGCTGCCATTGTTGATCTAAAATTTTTGTTTTTAAGTGGTATTACAAATACTCTTTCCAATTCTTCTGCCATATTCTACTACCCTTCGTTTTAGCTTTTTTTAAGTTTGTTTCTACGCCAGTTACGTGTCTTTGGATGACGAGTGAAACGTCTGTTTGTTTTTATCATAATCCAAGCTGGAACACGCCTGTTGCTTTTTGTTGCCTTGTTAAGCCTAATTTTTTTACTTAATGGTTTGTGAGTTGACATATTTTTACTACCTTTCTCTTATTTTCTTTTAATCTTAATATCTCTTTTTTTAGGAATCATCCGGAAAAGTAATTCCCGAAGTTGTTTATCATTTATTTTATTTTTAAGTCTTCCACTTTGAACTAGCATTATAAGCTGCTTTTCTATATTCTCTGCGATTTCTGGTCTTGCAACCTTGATATTTCCAAGGCGCTCTCTTGCCTTTGGTGTAAGAGCACTTATTAAGATCATCTTTTTTTGTTTTTCATATTCGTCTCTTTGTGCATTTTGGCCTTCAACGTTTTCCTGAAGGTTAGCTTGATTTTGTAGTTCTTGTAACTTTTTTTTCTTTAGTTCTTCAAGTTTTTCATCCATATTTTCAATCAAACTATAGTTTTTTGTGATATTTTAAACTTAGGGTAATTATTTTATAATTTTTTTGATAAATCATGTGCAGTGTTATCCATAAAAGAACGGCCCTTTGATGTAAGCATGCGTCCTTTTCCTTTTACCTTACTTATGTATCCAGCTTTTTCTAGTTGTTGAACTGCTCGCCTAATAATTGATCCGCTACCAGGGCGTGTTTTATGTGGTTTTGAGCCGCGGTTTAGTCTCCCGCTGTATTCAGTTCTTAGCCGCTCAACGCCTATTGTATCATTGATATATATTTTTCTCAAGATTGATGCGCAACGTGTATACCACCAGTTTTTTTGTTTAGGCGAGTTTTCTCTATTTACACCTGTTTTTGAGTATATATTTTCTTCAGGGATTTTGATATTATCATCTTTTTTTAGTTTTTTTGATATTTCATCTATGAATTCTTTTGCTGGTACTTCATAAACCGTAGTCATAACAATTTTACTCCATATAATATATAAAGATTAGATTAGGCTAATAAGTGATACTATATATAAAAATAACGGAACAGATTTATAATTATTTTCTATAGGGGATCCTCGTGTATTTTTTACAGTTTTTACAAAAAATAATAATTTTACCATTTTTTATTCTAACGGTTGAATTTACTGAAGGTAGAAGATAATAATAGCAGTGTTTACAGAATCTTTTTTTATATTCTTTAGGAATTGGCACAAGATATTTCATAGAGATTTTTCTTGCAATTTTTACATATCTATCTGCAAGATTGAAATTATTGTTTTTTGCTTTTTTTTCAGCAAGTAAAAAAAGTTTTTGAATTCTTTCTTTAGCAATTTTTCTTTGTACTTTTTTATTATTCTTCATATTAGATTCCTGTTATTAACAGAATTGTTAAAATTCAGTTTTTAAGATAATCATATTAAGCTGTTCTAAATAAAATTATTGAATTTTTAATTTACATTTTAAATGTAAAAAAAGAAAAAAATTGAGTTTATAACACCTTTAATTCAAGTGTTACATAGTCATAGAAATAGTAGGTTTCACTGGATCGTGAATACTCGTATGAGTTTGGATCGCATAGTAATGCATTTACTTTTTGTATGCTCACATAATCTGCTTGATCTAAGGATATAGATAAATCTTCTTCTGATGGATAATCTAGATAGGTTTCATCTCCATCAAGAGATTTTATCTTTATTATAAAATCATAATCTGATGCAAATATGCTGTTTTTAACTGTATTATAATCAAGTTTTTTTAGAGCTTGTGCCTTTCTCCAGTCTAAAATAAGTGACTGATAATCATCAGAATCGACACTTTCTTCTTCGTTTCCACCGACATAGTAATCATCTGCATTATGAGCTATAACATATTGATCTTCATCTCCATATACAACTATGTAATTATGATATGTTTTTGTATGAAGGTTATATGTTTTTACAGGATCGTGAATTTCTTCGATAGAATAAATGTTTTCTCCACTTGTTAGGACATCTCCTATCTCCAAATCTTCTGCTAGTTTCCATTCATTGTTAATGTATAATGGATGATCTGGAGTAACTAGTATCTTTTCGTTAATTTTTAGATAGTAATTACCAATATATTTTAGAGTATCTGCTGTATAATGGTATACATCAACGATTTCATCGGTTGTAAATTCTTCAGACAATTCATCATATGTTTCTATTTTATCTCCAACTTTTACATCTTCAATACTTTTTAGTGTCCCATCAGCCATTTTAATTTTTGTTCCACCAAGGAAACATTTATCTGTACCATCTTCACACGCAAACTCTGCATTACTGACTAATACATTATTTGCAAAAAATTGATTATTTTCTTCTAGGTTTAAAGTGTAAGTTATCAACCTTCCAGGATGGTATTCAATTGATTTTATTTCTATCCAGCCGTCTAATGTAAAAAGCATATCTCCAATTGCAAGCTTTTTAATAGTTCTATTAGGATAAGAGTTAATACTTGAAATCGGATCAACTGCAGCCCAACCTTCATACTCAATATCGGGTTTATAAACATAAAGTGGATGATCGCAGGTTGGACTTAGAAGACCGTCATTTATATCGTACACTCCTTCTCTAACAGGCATTAATGTAGATTTTACTTTAGATGAAACTAAGTTTCCTTTTTCAAAATCATAGGATAAAACCCTGTGTCCTCGCCTAATTTTTTCAATTGGAACTGTGTTATTATTAGACAAAGTGATTAATGTCCCAGCTGGAAAACAGCATCGGGTATCTTCATCGGCATCTTTATTATGAACTAGGATTCCGTCAGCATAAAAGTTATGATACCCCTCAACAGATTTTAAATTATAAGTTTGAATAATTTCCTCCCATCTTTCAATATTTACTATCTCCTGATATTCAGAATCAGAGAATAATACGCTATCACCAATAATCAACTTACCAACATTTAAATTAGGATTCTCCTCTAAAGTTGAAGTTGGATCGATAGATTTCCAACCATCCCTAGTATACACCGGATGTTCTTCAGTTAATTCCAAATCAGAACCATCATCAAAAATCAATCTACACATATGATCTCTAATAGGAGCCTCAAGTTCTAAAACATTAGCAGCAATATTACGACCACGTCCAAAATCATAACTTAAGACGCTATCGCCAATATCCACATTTTCTATAGCTTTATAGCTACCATCAGCCATAGAAATCATAGTACCAGAAGGAAAACAACTCCAAGCATTTCCCTCGTCATCTTTATTGTGAACTAGGATTCCGTCAGCATAATAATTATGGTTCTCCTCAACATAGAAATTATAAGTCTTTGTTAACCCCATATTTAGGGTATTTATTTCAACAAGTTGAACTTTTTCACCCTTATCAGTAAAAACTATATCGCCTATTTCTATTTTCTCAGTATCAATATTATATCTTCGTTTAGTCCAACTTGGTCTGAAAGAAGACCAACCTTTACCTAAAACATAATATGGATGATCAAAAGTATGTCTTGAAAAAACACTATTAGAGAAAACAAATTCAACAATATCGTCATGATAAGGAGATATTGTTTTAATAACTTTTTTTCCTTCCAAAACATCTTTATCAAAATTATAACTCAAAACAGTATCTCCGACAACAATAGTTTCAATAGGCTTATAACTACCATCTGACATAGAAATTAAAGTTCCAGCTACAAAACACTCATCATCCTCCCAAATATTTGGATCACAATCTACTGTATTACTTACAAGTATCCCATTTGCGAAATAAACATGATATTTAGAGACAGTAAAAGTATAAGTAGTAATCAATCCAGGTTTACATTCAATTAATTCTACATTAATCCATTCAGCACCATTAAAAATCTTGTCACCTAATTCCAATGACATACAATCTCTATTTTTGTAGGCAACTTTAGACTTTGTTGGATCAACTGCAGCCCAACCTAGTCTACCATCAGATTTACGGACATATAAAGGATGATCATTAGTTGGACTCAAAAGTCCATCGTTTATATCATAAACAGCTTCGCGTTCCCTGATTATTTTGTTTGAGACACTAGCTGTAACATATCTATCTTTTTCTAAATCATAAGATAAAACAATATCTCCGCTTTTGATATTTTCAATATTTTTATAACTACCATCTGCCATAGATATTTTTGTTCCAGCAGGAAAACAACAAGGTTGTTGGGGAAGTCTATCGTTATCATCCGTAGTTATTGAAATACTAGTAGTATCAGTATCTTGCCTACCATATTCATCTTCTGAGAAAACTGTAATAGTATAAGTACCAGTCGAACTCCAACTATGTGAAAAAGGATAACTCCATTCTTCGGAATCTACATAATCACACCAACTACTACCTGTTGAATCTCCCCAATTAAATCTAAATCTGACCTGGTCTTCGTTGGGATCAAGTGCCCATGATGCAAAACTATCATATTCTTGGTATACACCTAACTCAGGGGGAGCATGTATGCCACCAATGTTAGGAGGATTATTAACAACATTTACATCAAAATCACCTGAGTCTCTTGCTGAATTGGCATCTGTTACACTAACTTGAACATTAAAAAGGTCTTCTGAGAGCCATTTATTTGTAACTTGATAATTTGAACCTTCAGCTATCCAACCAGAATCACTTTCTGTTCCATCTCCCCAATTGACCCTAATTCTAACATTATCTCCATCATCATCTGTAGCGCTAAATGTGTAGGTACCATCTATATTTCTACCTATTTCATCATTTGATAATGGTGAAAGTTCAGGATCATTATTGGCTGGAGGAGCAGTAGTTGAAAAAGTCCATACCGGGCCTTCTGTTTCCAAGCCGCAACTATCTTTTGCTACAACTTTCCACTTATATGTTTTACCTTCCTCAAGTGTGAAATCATATTCAGCTGTTGTAAAATCCGATGCAGTAGGAGAAGATGGAAGGTTATTTTCACCAATATAAATTGTATAAGTTATTGCATCTCCAAAATCTTCAATATCTGGATCATCACAATCCCACATCAGAACTGAGTCAGTTGAAGCAGAACCCTCATTATCAGCTGGAAATGGATTAGACGGGGCATATGGTGCTTGGTTTATATGTTGAGTTTCACTGTCTGTTAATTCAGCTATATCAAATGATAAATCATCTGAATTCATTTTTAAACCAACACTTTCTGGTTCGCTTGGAATTACTTTTAGTATATCTGCATACCATTGATCACTTCCATCTGAAGAAACTCCTTGATCTGTTAAAAAATTCATTATTTTCTGATTTTCCTGATCAATTAATTTTTTTTCAACGACTGGTTCTTCCAAATGATTCATGGTTACCGTGTTTGTTAACGCTGCAAGGATTATTAATATAAAAATACCGACACTTGCTGGAATAATTAGCTGGTTACTAACAGCTCTTCTATCTTTTATTATTTTTCTCAAAGTCATTTTAATACCACCTTTTATATATATTATTTCTTATTTTTATAATTTATCTTAATTACAGATGTGCATGTAATATCTTGTAAACACTACTACTTAAACCTATTGTGTAATTTAACCTTAATGACATAATTTAAACACCTGATATATCATAATTTACAATCTCAGAAACAGAGTCTTCCCCATTACTCAATATAAGTTTGATAGAAACCGATTCAACTTTATCACCTGTGGTGTAAAAACAATCAACATACTCTGCATTAAAATTATAGCCATGCAACTTTTCAACAAAAACAAACTCATCTCGAATTTTTTCAAAATAAGTCTGAATTATTTGGTCATTTCCAAGGAAAACATAATTAAATTTACTCTCGATTCTATCCTGAAGAGCTACACCAAACTCGTTTCTAATATTAACATATTCATCCCGGAGATAATTTTCTTTTTTATATTCAGTTGTAACCTCAGATAAACTTGTAGATACAACTGCAAGACCAATAATAAGTAGTGTAATAATCACACCACCCATTAAAAAAAGCTGACCAGAATTATTATCTAAATTCCTCTTTATTAAAGATTTTATTTTCATAATAATTTATGCCCCTCCAATATTAAACCATAAGCCTAGATAGATTTCATAGACAAAACCATCTACTACAACAATTCTTGAAGAACATGCCTCTTCAACTATCCAATAATCAGGCGAATAGATATATTCTAGATGATTATCTATACCACTATGTGGATTAAAAGAAAAATTAGTCATATTAACAATATAAATTGTATACAAACTATCAGAGGGTAATGATAATTCTATATAATCCTCAAAATCCCACTTAAATCTCCCTGTTTCAAGAAAATATTTTATATAATAGCCAAGTTCACTATAATCCCCATTTGAAGAATCTCTGGAAGCTAGGCTTTCTAATATACTATCGCCGATTTGTTCTAATTTATTTTCTCTTTCAACTGTGCTAGTTTGAAGTGAGATATTAAGACTTCTTACAAAAAATAAAGATATAAGAACCATTCCAGCTACTAAAATTACTTCCAAAAGCTGCATTTGTCCGTTATTATTATCTTCTCTCATTTTTTAGCTCCCCTCTATTTTAATTTTTCTTCTTCCTTTTTCAAGAGTTAATGCACAAATAGCCCAATATTCATTTGAAGAATCTAAGTCTTTAAATTCAATTTCTAAATCACCAGATACTGAAACATCGTTTGTCCACACAGTTTTATATGGTTTCTCTGTTTCACAATTAATCTCTGGAAGAGAATTACCTTCCACGCTAATTTGCATATTATCAACAAGAAAATTTGGATCAGATGAACCTTTTTTATCGCCAACAGTAAAAGTAAGACTATACTTTTCAGTAGTATCTAATCCTTTAATTTTAAAAACTTCAGAACTACCATCAGTAGTACGTATGAAATCACCAGATATTTTTGAATCATCTCTAAAAACCGCCTCCAAGTTAGAAGTATCATCCCATTCGAAATAATCTTTGGATTCAATACCATATATTTTTGCAGTAGGCCGAATATTTTCAACTGTAACCTCTGAAAGAGTACCTGTCTTCTCAGCAAACTTTCTAACATATAACCAGTCAAAATAACTTTTGGCATCTTTCTCCTCTGATATACACAAACCAAAGTAACCATTAGATGATAGAAATGTATCTGAACCTACGCAATCCTCAACTGAAAAAGTAGAATATTTATATCTAGCAACAAAATCAGCAGAGTAATTAATGATATGACTTAGTCTATACCAAATGGAATCTTTCATTTCAAGTGTGGAATTTGCAACCGGCTCAGAACTTATTCTATTATTTATAAGTGCAAGGTTTTTTCTAATATTAGAAAAACTTCCAGAGGTAAAAAGCGTACCAGATTCATATGGAGGTAAAGTACCATCGCTTTTAGCAAACATACTTGCTTCGCGGTAATTTTCACCTACAGCCTTTGCCTTTGTTTCAATGATATATGGATTATTTTCAAAATCAAGAATATCCTCAGATCGTCTTACAGATACAGATGACTCATTATTCAAACAGAGAGTACCATTGACAATAGACACCTCACCGTAGACTTTAAATTTATTTTTATCTAAAAATTCATCATTAAAATCTTCAAAAAAAACAAAGGTTTTTTCTCCTCCATATTCAAAAGGATAATTAGCACTAGAATTACCAAAGTACATATAAACAGCAGTACCAGTGTCTTGAGGTATATGTGTAACATTCAACCAAATTCTTGAAGTATGAGTCTCATCTGAATACCAATTTTCAATCCAGTAGCTTAAGTGTTGGCCGGTATCATTAATAAATCTTAAATCAGAACCATTCGAATTAGCAAGCGAATGAACAAAATTCTTATCATTTAGTTGTATTAAAACCTGATAGTTTGATAGAGAAGGCATACTATCAGGGATAGTAATTTTTATTGGAATTCTATATTTCCTACCATTCTCATGCCAACCAGGTGTAGAACCATCATCACAATCCTCAGTTACACGAATATATCCATCTGCACCAATAGATGTTTTATTACAAAAATCAATTCTGTAGATATATTCAGATTCATTACAAAAAATTTTAATTTTTCCTTCACTACCATATACTGAACCAGAGACATCCATGTAAATCTTTTTTGAAAGATTATACAATGGTTTTTTAACACTTAAACCACCATCGGTAGTATTTATATAAACATAAGAGCCTGATATATCAACTAAATAGTTATATCTGTCCATCAACGTCGAAGGCAAATCTATGGACGTGGAATAGTTAGCATTTGGAAACTGATTTTTAATTAAACCAACTTCTATTATAGATTCAGCAATTTGCCCTGCTAGATTTTCAGCATATATTTCAGCAGCACTTTTGATATTTCTATCTAAATAGTCATTTGTTAAAACAATAGAACTTGTAACAACTATACCAATTAAAGATAAAGAAAAGATATATCCTACAACTTGCGAAACAGCATAATTGTTTTTAAAAAAACAGTTTCTCAAAAGTTTTCACCCTCCAAAATTTATATCTGCCTTTACAACAGAACTATCAAGAATTAATTTTTTACCGTTATCAGGATATATAACAGTATTTGGATAATTTGAGCTATAGCTAAAATTATGGACATTTTGGAAGTAATCAACCCATACATCAGAATTTTTACCATAAAAACTCAAACTTAAATTATGAATATAGGATTCATAATAATAGTCTAGATACTTCGTTGGCTCTTCCCTACGAAGGTTATTTAATATTTTTAGTTTTGCATTGAAGTTAGATGATCCTGAGGCACTACTTATACTGTCCTCTTTTATCTGGATTACTCTAAAAGCAATTGCATTATCTGTAACATAAAAACAGGGATCATTAATTAACCGCTCATCATCATCTTTTTTTGTGATAACAGCACCATTTTCTAAATAGGTTTTTATATTGCCCGTACTGTAATGTGCTTCATGTGAGATACATCCTAGATCAAATACCCATATTCTTGCTATAGGAACTGATGATGAATATGTGAATAAATCTATCAGTAGAGATCCTGTTAGATCATCACCATTCTCAGTTTTTATCTCATCTATCCCATTTGAATTATGTGTAATACTCCCTTCAATTGGATCATTAGAATATTTTAAATCCAAGGGAATTTTTACTCTTTCTATAATATTAAATTCTACAGAATAATCTGTCTCATTTATATTTGCATATTCGTCCTTCACTGTAAAAGATACGTCATAGGTACCTGGTTCAACCCATAAATGATAAGGATCACTTGATAAATCCTGCCATTTTGTAAATGAACCATCTCCCCAGTCAATATATATGCTCTTTGAATCTCCTTCTGAATCTATTGTAGACAGATTGAAAGTATAGTTTATACCTGTATAAAAATTATTATTACCATTATAGCTAATACTAGGTGGAAGATTATCATTAAAAATAGTTCTATAGCTAAAATTCATATTTTCAATGTATTTCCATGTAGATGGTGATGTGATTTGGCAATATTCAGAAGCGTTAATATCACCTTCAAAGAAACCAGGTTTATTATGCATCTGCCATCTATAAAAATTTGCATAATCTCCTCCGCTGGTATTTAATCTTATAAAATAATTATTACCTTCATTAAGAGAAATTGGAGATGAAAACCCGATGTCATACCACTCGTATTCATAGGAAAGATTATTTGGATTTATTTTTACTTGTGACCCCAATACCTCATCATCAGGAAAGTCATCTGCATCGACATCTTTAAATATGCTCACCTGTAATTCTGAATCTATCTTTCCCGTCTTTGACAAATATAAAGATATATTGACCAGATTAGCTGTACCAGTACCACCCCCAAAAGATGGTACAGTAAACTCTTGAGCACATTTATTCCACTCATATATTTCCCTATAGCTTGTATAGCTATCTGTTTTTTCGACTTCAGCTTCAGGATCTAGCCTATAGATATCTGAAGTTTTTAACAAAAGATAACCTTCTCTTCTAACAGCTTCTTCAAAAGTATAAAATTGACCAAAACGCATGGAGTTAAAACTAGTGTTAATCCAATTTGCACCTCTGTCAACATTCGAAATTCGTACCTCATCAAGAATACCATCAAAATAACTACCTCCTCCGTCAATGTATCCTATAGATATATGATCATTTCCTAAATCGGAATTTGCATAGTTACTATTACTTACAAAAGATCCGTTAATATAGAGTTCACTTTTATCATCATCCTCGTTATAAGATCCTGTAACAAAATGCCAGGTGTTCAAACCAAGAGATGAACTACTTGTAACACCATTATCACCCCACCATCCCTGTTTGATCTTTTGATCACCATCTGCCCATTCATAATAAACGCATCTGTTGTCACTATTTGAACCAAAACTAAAAGGAATTGACCTAGAATTTGCAGATCTAGGTTTCATCCAAAAACTTACAGTGAAATTTCCTGTTGTAATACCTGTATTAGTTGGACTAACAATTACATTATCATTATTACTACTATCAAAAGCATCTGCTCCATCAATAGATTCCGCATCTTGATTCGAAACGCTAGCAGTTCCATCATAATTATTATTTGTTGAATCAAAGTGTGTGCCTATAGATTCATTTAAATGTTGAACCATGACAAAATTATTATCCCATGTATCTTCAATGTTCCATTTATTAACATTTGGATCAAGTAAGGGATTATAATAATACATATATAAAATAGTGTCAGTATCAGCACTTAAATCAGCACTTACCCATGCATAAAGATCTTGATCATCTTTGTTATAATATTCAATTTCATGATTAAGTTCATTCCCACTTTCATCTGTAAATAAAATATCTCCACCATCTGCCTGGTATGCCTGAATATCTAAACACCGAATCATAACAGGAAAATCATTAAAATTACCATCAACCTTATCTTTATCTATAACAATCTTTCTTCTATACTCCCAGTCATTTTTATGCCAATTATTTACAACTTGATTTTTCATTTTTATATTAAAACGATCTTTTTCATCACCTAAACCATCTATCTCAAAATCGTATGATTCATTGAAATTATATTTGATTATAAGTTTACCACCTTTTGAATCGACATTAATATTACTTTTATCCTCAATTGAAGAGAAACCACCGTTTCCTATTGAACCTACACCATCAACAATAAGATTAGAAATAGTGTTATCCATTATTTCAAAACTAGCTTTTGAATTTTCTAATTGATTGTTCATTTTGTTTTCTTCTATATATGGTAAACCCCATGCAAGAATTACAGCTGAGCTACTTACGACTATGCCAACTACTAAAATTACAGATACAACAGAACTTACACCATATCTATCTAACTTTAACATATATTCTCTCCTCAAACTACCCTAATTCAAACTATTTTATTATTTAGAGTGCATTTTAGCATTTATCTTATGTTATTGAATCAATTTGAATTTCCATCATTACACTTGTAAACGTTAAACGCGTGGATTTACCTTTTTTATAAATAAGTGTCTCATCATATGTATCAGCTTGTTTTTCAAACTTATACTTTCTGATAGGACTAGTAAAGTAATCAGACCAAGTATCTGAGTTATCTCCATTTATTTTTATTTTTAAATTATAGACATTTGGATCAAAACTGTTTCTAATAAACAGACTATTTGGCTCATATTTGAGTTTATAGGTTCCAGGCCCACTGCCAAGTACTATATCCCCCTCTCTGATCATTGTAACCTTTAACATTAGATCATGATTATTTTTATGGATATTTGAAAAATCAGATACATAAGAACCATAGTTGTTTGCCTTTATTATTCCACCATTTTCAAATATTGTTTTATATGCATCTGAGCCATAAGAAGCATGTTCTATTTTTCCCAAGTCAAAGATCCAGATTTGACCGAATGGAATTTTTCCTTTAACAAAATCTCCACAATTTTCTGGAAAATCATCATTATAGAGATTAATACACACAGTATCATTTAAATCATAATCAGCATCAATAGACCAAGGATTTTCCTGAAGAGTATTTTCTTCATTTTGAGTTTTTGTTGATAATTTATCAAATGGGCTAATATCATAGGATAGAACATTAACAGAAAAAAGATCAGACCAAGGGCTTATCTTGCTATCTGTACTATTATCATCTCTTGATTTTACTCTTATATCATAAACACCTGGTTCTGACCAAATATGAGAATACTCTTTAGAAGAAGAAACAAAAATATCTGATTCATTCCAGACACTATATGTGCCATCACCCCAGGAAATATTAAAATCTAATTTATCTCCCTCGTAGTCACTTCCACTTACCCTAAAAAAGTATTCTGTATTGTTATAGTATTTATCATAAGAAATCTTTGGAGAAATACCCAAGCCATATGGAGGATCATTAGTATTTTTTTCTGTTTCAAAGGTCCATGGACCTCCTTTGACAGTAACATGACCATCAGAAACGTTAACATACCATGAATAGGTAGTATAAAAATCAAGGTTATCCCAGTTTATTTCTGCCGATCCACTACCAGAAACAGTTTTGGAATCTATTGGAATGTGATTCTCATTATTATAAAAATCAACATCTAAACTCTCCCCATCTCCATCATATACATCAACACTTAGAGGAGTAGTTGGTTCAATGTTTACGTCATAATCATCATCATATGGCACAGGATTAGATATAACTGGTATATAAGTAGAAGTAGTAGTTGAAGTCGAAGTCGAAGTGGTAGTAATTGTAGATGTTGAAGAGGTAGTTGATATTGTTGTACTAGTACTTGTAGAAGTTGAAGTAGTGGTAAAAGTGGTAGTAGTTGTAAAAGTTGGTTCAATAGTTGGCTCTGGTGAGTTATGTGTAATTATATCATTTGCAATAAATGTCTTATAATCCATGTCAACAAAATTATAAGTACGATACCGACCAGGAAAGGGAATTATATCAACAACTTCAACCCAACCAAGAGAATCATCCTCATTAAGTTGATATAGATAGTCACCAACACAAAGTTTACCAGCACCCACACCAAGTTCATCCTCGCCACTTATTGTAGCCCAACTTTTTCCTTTCGTGTAAAAGGGATGATTAGCAGTAGCACGTAACATTCTTCCATTATCTATATATATCTCATAAACATTTTCATGCCAAACACATTGGGTTTTTTTAACCTCAGCAGTTTTTATCTGTTTTGTTTTTTCATCAAATACTTTTACCAAATCCCCTATCCCAATTTCTTTAATAAGTTTGTAAGTTCCATCAGCCATATTAATAGGAGTTTCAGGCATTAAGCAAATACAAGTGTTGTGAGCAAGTGTTTCATTAGCAAAAAAATTATTTGTACCTCTAACATCTAAGGTATAAACTTTAATAGGTCCTTTCCTAAAATCAATTGATCTAATTTTAATCCATTTCCCATCTATCGTAAATAACCTATCACCTATTTCAAGTGGTAAAATATCATTCAAAAATGGATGAACTTTCATACAATAAATAGGATCAACTGCAGCCCAACCCTCGCGGCCATCAGGTTTGCGTACATACAAAGGATGATCACAAGTTGGGCTAACAAGCCCTTCATTAATGTCATAGACACCTTCTCTAATTGGTTCTTCTATATCAATAGCAGTCTCAACCACATATTTTTTATTTAAAATATCATACGATAAAACCTTATCTCCTGCTTTAACCTCCTCAATTCTTTTACTGCTACCATCTGCCATCGTAATCATAGTTCCAGGGGGAAAACAAGTGAATCCAACAGGTTCAATTTTCTCTTCAGCATGTGGAACTGTCTTTTTTTCAACTTTCTCTGGTTTGTAAGTATTAATGAAATTTGAACAGTAAATATCAAAAAACATATTAAAAAACGTAGGGAAAAAATCATTATTTTCTTTTTTAGTCTTGGTAAAGCTAACAATATTACTTTCCACATCGCTTTTAACTAAAAAAGTTTCAGAAAAATATGTATTATATGACTCGAGTTTTAAATCATAGGTGACACTTTTGCTATATACTTTTTCAATAGAATCTACTTTAATTCCTTTCAAATGATGATTGAGGATTAAATCCCCCATTTTAATCTGATCTGCCCTGATCCATTTATTATTAACATAAAAATAATGGTTGGGAGTAACACAAATATTATCATTTATCTCTAGATAATATTCATCCATTCTATCTTCATTAAATAAAAGTAGCTTTTCAACTCTACTTTCTACAAATTCTTTTTTATTCAAATTATAAGATAAAACAATATCTCCGCTTTTGATATCTTCAATATTTTTATAACTACCATCTGCCATAGATATTTTTGTTCCCGCTAAAAAACAAGTGTTATTACACCAGAAAAATTTTACAGAATCTAATTCGCCCTTGCTCATATTGATTGTAATATCTTTGTCGTTACCATCATCAACACCTAAATCTGATACGTTAAAATCATAGTCCTCATCAAATGAGTACATTGTAATAAAACGGTTGGATTGAGAATCAATCGAGACATATCCTTCATTAACATCAAGATTTTTTGTAAAACTAGTTTCGCCAACTAAAGATTTTGAGTTTAGTATATCATTATAAAAAGAAATGAATTCTCTAGCTGAAGATTCAACTTCAGACTGAGATTTACGTCTTTCAATCTCTGGAACAGCATACAAAAAAATTGTAGCCATAGAGGTAGAAATAAGCATAAATATTAGAATATAAGAAATAACTGAGGTAACCGCATGATTTTTTGGTATTTTTATTTCTATCATAATATCATATTCCGGTTACTATAAATTTTAAAATAGCCCACGTTATAATTAACATGAAAAATGAATGTTTAACACCAGAGACAATTTTTCCTTCTTCGAATACCCCTGCGACAATTCCCATAAAACTACTCTGAATAATTGCAGCCCAAAAGAATAAAGTAGATATTTCACCCTCAGACATAACGCTGCCACCACTTGCCGCCATCTGTAAACCAGAAGCACCTTCGCCAATCATATTAGGAATAAGAGTTTTTGATAAGATAACAACAATTACCAAAAATACAAACATAGCAACATATATTACTGCAACATATGAAAGCATACCTGCACGTCTTTCCGAATCAAGAAGCTTCAATTCTCTAGCATCTTTAGATGCTGCATCTAAAACATCTGCAACATTTCCACCACCACGACTAGCTTCAATGATAAGAGATATAGTTCTTCTAATAAGCTTTGTATTAACACGTTTTGCGAAAGCAGAAAGAGCAGTTTCCACACTACTGCCCCAAGAAATCTGTCTCGCTATCTTCTCTATCTCTGAAGTGAGAACACCATAGTTACCTTTGGAAGAGTTCATAATAGCTTTAGTAAAGGTCATACCAGCTCTACGGGACTCAGCAAGATCACGAACAAAATCTGGAAAACGATTGTCAATTTTCCTAATCTTTTGTATCCTAAAAAATTCATAAATTCCAAATACACCACATGAAGAAAATAATGCAAAAATTACAAAATCATACCATGTAAATAAAAAAATAGTATTACTACCATCCAAAGAAAATTTCAACGGATAAATAATCCCGAGAGCTCCTAAAAGTGCAAGAATAAGGAAAACAACAGCCGATATAAAAGCGGAGAGATAAATTAAAAATCTTTTCAATTGTCCAGAGAATATAATGTTTTTTAAAAAGGTTGGAGTATTAAGGATTTTATTTTTCTTTTCCACCATTAATTATCACACCCTAGAGGACATAGAAGATAGAACATATGCAAATCCAATATTAATCAAAGGAATGATCAAAAATATGAAAATATATAATATACTTAATTGACTGCTTCCTTTACCTGAGATTATCATCAATAATGGGAGGATTATAATAATCAAAAGCACTCCTGCAACCGCAGCTGTGACATAAGCCTCAGCCATAATACCTAGGCTTTCAATTAACTGTTTCTGAGCAACTCTGTTTTCTCTGGTATATTGATCAGCTTTAGTCATAAAATATGGTTTCAAAGCACCGCCGGATTGAACTGTTACAATTACTCCTTGTAAAAACTCTTTAAATTTTTCAGATGGCGTACGTTTAATATTTGATTTTAAAGCGGTTATAATATCTTTTCCTAATAGACCAACATCTCGATATATCCATAAAGCCTCCTCTCGAATTTCACCATAAATTTTTTGTTTAGAAAGACTTTTAAATATCTCAGTTGGAGTAATACCAGCTGAGCTCATTGCAGAAATAAAGTTCAAAGCATATGGGAGATGCAATTCGATTTTCTTAGCTCGAGCCTTTGCTTTTGATTGAGGATACTTAATCATTGCCAAGTATGTTATTATCACAGATATAATTGGAATAAGTATAAAGGGAACTATAAAGATTACGTTAAGACCTAAAAAAACAAACATGGTAAGACATACAATCGTGGAAATTATCCCAACTAAAGCAGTATTTAGCCAAGTGTATGCAAGATAAGCACCGGCTCTCATATTAATATGTGCTTTTTCAAGGTCTAATTTAAGTTTATCTTTTGCAATATTCTCGGCTGTATCGCCAAAAAGGCGATAACACATTCTTTGGTAGTTATTTAAAGTCAAATCCTTCACCACAATTATTTATTTTTTACTTCTTTCTTAGATTTCTCATTTTCTAGTTTTATTTTTTTGATTTCTTTTTTTATTTTTTTTGCAATTTTTTTGTTAATAGATTTAATTTTAGTAAGTTCCTTAATTGAGGCTTTTGATAAATCCTCAATCGATTTATAGTTATTTTCAAATAAAATTTTTGATGTCTTATCATCAATACTTTCAATATTACTAAAAACATCTGATTTCTCAATATTTTTTTTAATAACTTTCTCGGGTTTCACTTTTTTTCCATTTCTAGTATTTTTAGTTTTTTTTATTTCGTTTAGAAACTCTTTAGGATTATCGACATACCTGGAGATAGCCTTTGAAACTTCCCTAAAGATTCGAATGTCCTTTTCTTTCATCCATTCAAGTAACTCAGCTCTTCGTCTTATCTCTTGAGTAATCTCTTCTTTTGATATGTCCCATCTTGCTCTTATGCCCTCCAAAACGTAACTCTTACCAGTATAAATAAAGGTGTCTTCAACTGGATCCCATCTAAAAACCTCATTTGTAAGAATCTCTTTTGTAGTTGGATCAATATCGATAATCTCTATAACTTGTTTACATCTCCTCACTCTTTTACCTTTAACCCTTGTCGTTATGTGAATTGAAATAATGTCTAATGCTTGAAGCATTATACGAGGTATATCAATTGGTTTTCCTTCAAGCCTATGAATTAATGATTTAGCACTATCAGCATGGACTGTACTATATGTAGCATGCCCTGTAGCCATAGCCTGAAATAAAACATAAGCCTCTTTACCACGAATCTCACCAACTAAAATATACTCAGGACGCTGACGAAGAGCAGCCTTCATAAGATCATATAAATCAATCTCACCCACCATCTTATCCTGAACCACTTCACCGAAACCACTACGGGCAACACCAGGAATCCAATTAGGATGAGGAAGATTGATCTCACGAGTCTCCTCAATACTAACAATCTTTGCATCTCTTGGAATAAATAGAGATAACGCATTTAAAATCGTTGTTTTACCACTAGCTGTTCCACCTGCTATTAGAGCGTTTACTCTGTTTTCTACCGCAAGCCAGAAATATGCCATAATCTCAGATGATGCAGTGTTTAAAGCTATAAGATCTGGCGGAGTGAAAGGATCAGCCCTAAACTTACGAATAGTAAAAGTAGAGCCCTTTGTAGTAACCTCTGTAGAAAGAGTCATCTGAATTCTGCTACCATCAGGCATTGTTGCATCAAGCATTGGGTCAGCAATGCTAATATGCTTTCCACATTTCTGGGCTAAACGTACTACAAAATAAGATAATTCTTCTTCGTCTTTAAATTCTATATTGCTCTTAAGTGAACCATATTTACGGTGATATATAAAAATAGGAACCTCTGCTCCGTCACAGCTGATATCCTCGATATTAGGATCACGCATCAATGTATCGATCTTGCCATAATGTATAGATTCTCTCTTAATATAGTAAATAATTTTTTTTCTAGTTACCTCATCCACCTCTATTTCATAACTATTAATTATTTGATCAACTTGATTTTCAAGATAGTTTTCAATTTCCTTTGAGTTAATCTCATCCAGCCTAAGTTTCAAGGTTTTCATTAGAGTTTCCCAAATAAAATTTAATTTCTCTTGCTCTTCTTCTGTAAGATAAGGCTCAATTACTTTGTAAAATTTTTCTAAGGTATCTTCATCTTTTAGAACTTTAGCATATGCATATGGCTCATTTAGAGAATAAAAATCAAGTTGAGTTAATTTTGATTTAAAGGAAATGATCCCAGTTCTACCGCATTTAGGACATTCAACTTTTACTTTTTCACCAGAATTACCCTCACAAGAAATTTTTGTATGACACGTTGGACAAATAGCTACTTTTTTCTGCATATCTAATTAATCCTTTTTTTCTATTTCCTCTAAGGTTTTTATTGGATTTTCTACATATTGAGAAATAAGGTTAGCAACTCTTCTAAAATCCCGGATATTATTTTCATTCATATAATCAATTATTTTTGTTCTTTTCTTCAATTCTTTAGTGATTTCATCTCGAGTAAAATCCTTTTCAGCTCTTATTCTTTCAAGGACATAGCTTTTACCTGAATATTGAAATTCATCTTCAACTGGATTCCATCTAAAAACCTCATTTGTAAGAATCTCTTTTGTGGTTGGATCAATGTCTATTATCTCAATTAGTTGTTTACATCTTCTAGCTCTTTTATTTTTTACTCTTGTTGTAACATGTAAAGATACAACATCAAGAGATTGAAGCATAACACGCGGTATATTAATTGGTTTTCCTTCAAGCCTATGAATTAATGAATGTGCTGAATCAGCATGGACTGTACTATATGTAGCATGCCCTGTAGCCATAGCCTGAAACAAAACATAAGCCTCTTTACCACGAATCTCACCAACTAAAATATACTCAGGACGCTGACGAAGAGCAGCCTTCATAAGATCATATAAATCAATCTCACCCACCATCTTATCCTGAACCACTTCACCGAAACCACTACGGGCAACACCAGGAATCCAATTAGGATGAGGAAGATTGATCTCACGAGTCTCCTCAATACTAACAATCTTTGATTCAGGGGGAATAAATAAAGAGAGAGCATTAAGAGCAGTGGTTTTTCCTGAGGCAGTACCACCAGCAAAAAGCATGTTGATTCCATTTTCTACTCCAAGCCATAGGTATGCTATCATCTCTGAAGACATGGTATTAAATTCAACTAAATCTGGTGGTGAAAAAGGATCTGAGCGGAATTTTCTTATGGTAAAAGTTGAACCGTGCGCTGTTACCTCGTCACTGAGAGTCATTTGAATCCTACTTCCATCCGGCATAGTTGCATCAATCATTGGATCAGCAATGCTAATATGCTTCCCACATTTTTGAGCAAGTTTATGTATAAAAGAAGAAAGTTCTTCTTCTGTATCAAAGGCTACATTACTCTTGAGCGAACCATACTGCCTATGATACAGAAATAATGGTGATCCTGCCCCATCACAACTAATATCCTCTATATTAGGATCTTTTAATATCGGATCAATTTTGCCTAAACCAAGAGAATCTTTGTATAAATAATAAAGTATTTTGCTTAGAGATTTATCTTCAATTTCTATCTTGTATTCATCTAAGACTTCTTTTACTCTAGTAGCCAAGTATTCTTCTTTTCCTTGTTTTTCTATTTCTTCCGTTTCAATCTGAGTATAATTGATGGTATCTCTTATGAAATCAAGAGTTTGTTTTTCTTTTTCATTTATTTTTTGTTCAACTAAAAAATAACATTTTTCTAAGGTATCTTTTTCTCTTAATATTTCTACAAACACATATGGTTCAAATAGTTTATAAAAATCAAGTTCTTCCCATTCATTTTCAGAAAAACCTAGATCTGAGAGTTTTACAGAATTTATATTTAATACTTCCTTTGGAAGTTCTACATCCTTTATTTCCCCAAAATCTTTTTCATCTAACTCTGGTTTGACACCTAAATCGATATCATCTTCAAATGAAGATTTTGATTCTTTAAATTTTTTTCTTTCAGCATCCGACATCTGTGGAGTCCAAGTTGATTGATCTGCTTCTTCGTCAAAAAAAACATGTTCTTGGGCACTTCCAAGAGTTTCATTCTTACCACTTTCAAAAAAATCTGTTGGATTCTCTTTGCTAATATTTTCCTTTTCTTCTTTCTCAGATGGTTTATCGCCAATATGTTTCTGTGCTAAATCATATGCCTTTTTTTCGATATCAACATTTTTATCTTCTTCTTTACTAATATCATCTTCCTTTAGTTTTTTGTCAATTATATTATAATCCTCTGTTTTCTTATCAGGTAAATTGTCAACGTGAAAAATAGGTAATTGTGTTTCTTCAAAATTGTTTTTATAATCGTCTTTGATTTTTCTATTATATTCTGTTTTTTTATCTTCCTGTGCTTGATTTTTGTTTTTTAAATTATTTTTTTCAAATGGAGAAATAGAATCTGTTTCTATTTTTGCCTTTTTCTCTTTTTTAATTTGTTTATCTTTTTCTTCAATAATTTTTTTGTCTTCTAAAAGATCTTCTTTTTCATCAATTAAGTCATTTGAGATAATTTCTTTTTCATTTTTTAGGTTTTTTGAAGTTTCTTCTTTCTTTTCTATTTCTTCTTCAATATCACTATCTTTTTCAGCTAATTTTTTCTTTAAAGGTTTTTTATCTTTAAAAAAATTTGCAACATCAGTTTTGCTTTGATCTAGTTTAACATTTGATTTTTCATCTACAGTCGAAATTATTTTTTCAGATTGTTTTTTATTTTTTTTCCAATGTTCTTTATTCATTTTTTTTACTTCTTTATCAATATCTGAAACTATCTTATCATAATCTTCAGACTCGACAATATTATCTGTGGTCTGAATATCAAATTTGTCATCATCAGATTCATTTGTATTTTTCTTTCCAAATCTAACCCTCTTTTTTATTTTTGGAGAATTTTTTTTGGAATCATCCACTTTTTCTTTATCTATTTCTGCTTTTTTTAATGGCTTTGAATCTAAATTGGATTTAGCTTTATTTATAATTTTTTCGCTGTAAACATCTGCTGGTTTTTTTTCCTTCTTTGATTTTTTCAAAAAATAAATATTTTGTCTTTTTTCAAAATTTGAAGATATACCGCTAATGTCATTATCAGCGGGGGTAAATTTATACTTGTTTTTTTGGATTATTTCATCTATCAAACTATCTACTTTTTGTTTACTATCATATTTTTTATGGTTATCTTTAGATTCCAACTAATTCCCCTCCACAAAAGAAAAAATTAGTTTGTTTTATTATTATTTTTCTGATTTCCATCCGCATCCCATATCTATATCAGTAAATTTTTAATTGGTCAATATCTAAAATTATTTAAACAATAATAACCAACTTTTGCGCATCTCATCCAACTAAATTTGTTATACTTTAAATGATATTTATATCTTTCTTTAATATTAGGCTTAACTGTCATTAATGTAGACAACTTTATAACGAGTTTTTTTATTTTCAAAAAAATAAGATAATTCTATATTGGGCCTGTAAGGTAGTCAGGATATCCTTCCGGCCTTCGGAGCCGGTAACTGGGGTTCGAATCCCCACAGGTCCGTTTTTGTAATCATTTAGAGCAAAGTTTGATTAATGTTTCAAAATGAAAAAATGTCACATAACATTTATATAATATTATATACAGAGTATATCTCAATGGAATCTGGAAAAAAACATTTAACTTTGTTTTTTCTTCCTTTCATCTTTACCATCCACCCTCCAGATTCCTACTCCCTTCTCTTTAAAAGTTAGTTGCTTTTTAAAAAAAAATAAAAAAATAGATAGAACTTAGGCGAATTTTCCCCTAAGTTTTCTACGCTCAACTTTAACATTAGAAGGAGATATTATCATAAGGTTGTTTCCAATTCCTGCTATATCTCCATTTATTTCTTTGGTCATTTTTTTAAGATCGCTAGTGATTCTTTTCAAGATTACTTCTTCATCGGCAATTGGAGAAAAATCAAGAATTAAAACATTACCGCCATATACATAATCAGTAAAATCTTTTAAATCTTCATATCGTTGTATCTCACCTACTCGAACATACATATTTGCATTTGGCGTTTCACCAGTTGAATCAATATATTTTTCAAGATCAACGTATCCTTCTGCATCGCCTGTTTTTTTATCACCAAAAATCTTATTGACTATTCCCATAATAATTACCATCTCCTGGAAGGTTTTACACAAAACTATAATATATATTTCTCTTTATAAACTTTTGGCGAGATAATTCCAAAGTTTATCTCCCACATATAAAAAATTTTCTACAGCCTTACCTTCTTTTTTATTTTTCATGTCATTTCCATCTATAATAGCAAAACCTATAGCAAGTGGTCTTTTGTTATGCTCATCACATATCCAAACCTGATCACCCTTTGAGATATCATTATCAGCATCCACAATACCTGGCGCCATAACATCAGCTCCATTAGTTACAAACTTTACTGCACCCATATCAACTACTACATATTTATTTTTAGGTTGGAATCTATTTAGACCAAATAGGGTAAAAACAATTTCATTTTTTTTATATAAAAAACATGGTTCACTATCTATAAAAACAATTACAGTATCTTCTAACATTCCGCTTTCAAAAACAGATCCGTCAAAAGAAAAATCACAGTCAAAATTATTTGTTAATTTTTCTTTTATTTCTCTGATTTCTTTATTTTTAAGACGGTGTTTATTTCTAATTTTTTCATCCATCAAAGGAAATTACAAGATATATTTTCTTTTAAAGCTTTCTTAATATTTTTAAAACCATTACAACCGAATGTAAAAAATGAGAAAGAATGGAGGGATTTTTTCCTTTTTACTTAATTTTACATCAAAAACATTTGATATTTCATTATAAATCATCAATCAATATTGATATCCTTTCCCCCCGGATAAAAAACATAGTAAGTGTAACGGTTTTATTTGTTTCATCTATTTCATATACTAATCGATATTTTCCTAATCGAACTCGATATATTGACTCTTTTTTTGGAGATATAAGTTTTATATCCAGTTTTGGACGTTTTTTATGAGGATCAATTTTTAATTCATCAATAACTCTTTGAATATCTGATAATAAAGATTTATTTTTTACTCTTCATAATTTTTTTAACATCTTTTAAAAAATCTTTACCTTGAAAGATTTTATAAGAATTTGAATTTTTATTTAATACCAAAGAACTACCTCAAGCATTTTTTAATGCATCTTCTATATTATCAGACTCAACATAATCCCCAGCTTTAATTTTTTGCATCCTTTTTTTATGTTCCTTGAGAATATGGTTATAAAATTTTTTTTCTTCAATTTGACTCATAAACTCGTTTAGAACATCATCAAAACTCATATTTCCATGTTTATAAATAACAAGCTTTTCATATGTTTTAGATGTAACATTGATTGTTTTATAATTCATAGTTACCATAACTACTATAGTTAGAATAACTATAAATATTTTTCTATGAATATGACTGTTTTAATTATTTTTTATCACTGATTTACTATTACAAAACTAAAGTATTATTGGATTTTTATAGGATATGGACTTTTAAAATCTACTTTTGGAACTACCGAAAAACCCCAAAACTCTTATAAAGAAGATGTATATTCCCAGGTCCTAAGGTAAACATTATGGATAAACCACTTAAAATATTACATGGAAGTCTAAACAATCGTGTCTTGGTTGAATTAAGAAGTGGAAGATCATATCATGGAATACTAGACGGATATGATGTGCCACATATGAATCTTGTACTTAAAAATGCTGAAGAAATGCTAAATAATGAATCCCAGGGCAAACATAACATGGTAATTGTCCGTGGCGATAATATAATATATGTTTCACCGTAAATTTTTATGAGGAATAAATTATGACTAAAGGTACTGCTTCTAAAATGGGTGGGAAAAAAACCCATACACTCTGCAGACGCTGTGGAAAACATGCGTTTCACACGCAAAAAAAGGTATGTGCGTCTTGTGGATTTGGTAAATCAAAAAAGATTAAAACATATAGCTGGAAGAAAAATAAATAAAATTTAAGCTATTTTTTGCGATTACATAATTTGTAAAGTATTAATCATATCGTTTTTCTAACTCTTTTTTTATTTCTTTCATAGTAATCTTTTTGGAACACTTTTCAGATGCTTCTTGAAAAATTTCTTTAATATCTTTCTTATTCGAAGAATTCATTTTATTATTTCCCAATCTCATTAAAGAATAGATGATTTATAAAGATTATAGATGTTTTGTAGTTTATTGATAACCACCGATTTTTAAGCTTGGATCGCCTAGCAGAGTCCACTGTTGAGGTGTTTTTAAATCGTATTTATTGTCATAAACATATTCTGAATTATCAGGTATATCCCAGTTTACTGGATATGCATCAATATATCTAGATATTGCTTTTCCCCAGCATTCACCAAGAATGTCTGATTCATTATTTCCATATACCTTGAAAAACTGTAAATCCATATAATCTCCAGCGCCTTCCATTGATTTTTTATCTTCTTTACTCATTCCTAGCCCTGTATTAGCAATTGTAGCAATGGATCCTCCAAAGGGTTTACTAGCTAGTTTCCAAGCCCAGCATTCAAGAGCATATGTCCCATGATTAGGAGAAGTAAACGGGTGTTTTATCAGGTTTAGGGGTGTAACATCAAATTGAGCGTTATGACAGGCTCCAGCAACAACTACTGGTAATTTATATCCATTCCATAGTTTCCACATATCAGTATTTTTTAAACCAAAAATAAATTTTTTACTATTATATGGATGAGTCCCCCATGCTATAGGTGATGCATGGCCATCAAAAAACATTATTCCGCATCCTTCATTCATTGTATTTATAACATCTTCAGGGCCAGTGAACTTTTCATTTGAAATCCATAGTCTTATTGGATCAAAAGAAGTCATATTTTCAATAGCTTTTTCTGTATTTTCTTCACCTTCATATCCGGAGGTATTAAAAGGATATTCACCTTCAGCATATGTATCTCCTGCTACAACAACAAACTTATCAAACCAATCAGATCCATAGGTCATTGTCTCGTATTTTATAATTTTATCAACCATTATAATTACTTCAAAAATATTTCTACAGGCAATTCTACCAACATAAACATCAGGATAAAGATCAATATATTTATCACGGGCATTACTCTCATTTACAACCCATTCTCCAAATTTTCCATCTCCATCATAGTCCCAGGTTTGAAATTCATTTTCATCGTTATAAAGATCAGCATAATAAAGTTCTGAAATATATTTTGGTTCAAGATATGTTTCAAAACTAAGATCTGAATTATGAACATATCTAACAGGCATTTTTTTGTAGCTTCCTACTAAAAGAACATATTTTATTCCATAATTATCATACGCATCTTTTATTGCATATTTTATCTGTTCAGGTTTGTCTCTACCAAATATATATGTGTCATATATTTCAGATAAAGTTAGAATTTTTGTTTTAATACCCATATTATTCTTGTGTGTTTCTAGTTTATTCAAAAAAACTTTGAAATTATCCGGTGTAATAATTAGTAGATCATAAATATTTGAACTACTGATTTTTGTTTCATCTTCTACATTTTTGTTGATATCATTCTTTTGAACTTTCCCAGACAAACTTGGAACAATTACTGATCCAATCAAAAACAATGTTAAAACAAGCAATATAAATCCTTTTTTATTTTTGTAAAACATTTTTTTTACCCCAATCATTAATATATACTGAATAGTATATAATATTTTACCTAAAATTGAGGTGCTGTCACATTGTAGGCTATTTTTTTCCCTTGTCGAATGCAACGGACATATTGTTTTCCCATCCGCTTAATAGTAAATCTTTTTTACAAATGTTTATGCGTCTTACATAAGGTATATTATTTTATATTTCATTTAATTAGAAGGTCATAATTGTTAACAAATAAATTATATAGTTTATCACCATGTGGCACATCATAACTTATAAAATGTGATCTTGAAAAGAGTTTTTGCATGTTTATAACGCATTGACCATAATGAATCATTTGTCCTTTTTCCTTTGAGAGATCCATCAATTCTTGATTTTATTTTTTGGAATTCATTATCAAATTTTTTTGTTTTTAATTGACGTTCTTCCTGTAGCTTTTTTCTTTTTCAAGTTTTATCGCCGTTTTTAATAGAATTTCAGGATTAATATCTTTATTTTTAATAAAATTATATTGTTCGGATGTAAGTGTTATAGTTATTTTTACTGTTTTTTTCTTTGTTTTTTTATTTTTTTGTTTCTTTCTATCTATAAACACTCTGCCGTATATTACTTGATTTGATTTCTTATTTTTCCCAAGCGTTTTTTTATCTTATCTAATTTTATTGTAAATGGGGTTTTTGGTTCTTCTATTTCAACTATTTTTGTTTTCTTTTTACAAACCCAGTAAAATATAATTAAAATAATAATGAATATAACTAAATGAGTTATAAGCAGAGTGAGCCACATAATAAACCATCCTCCTTCATCTTACATCTCTCCTACGATCTTTATTAGCTAGAATACCTTGTTTAAACCCACCTGTTTGACAAATAAACATGTATTTTTCTTTCTCGACTTTTTGTTTAATTATAGACTTTTTTCCACATTTTGGACAAAGAAATTGATCCATAACATACCCCTTAATTCACTTATTAACTGTAAACTGTTTAAAGTATTTATCAACACATTTTTTACAATACATGCTTAAGTTATCCTCTTGAGTTACATCCCTGTAAAACTCTGAATCATCAAGTTTACAACCACATCTCAGACATTTCTTTACTTTATTCATCTTAATACCCTTTTATTTCCAGTAGAGGAAATATTTAAATGAAGTATTGAGATGAAAATTAGACTCAAATGATTATTCTTTTTCTGCTTTTTTTTCTAATTCTGTTTTAGGTAAATTAACAGTTATTACATCTTTTATTTTAGAGACATTCTCCACATCTAATCTGATTCTTTGTCCTGTCAAAAAATGTTTATGTGGTTTAATTAGAACCTTTATAACTTGCCAAGGAGTCAACGTATCTGCTACAACATAATCATATATCTTACCGATCTCGTCTTCATCACTGCTAAAAACATCTCTATCTCTTACCGCATCCATGGAAAGATAAGTATGTGTTAGTTTTTCTTCATCAAAATCCTGTAATTTAGCTCCTTCTTTTAATGAAACAATCTTTTCTTCTTCATCAAACTTATTTATTGCATCAAAAGGAAATACTGCTTCTCCTTTTAGAATACCCTTAGAGATAACAATCTCCTTAATATTCCATTCCTTTTTAGTGGTATCCACTATTACATCTTTCACTTTTCCAACTTCTTCACCAAGTGAATCAAGCACTTCAAAATCTTCTAAATCACTACCTAATATCATATTTTTTCCACCTCATTTTATATAGTCATTTCCAGATATTTACAATACGGACATTCTTTCTCATAATTCTTAAACATATGACAGTTTGGACAAAAACTAGAACCAAATCTATAGCTACGAACCTGTTTACTCCGTGTAAACAACCTTGCCATTCTCTTTTGATCAAGCTTTAGTTTTGCTTCCTCTTTTTTTATTAGATTCACTCTTTCCTTTAACTTATTGATATTGATAGGTCCAAATCCGGTTGCCATTAAGAATGTCTGAAGTTCACTCAAGTTTTCATCTGAGTTCTCCTGAGCAAATGCATAGCTAAGTAAAGAAGCACGTAGTTTCTTATTATCTGTCTGTGACTTACTGATCATTTAGCTTTCCCTTTTAATGTATCAACTCTAGTTTCAAGATTAGAAACTTTAGCATCCATATCCAAAGCAAAAGTTTTTAGCTCACCGACTTTAATTTCAACAGTATCACAACGACCTTCTAATCTTTCAAGATCAATAGCAGTAACTATCTGATAGGTTGAAATATATTCATCAAAATGGGCATCAAGATATCCTTCGATTCTCCTATCAAACATTCTTCTTTGATAACCTGTATCTGTCTTTAATCTATATTCATCTGGCATGAAAAGATCATCGACTCTTTCAGCTAGGGAATCTAAAATTCCTCCTTCTTCTTCCATTTCTTTTTTACCTCCTTATTTTCTAAATAATTTTTTCTCATTTTTAATAATCTCACCCATGGTTTTTCCCAGTTGGGCGTTTTCAGTCCCTCGTTCAAGACGAGCAACTCTTTCATCTATTTCACTCATTAGTGCAATCGTTCTTCGTGCAAGTACTCCTTTATCAATTTTTATACTCTCAATTTTTTCACGTTCACTATCAGTAAGTAATGCTGCTGCTTCCTTCAAATTCTCAATTTTTTGTTTCTCAGATAAAGCATCGATTTTTTTATGTTCCAGTTCTATATGGGAAATCTTAGTCCTTAAACCAAGGCCTTTGATTTTAACAGCAGCACGTGCTAAAAAATAAACAATTAGCAAGGCAACTATTAACATTAAGATAATCACAAAGTTTTGAATTATTACATCACTTAAAGATGATAGTGCAGACATAAACGATCACAACATTTAATTATTTACTTTTTTTCTAATTTAACTACTTCTTTTTCTAACTTGCCTATCCTAGAATCTAAACTTTTCCTATAGTCCAAGACCTCGTTTATCTCGCCACCAATTGATTTCAATTTGCCCTGTATTCCTTTCTTCCAACGTTCAAGTTTTGGTTTAGTAATTAGATCCCATTCAGATATCATCTTTGGAAAATATTCTTCAAAGTAAAGTTCAGTATGACTTGGAATATGACCATATTTTTCTTCTAACGTTCTTCTGCGACCTCTAAATGAACGAATAAATTTAACAACAAGATAAACTGCGATTACTAATAGAATTACAAAAATAATCCATAATATAGCGCTTCCTGCATCCATTTTATTTCACCCCATATTTTGTTTCAAGACGATCTATTCTATTTTCTAAATCTGTTACTTTTGGTTTTGTTTTATCCTTCCAATGTGACAATTCCTCTACTGATTTTTCTTTCTTTTCGATATCAACAATGGCATCTTCTAAATCTGTTTTTCTAGCTATCTTATAACCTTTTAACAGACTTGAAAGATTATCTGACAAATACTCGTCAACATTTTTTTCAATGCCCGGCATTTTCCTAAAAAAACTCGTAGCTTTTTCTGTTAATTTTACCAAATTAATCATTCCTCCTCTTCTTTTTTAAATCTCTCTTTTAATTTACTAAATCCTTTACCAATCCTTCCTTTTGCATCACCCATTTTCTTTTTTATATCTTCCCCAAGGGTTTCATAATCTTCAACTTTAACTTTGTCACCTTCTTTAACATCTAATTCGTCTCTAGCTTTTAATCTAATAAAAATCTCATCTTTTTTCACCGTTTTATCCCCAAATGCTTTCAGAAGAACCATTTGTTCATTTTTTGAAATTACAACTCGCTCTCCTTCTTCCACACCGAGTTTTTTAAGAACTTCATCATTGACTCTTACCACACCAACTCTTTCTATATCACTTTTTCTAACCTTTAAAGAAATTGATTTATCCATTTTAATTCTCCTCCTAAAAACATTTAAACATATTTTTTTTATTTAATAAATAGTCAATTTAGCTATTTAAACTCTTTTTTACAAAACGGCAATAAAACAACAAATTTTTTGCCGTTTCGTCAACTAGATAGAAAAATCACTGTCTTTTATCTCATCAATAATAACTTTTACATCAAATTCATTTATTGCCAATTCTGATAAATCATTATCTAAAAACCTTTGTAAATCATCATGATCTTCAAATAAACCTACAATTGTAAAAGGATTAGAACCACTAACTTGAAAGACCATTAGAAGTTCAGGTATCTCCAACAACTCTTTTTTAACATGATTAATATGTGACAAATCAGTTTTTAAAGAAATTACTGCAGTTATTTTTTTACCAAATTTCCTTGGATCTAAAACTGTTCGGAAACCTAATAAAAATCCTTCTTCCTGTAAGGATTTTATTCGGTATTTTATTGCATTACGACTGAAACCAATTTCTTTGGCTATTTCAGAATAGGATATTCTAGGGTTTATTTGCAATAATTTAATAATGGATCTATCAATATCATCTATTAAAGACATTATATGGACATAAACACTTCATAATTTAAATTATTTTCCTACCCAAAACACTAAAAAGGTATTTAGAAAAAGATTTAAAGGAAAAAACTATAGACAAAACAGATATAAAATGGGTAAGAGAGATTTAGAACAAATTATCAAAGTAATAAAAAGGGTAAAAGAACAGGGCGACCCACCCTCACAGAGTTCAACATCTTTTGATTTATTTGAGTGTGACTTATGCAAAGGTGATGTTGAAAAATCTAAACTAACACAATGTCCATACTGTGGAAGATGGATTTGTATAGAAAATTGTTGGAATAAAAAAAATCTAGCATGTAATTCTTGTTCTAGCATTATTAAACTATCGGAACGAAAAGAAGATAGCTCTTATTCAGAATCATCTAAGGATGATAAAATCAAAGATAATGAAAAAGATAATAGTAAAGGTGTTTTTAGTAAAATAAAGAAAAAAATAAGAGCCAAAAATAAATAATTTTTATAATATTTCAAAATAATAATTAAACAACTTTTCATAAAAATTAAACCTTTTTTAAAATATCTCTAATGACAAAATGAACAAATAATCCAATAACAATTAATATATCACCTAATAACAAAACACTAACTGATAAGAAAGAAGATAAATCTGACAAAGTGGTTAAAGTATTAAGTGATCATGCTTTAACAAAATCTCATAGTAGGCATCTTTCTTTTAAAGCGTGTAAAGATTTAGGATTAAATGTAACGCCTCTTGAAAAAGATAATAAATTTCAGGAACTAGTACTATCTGTCCATCATGCTTGTATGTACACTCTAGCTCGTACCAACACCATAAAAATTATTGAGAATCATAAAGGAATTGCATTTATACAAAATATTGCTATACCAAATGAATAAATAACTTTTTTAGGTTGAGTAATAAATTTTAGTGTGAAAAATGGTGTATCTTTTGACAGAGCCAAAAGTGATAATAAAAGGTTTTATACAACATCTTTTATCACGCTTAATTGAAATGAATAAAGAAAGATGCAGAAAATATTGTTACAGAGACAATAGAAAAAAAATTAAACTAAATACAAAAAAAATGGATACTTTAGAGCTTGTCGCTTTTGATATGGATGGAGTGCTTGTTGATACACTTTCTTCTTGGAAATATATTCATGATTATTTTAAGACAGATAATGAAAGGTCTGTTAAGGAATATATCGAAGGTAAAATCGATGACATGGAGTTTATTAGACGTGATGCAAGCCTTTGGGTTGAAAACAATAAACCAGTTAAAGAAGAAAGAATTCTTGAAATTTTAAAAGATACAAAGATTATGAATGGTGCTGAAGATTTAATTGGTAGACTTAAAGAAAACAATATTAAAACAGCTATTGTCAGTGCAGGGCTAACTGTTCTTGCTAATAAAGTTGGAAAAAAACTTGGTATTAAAAACATTTATTCAAATGGAATTAAAACTGACAAGGATGGTTTTATTACTTGTGAAGGTCTAATTGGTGTAAAACTCATGTATAAAGATGAAACAATCAAAAGAATTTCTAAAGAAGAAAATATAGCTCTTGAAAACATCGCAGCAGTTGGGAATAGCTGCTTTGATATACCAATGTTTGAAGTTTCAGGCTTAGGAATTGCTTTTAATCCTGCTGATGATTGTGTTAAGGATGTAGCAGATAAAGTATTTGTAGATAAAGATCTTAGAAAGGTATATTCTTATCTAGAAAAATACTTTTGAATTTTAGTTTGATATCATATGTGGTATTAAGTTTTATATCATATATGATATGAAGTTGATGTGATCTAACTTTTAAAAATACTAAGCCATATTTTCTAATATTTAAATGTTTGCTGTGTAAAAGTGGGTTTTACACTACCAATATTTCACCTAAGTAAAATTAAGAGTGTAGTCACAAAATTAGTTCTTAACTTTAAAAATATTTTTTTAAATTCTCATTAGACTTTTTTTCTGTACTTAATCTTCTTATGAAATAAAGCTTTCAACAAACTTTTTTCCATGTAAAATCTTACCTCTTAAAACATCTTGAATCAATGGTTCATGAATTCTTTTTTTAAGGTCTTCAAAATCTAACCACAAAATAGAAACTACTTTTCCTTTTTTAAAAAGAATTTCATCTGCAATTTTATCTGCAATAATCTTTGCTTTTTTATCATGAGAAAAAACAGCTATATCTATATCAGAATCTGGTCTTGATCTTTTCTTACTTACTGAGCCATATAAAATAACAGCACCAGGTACTTTCTTAGAGTCTTTTAAAAGATTTTTATAGATTTGAAGCATATTATATGCTATCATTTATTACTATAAAAAACTCGGTTTCAAACTTTTTATTTTGAAAAGTTAGAAGAGTAGAAAGATTTTTTTAAAATTTTTCAAAAAATATTAAATAGCAATCTTTCATCTAAGTTATTATATCATATTTGATATAACATATATGATACTAAAATAATTTTTAAAGGAGAGGAAAAACTGTGAAATCATCAACATATGGATCTATTGCAACAATTGCATTTGTAAAAAATAAAGATAAAGTATGTAAAAGCGTTGATAGCGCGATAAAAGTTACAGACAGATATTGTAAAGAACTAAATCTACAAAATAATTTTAGTTATATGACTAAGTATAGAATATTAAACGATTTAATTGTATCTAAAATTTTGTCTGATAAAAAAGAAAAGAAAAAAAGGAAACTAAAGTTATCAAATGAAATAAACAAATTTCTTGAAATCTAGTGTTAAATAAATATTATCAAAGATAATAATTATATTTACATATTTATATTTTCATGGTTTTGTCAAAATGAATGTAGAGAATAACATAAAATATTGCTGGAGTTAATTGTTCTATGAAACATTTATCCCAATAGATGTCATATATAATTGCAATTTTAAAAGCTTGTAACAAGCATAAAAAAAATTTTTATTTTTCTAAAACTTTTTTATCGATAAGTTTATATAATGATTTGTCATTTGAGTGTAAAGCTATACCTGATTAAATTATAGGTATGGGGGAATAAAAAAGAATTATTGATAAAAGAAATCCAAAAAAGATTTGGAGGAAAATATATTATGCAAAATAAATTACTAAAAGATAGTAAAAACTATAGAAAAAAAATAAATGCAAGCCTAGTAGCATTAATTATGATACTTACAATATTAACTGCTACTTCATTTAATTCACCACAAATTAACGTAAAAGCACAAGAACCAATTGGTTCGTGTAATTGTGATTATGAATGTATCTTTCCAGATAATTTGACTGATAAGACAACTGAAACTATGACTGGGGATCTTGAAGGAGAACTACACAACTACTCTTATTACGATCTTTCATCAATAGATACTACTGATAATCAAACTCAAACTCAACTATGGAATATTGATAGCGATGTGACCCATATTTCTTTGGAGTTCGAGTTTATTGGAATGGAAGCAGGTCATTCAAATGTCTTAGGTTATTATCTTGACAGCGACCCAAGCACTTGGGTAGGAATTTTTGAGATAGAAGGTTCAGATGGGCATAATCACAGTAATTATGATTTACCTGTTTTTAGTGATGGAAATATTGGTGACAAAATAAGTATAGATAATATACCAGTTAAGGAAAATAATACTATCGGTTTTGGTATTGACACAGAAAATGGAAGTATTTATAAACAATTTACAGAAAACGATTTAAATCCAAATAAAAATGATAGGGCTCTTGTCTTTGAACTTTGTGATAATAACTACGGTAAAATTTATGTGCTTTGTTTTGAGGATTTAAGAGATGACTCACATAAAGATTTCAACGATGCATTGGTGTTAATTAGAGTTACAGAATGCTGCAGAGAGCTAGATCCAGGCAACATAATTATTGATAAAGTAACAGACCCATCAGGAAATCCACAGAAATTTGAATTTAACCCAAGCTGGAGCGATACAAATTTCTTTTTAAATGATACTGATCCATATTACGATAGTGGACCTCTTGACCCTGGAACATATACAATAACAGAAACAGTTCCTTCTGGTTGGACTTTAACTTCAATTGATACTTTTGCTGGTACAAATCCCGATAATGTTACAATTAATAGTAATACAGCAACCATAGAACTCGGATCTGGAGATTGTGTATCCTTAAGATATACTAATACACAAAATAAAAGTCAAATAATTGTAGACAAGGTTACTGATCCTTCAGGTGATCCGCAGGAATTTACATTTAATCCTAGCTGGGGGAGTACATTTACCTTAACTGATCAATCAACCCCGCATTCTAGTGGAGAATTATCTCCAGGACAATATACAATTTCAGAAACAGTACCTTCTGGGTGGACCTTAACTTCAATTAACGGAGCCCACTCCACAAATGGCAATACAGCTACTATAAATGTAGAATCTGATAAATCTTACACCGTTACATTTACAAATACAAAAAATGGAACAATTGAGATTATTAAAAATTCAATTGGTGGAAATGATACTTTTAATTTCACTAGTTCAACATTAGGTGATTTTCAATTAACCACTGTTGACAATACTGCTCAAAAATCATTTACAAATTTACCACCCGGTACTTATGATGTTGATGAAACTGTTCCAGATGGTTGGAATTTAAATAGTGTTTCAGTTTCTGATAGAAGTTCTATATCTTCTTTAGATTTAGATCCTGGCGAAACAATAATTGTAACTTTCAACAACACAAAGGATGATGAGCCTTTTAATGATGATGAAGAAGAACCAGAACAGACTATACAACTTGGAAGTCCAATAATAAAAAATGAATATTACACAGGTCAAAAATGGCTTGATCTTATTGGCGGACAAACACCTGTTTGGATAAATAGCTCAGATGAAGGATCTGGTACAAGTGAGATATGGTATAAAGTATCATGGAGTGAAAATTATAATACATGGACAAATCCACCTTGGATTGAGGTAAAGGATAACGATGTTAGTAGCGATCCTAGATATCATGATGCTGATCGTACAATTGGAAATATATCAATAAGATTAACTTTTGATATAAGTTGTTTCCATGAGATACATGCATGGTGCTGGGATAAGGCCAAGGCCAGAAATAAAAACGAAAGTATACCAGTTGATTTTATGGTAGATGCAGACGCGCCAAAGAATGATGGTTTTGAATATATTGGGCCTAAATATGTATTACCCGGTGGCGCCAGATTCATAAGTGATGAAACAGTTAAAAGAATATGGGCTAATGACACTGGTTGTACAGGTGGTGTTGCAGGCGTATGCAAACTTGAATGGAGACTTGAAAATTGGAAAACACAACTTATTGCTGAAGGTTATGTTGGAGATGGAGATACTGATGATACCATACTATATGGAGATCAATATGTAATTGTCTCAGGTGATCTTGATGATGATCCTGGAGAAATAATGATTGAGATTCGGATTCTTGATGAATGTAGACATTATCTATATCATAGAGCAGTAGATTGCCTTGGAAATGCACATGTTGATGGTGTAAAACAGGAAGAATTTGTTGATATCACACCACCTGGAATAAACAAAACATTACCAGATCATGGTTACAATGATACAATTGCTGAACAAATCGATGGTGTTCATACAGGCTACTTAAAAGCAGGTGAAAAGATAACTCTTGAAGCAGAGGATAATTTATCTCAAGCTCCTGTACCATGTAATTCAGGTCTTGAGGCCTTATTCTTTAGATGGACATGGATGGATGGTAATTATCCTGCAGAAGAAGAACTAGACGGAGACTGGCTCGTAGTAAACGGAAGTGAGCTTTGTGAAACATACGGCTGGGATGATCCCGAGATAGCAAATTACTGGTGGTATCGCGTAGATAGTGGTTACGCAGAAATAATTTTTAACAACGAATGTAGACATGATCTTTATTATTTTGCTAAAGATAATGTTTGGAATCATGGAGAAGTACAACATCAGAGATATCTAGTTGATGAAGGGCATCCAGATGTAAAACTAGATTTACCAGATCATGGATATGAACCTATAGATGATGAGGGAACATCTGGTTATATCAAGGGTGGAGAGCCGTTCTATTTCAATGCATCAGATATCAGTTGTTATGAAGAGTGCAAAGCAGGTATTGAGAGTATATTTTGGCGTTATGAATACGATAATGATTCTGATTCTATCCCTGAAAACTTCCCATCTGGACTTGATCAATATGTAATAAGCGGAGAAGAGATATACAATAGATACGGCGAAGATTACAATTTACCTGAAATTAGAGATTATTATTGGTATAAATTTGATGGTAACTATAAAAGTTTTCAATTCAACGAGAATTGTACTCATAAGCTATATTACTTTACAAAAGACAATGTATGCCACAGAAGTAAAATCTACGATCATACATTTTATGTTGATGACGGAATACCAAACTATACAATAGAATATCCAGACCATGGGTATTATGAAGGTTGTTACAACCACTTAAAATGCAATACAAATCTTACAATTAATGCATATGATCTTCCAGATACAGAATGTAAAGCTGGGATTGAAACAATATTTTTCAGATATGAATTTAACGATAGTGATTATCCACCAGAAGATAATATATATGGATACGATACAATAACTGGTGCTAAACTCGTAGAACTATATGGTGAAGCATACAACATAGATTCTATTACAGATCACTTGTGGTTCCGTGTAAATGCTTCAAGTGTTAACATTTTCTTTAAAGAACAGTGTTATCATGAATTATATTTCTTTATAAAGGATAATTTATGTCATAGAACTGATATACAATATAGAGATTATTATGTAGATAATACTCCACCAACGGTATATATAAATGAAAATGATTTATCTAAACACGGATATTACTATAACGATACAGAGGAAAAAGGATACATCAAAGCAGATATGCATTTTAATATAACTGCAGTGGATTGTCATGAATGTTCTTCTGAAATTGAAACAATATTTTTTAGATATGAATTTAACGATAATGATTATCCACCAGAAGATAATATATATGGATATGATACAATAACTGGTGCTAAACTCGTAGAACTATATGGTGAAGCATACAACAACTCAGATATGAAACCATATCAGTGGTATAGAATTAATGACACAAATGCAGAAGTATGGTTTGCAGAAAACTGTACACACAAACTATACTATTTTGCAAAAGATAATGTGTGCAATCCATCTCAAGTATTTGACACAACTTTCTATGTTGATGATATTTATCCAGAAATAAGATTAGATGTCAGTGGTCATGGTTATTATTACAATGAAACAGAACAAAAAGCATATTTAAGAGCAGGTAAACACTTTACACTTGAATCAGGTGATTCTAGTGAGAATGAAGAATGCGATGCAGGAATAGAAACCATATTCTTTAGATATGAATGGGTAGATCCTTCTGATGGAACTTCTCATTATCCAGAGGAAGGAAATATATATGGATATGATACAATAGACGGAGCAAAACTAGTAACACTATATGGCTCAGATTATGATACTTCAACCATAACTCAATATAAATGGTTCCGTGTAAATAAATCAACTGTTGATGTATGGTTTGAAGAAGAATGCCGTCATCAAATATGGTACTTTACAAAAGATAATGTATGTCACAGATCACATGTGTTTTCAAGACCTTTCTATGTTGATGATAGCGATCCAGATACATGGCTTAGCTATCCAAATGAGCACGGCTATGATATGGACGATACAGGATCTGACTCTTCTAATTTACACATTAAATGTGGTAAGGAAATTACAATACACGCAGAGGACAAACCTGATAACGATTGTGCAGCTGGTATAGAAGGTATATTCTATAGAGTATATTACAACGGAGTAAGTCACACTGAAGGCACAGGAACAGTTAGAACTGGTACTTCAATTGCTGAGAATTACTCATATACAAATCCAGAAATTATAAATCATGATTGGATGTATGTAGAATCAACAGAGGTAAACGTTTCATTTAACGAAAACTGTGAACATAAACTATACTGGTTTGCAAAGGACAATATCTGTCATGCAACTGAGGTGTACAATGAAACATTCTATGTTGACTGCTCTGGTCCAACCCTTGAATTTACTTATCCTGATCACGGATATTATCAAGATGGAGGCACATATTATCTAAAGGAAGATACTCCTATTACTGTTACAGCAACTGATCATCCGGATAATGATTGTAAAGCTGGAATAGAATCTATATTCTGGAGATATGAATGGAATGGTGAGTGTTATCCAACTGAAGGAGAAGATGATGCTGTAAATGGTACACAATTAGAATCAGATTATGGTTACACTGACCCAACAATAACTGATTATTGGTGGTATCGTGTGAATGGTAACACCACTCAAATTGAGTTTGATGAACAGTGTGTACATAATTTGTCTATATTTGCAAAAGACAATGTATGTAACAGAGGAGACATTTATACAAGGACATATAATGTAGATGAAAAAATACCTAATGTACAACTTAATGTTAATGGACATGGTTATTATGAGGATAGAGACAACGTTGCATCCACTGAATCTGAAATCACTAAATATTTAAGGAAAGGTAAACAATTTACTTTGGAAGCAAATGATGATAACGGAGTAACCGGCTGCAATTCTGGTATTGAAACAATATTCTTTAGATATAAATGGGACAATCATGTTTATCCAGAAGATGGAAACATTTATGGATTTGATATAATCAATGGAACAAAACTCGTTGATTTATACGGTGAAGACTATAATGATATTGATATAACAGATCATTGGTGGTTCCGCGTAAACGATTCAATTGTAAACTTGTATTTCAATGAGGAATGCACTCATTACATCGAATGGTTTGCTAAAGATAACGTATGTCATAGAACAGATATGTATAATGAAGTATTCCATGTAGATGACTCAATTCCAGAAATTTACTCAGAAACACCTGATGAACATGGATATTACTATAACGAAACAGAAGATAAAATGTATATGAGAGTAGGAAAGCATGTTGATCTTCACGCTTATGATCTGCCAGATAATGATTGCGCAGCAGGTATAGAAAACACATTCTTTAGATATGAATGGAATGGAACAGAATTTCCAGGACCTGATGAAAGCGGATGGAATATAAGAACAGGTCAATCAATTGCTGAAAACTATTCATATACAGATCCTGCATTTATTGGACACAACTGGTATACAGGTTCTACAGAAACAAGAGTAACATTTAACGAAGAATGCGAGCATGACCTTTACTTCTGGGCTAAAGATAATGTATGCCACAATAGCACAATGCATCATGAAAAATATTATGTTGATAATTCATCACCAATTATTGATCTAGAAGTTGGTGATCCAAATTGTACAACAGATTGTCCAGATTGTGATGGATGGTGTATAACAAATGAAACTCAAATTACCATTACCACTTCTGATTTACCAAATAACGAATGTATGGCAGATATAGAAGGAATATTCTGGAGATATGAATTTAGTGGAAATACTTATCCAGACGATCCTAATCCAGATATGAATATACTCAATGGAATATCATACTCAAAAGTTACAGGACAGAATCTCATAGATTGGTATGAATATTCATATGCTAATGACTCTGATTTAGTTGAGCATGATTGGTACTATACTGAATCTGATGAAGTCATACTGAACTTTAGTAAGGAATGCACCCATGTATTATACTACTGGGCAAAGGACAATGTATGTCATCACACTGATGTCAAATGCGTAAACTTTAGCGTCGATCTAACACCACCTCCAAAACCCATCAAAACAATAGATGGTTTCCATGCAAAACTAGAAAATCCAGAAGGGTATCCTGAGGACTATGACCAATGGATGATATACCCAGGTACTAAAATATGCTTCAATGCAACTGATGATGTTGGACCACATTCATGTGGACCATTTACAATTGAATACAGAGTATGGTATCTTGGAAGTTGGACAGATTGGATGGAATATGAGGAATGTTTGAGTTTCACAGAAGGCTGTCTGCATATTCTTGAAGCAAGAGTAAAAGATTGTCTTGGACATACTAGTGAAGTTGATAATGAATCCTTCTGGGTATGTGCTCCAGGCGGAGATAGTGGACCAGATATAACAATAATTAAACCAAGCTGGGATGAAACATACTGCGATAGAACCTTAGAAGTATTAATTGACGCATCAGATTCGCAAACACCAAAAGAAGAATTAACAGTTATAGCTTGGATACCTGCACAAGACGGAGCGCCAAGGTTATATTACTACCCAGAATACAATGTATCTAAGTATGGTGACGAATACTTCCATACTTTCATTGATATATACAAATACCAAGATGGCACTCAACTTGTACTAGAAGCATTAGCACTCGATGGAGATGGCAATTACAAGGAAGCTATGGGTGTGCCATTCAATGTATGCAGTAACGTTTTGTATGATCAATGGATGGACAAAGGTTGGAATAGTTTAACCTTACCATGGTCTGCAATACCTTGTGATAACTCTACTGGTAGTGTACTAGCATCAATTGATGGACACTATGATGCAGTGTTCTATTACAATGAAATAGAGGATGACTGGGATAGCTACGTTCCAGATAGAGGATATAATCCACTTGGCACACTTGAAGAAGGAAAACAATACTGGATACATATAAGCGGTGAAGGACTAAGATTCTTCACCGACACAAACGGTCCGACAGTTACAATAGAATACCCTGAGAATGAAACAATACTAACAAATGAATATTTAAGCCAAGATATTTGGGGTACTGCAACAGATGTTGAAACAGGAATCGATGAAGTAAAACTTGCAATATACGATGAAAACACAAGTAAATTCTGGAATGGAGAAAACTGGGTCACAGAAGAAACATTAAATAATTGCTCATATAATAGTACAACAGAAGAATGGGTTTACAAAGAAACAGACAACATTGATCTAACAAATTGCAGTGGACATGTTATCTACTTAGGTGCATTTGCTCGCGATATGGTTGGATGTTATGATATGGATATTGTATGGTTTAAATTCATTGATACAAATAATCCTGATATAGATATCACCTATCCAGTTGATGAAGATACATATAACGATTGTATTGAACCATCAGAGATAAAAGGAACTTGTGTTGATTTAGAGACAGTTGTTACAAGTACATATATACAAATAAAAGATCAAACAGATAACACTTGGTGGGACGGAGCAACTTGGGGTTCAAAAACAGATCTGAATTGCATTATAAATTACTCAGCAAGTCCTGTGTCATGGGAATACAAACCAACGGTTTTCCCAAATTGGTTAGCAGGACATGATTATTCGATATATGCAACAGGTTACGATGCCGCAGGTAATAGTGGTACAGATGATGCATTATTCAACTTTATTTGTGAAACACAAAACAACCCTCCATATATTCCAAACACTCCAACTCCAGCAAACGAATCAACTGTTGATTTAGATGTAGCTAAAATAAAGTGGTATGGCGGAGATCCAGATGTCGGGGATGAAGTAAGATATGAGCATTTCTTTGGACCTAATCCAAGCTCATTAACATCTTATGGTAAAACAACATGGCACCCTTATGACCATCATGGACCATTCTTAAGTAACCTTGGAATACCTTTAGACTCTGGTGTAACATATTACTGGAAGATTGTAGCAGAAGACAACCATAGCGCCGTATCTGAAAGTCCGGTATGGCAGTTTACAACCAAAGCAGAAGATGAATGCGATGAAGTAATAAACATTGAAAAAACAGTATGGAACTTTACGTGTGGTGAGGATGGTTGTTGGGATGATTCCATTACAGCATGCGAAAATTCTTTTGTAGACTTCAATATTTCTATAGAGGTTCCAGAAGATGCATGTACTACATGCAATGGAAACGTAACAGATCTATTACCTGCTGGTTTAGACTATTTAGATGGTTCCACTAGCATTACAGTTAAAAATCCTGGTGATTCGGTTGAATACTTGGAGATCGAACCTATACAAAAATCTTATGCAACTTCTGGGAATAGACTTATTTGGAATGAAACAAATATGGGAGATCCAATGGTTTTTAGTCCTGGAACTCAGCTTTATTTCTATTTTACGGCAAAGGTAACAGCTTTCACGGGATCCTTGACTAACACTGCAACAATAAATGCATATTATGAATGCATAGGAGAAGACCCAGTATCAACAACTGATACAGCATTCGTTTCTGTTGGTTATTGTTAGAGAAAAAGAATTGGGCTGAAAATAGACAAAATATAAATACCCTGCAAACCAATATCATCGATAACAACTAATTAGGGGTAGAGGTTAATAATATGATTAAGAAAAAAATACAAACAATAAGTATAGCATGTTTCATGCTTTTAGCAAGCATAACAATAATTTCAAATACTGCATTTGCAGCAACCCCTGTTAGCGTATGGGGTCAAGTATTTGATGATGCAGACAGTGGAAAGAAAATAATACCTGATGAAGTAACACTGATTTTACAAAATAAAAATGTAAGCGCAGATATAGGACCATCAGGAACATATGTTGCCGATTTTGAAGCAAATACCGGTGAACTTAATGTTGTTTATCATGTTTCAATTGGCGGCAGCACATGGGAAGCTACTCCATCTAAAGATTTGATTATTAATTCTGCTATATCCTATGAAATTAATTTGACAATTAATACAAGCCAAGATCCTCTAAGTGAAGAAGATACTGAATCACCTTCAAAAGTAACAGGTCTTACAGTAACTGATGCAAATGATGGTAAACTTGATCTTTCTTGGGATCCTGCAACAGATAATATTGAAGTAAATCATTACAAAATATATTGGGATCAAGATGGTTTTACAGATCCAATAATCACTGTAAATCATCCAACAACTACATATCAAGATACTGGTCTATCAGATGGAACAGAATATTGCTATAAGGTTTCAGCAGTTGATACAAGTGGAAACGAAGGAGAAAAATCAGATCAGGATTGTGCCACACCAACAGCAACCGAGAGCGGTGATGACGGCGATGGAGGCGATACCGGAGGAGACACTGGTGGTGACACCGGTGGAGATACAGGCGGTGATACTGGAGGCGATACCGGAGGAGACACTGGTGGTGACATCGGCGGGGATGATACAGACACTACCACTGGAGAAGACGAAGATGAAGAACCCCCTATTGTACCAACTAATAATCCAATAATGATTGATTTTTCAGCAGAAACAACTGTAGATACTAATGAGAATAACACTTTTACAGCCTTAGCAGTAGATCCTGATGGAGATGACATAAAATATATCTTTGATTGGGGAGATGGCAAAAATTATACAACAGATTACATGGCAAATAATATAAGTTACAATACTACCCATAAATATCTCTCGGCTGGTAAATACATTGCCTCAGCATATGCAATGGATTACTACTATAATTCTACATCAGGAACTCTTGAACACACTATCTATGTCAATGCAGCGCCAATAGATGATATCGATGGATATATAACTGATGATAATAACAACGAAACCTATGATACATATCATTCAAACGATGGAAATGTGAATACAGATATTATCTATGAAGATGGATATTATCTCATTGATACAGACGGAGACGGAGAAGCAGATTACAAGTATGATCCAGATACAAAAAGCGGTGAAACAATAACGGATGATATCACAGATGACACTGTAGACGAAGAGGAAGAAGAAGATAAAGGAGATAACACTATATTTTATATCCTAGGGATTTTAATAGTTGTTATTCTCTTGATTGTATTTTTCTTTGCAACAAGAAAAAAAAGTAAGTAAAAAATTTAAAAACTTATTTTTCTTTATTTTTATTTTAATCATATCCTATGGATATATTTTATATATTAGATATATATTATATTTTAAATAAATTAATATTAACTTCTATATTTTAGGGTTGAACAAATATGAAAAATAAAAAGATAAATGTGATGATTGCTGTTTTAATCTTTATTATTCCAGGTTTTTTTACAATTATTTCATCGGCATCAGTTCCTTGTACTGTTAGTGGATATGTATATGCAAACAATGAATTAATAGATCCTGAAAAAATTATTTTATCTTTTCAAGATAAAGATATAACTGCTGATCTATTTGAAAATAGTTTTTATGTAATAGATTTCAACGGAGATGTAGGAGATAAAGGCAATTTTATTGTAACATACAAGGAAAATGATTATATTGCAAATGAAACAATAACTATAATACTAGGAGAAATAAGTTATGAAATAGATTTACATATAACAATTGTTGAACCAGAAAACAAACCACCAGATAAACCAATAAATCCAACACCTTCTAACAACTCTAAAAACATTAGCAGGAACCCAAAATTAAAGATATATGTATCAGATCCAGATAATGATAAACTAAAGGTCCAATTTTTTAATAAAACTAGTAACAATACAATTGAAACCTTCAACAATGTTGATAGTAATAGCTATGTAGAATGCATTTGGTACAATCTTAGTTATAATACTAGCTACAATTGGTATGTTAAAGTAAGTGACACAGAATTTTCAAATACTTCAGATGCATTTTATTTTAAAACTAAAGAAAAAGAAAACAATCCACCAAAAATAAATATAACATTTCCTAAAAATAATGGCTTATATTTTAAAGATAAGGTTTATTTTAAAAATCTCTTAAAATTTCCAATTATCATTGGTGATATTACTATCAAGGTAAATGCAACAGATGATTATGGCATAAAAAAAGTAACATTTTATACTGTTAATTATCTTGAAACAAAAGAAACAATCCTTGGAAATGATACAGAAGCACCTTATGAGTACAATTTTTTGAATAATAGACCATTTATCAAATTATTATATATTAAAGCAGTAGCAGAAGACATAAACGGAAAAACAAGCTTTGATAAAATACTTGTTCTAAAAATATTATAAAACAATTTTTTTGAATAATATTCAACAGAGGTTTTTATATAATAAAACTTGATTACGAATGTTAACAAGTAACTTAGGAGATTAAAAATTTATGAGAGAAGGTAAAAAAAATAGATGTGTTCTAACAAGTGTAATTGAAACTGAAATTGATGTACTTAACAGACATATAAAGGTTTTAACAACTCTTCAAAAAAATCAGCCTATGGGCATTATAAAGCTATCTGAAGCTACAGATTACCCTCAGCATATGGTAAGATATTCATTAAGAATACTTGAGCAAGACGGCCTTATTGAGCCTTCTCCACAAGGTGCAGTAACAACCGATGATGCACATAACACAATAAGTACATTAAAAGAATCTCTTAAAAAAATAAGTGAAACTGCATCTGAATTAATCAAAACACTTGAATAATACTTTTATTATACCCTCTTTCTATTCTAAGAATAGTTTTAAATTTGCCGAGGTAACTCAGTTGGGAGAGTGCACGGCTGAAGACCGTGATGCCGTGGGTTCAAGTCCCACCCTCGGCACTCTTCTATTTGTTCAATGCCCTTATTATTTCTTTATGAAAAATAAAGTCAGATTTGAAAAAATTGCTTAGTTTGTAATTTGAATCATTTTTAGTTTCTTTGTTATATGTCGCGTTATTATCTAGGTAAAATATTTTGACATGTTTAATATTATTTTTTATCTCCTTTGGGCGAACTATAGATCCTCCATTCCAGTCAAGATCAATTCCCTCACCATAAATATAGCCTTCAGTAGGTTTATCTTTAGGAAAATTGTTATTACAGTTGAAATAAGCTGCCCATATTAGTTCACTACAGTACCATTTATCTGCAAGAGAATCATTTTTTGTATCCTCAGGATTATAGTTTTTATTAGTCCATTCATTTTGAAATCTTTTACCAAGTTGTGTTTTCACAAAATCAATAGCATTTTCTATTTGAGTTGAATTAGCAGTTTTTACTCTTCCAAATGGGCCCCAACATTCTTCTGTTATTAACGCTTTAGAAACGTTTGTATATTTTACTTTACTACCCATAATACTTGCCTCGATGAAAGAATATTCACCCGTTAGTTCATTGTATCCTATAAATAGAAGGCAATGATCTATTATTGTTGGAAAAAAATCTGGAAAAGCATCTGGATGTTTAAAAGCTATATCTCCAGTCTTTAATTCAGATACATTAAATTTTTCGAATTGAATATTTAAACTATTTTTGCCAATATCTTTAAATCTATTATTTTCTATTGATATGCTGTCCACAATAAAATTAGTTTGAAAACTAATAATAATAATAATAATAATAATAATAATAGAGACAATTATAAAAATAGAAATTTTTTTCATCTATCTCAATTTTTCATTTGTTTATACGTATTTAAACTTATCCTAGTAGGTGGCTTCATCCCAAAATGAAGCAGTAATATGCAGATATTCTCTTAATATCTGCAT
>CAZWYI010000008.1:0-72746 GCA_964638155.1 uncultured Thermoplasmatales archaeon | reverse complement strand
TGCCGAGGAAGCGAAGGCGGAATGGGGTTATAGGGGCACAGCCCCTATTTCATTCTTTCTTTAATTATTTTTTCTTCTTATCAAGTAATAGAGATATCTCAATTGAAGACACATTAGAATTTCTACCTTCTTCGTTTGTAACGCTCTCTGTCCCAATCTTTATATCTTTTAGTTTTGCATCTTTCATAAACCTATTTCTCACGATTTCTGCAGTATCCACTGCTGTACTTATTGCTCTTCCTCTTGCTTTTATAGTGACTCCATTTGCGCCATAACTATTGAACTGTGTTATTACTGCAAGAACGTAGCTCATTGGAGGTTTCTGTCCAACAAATATTGTGTTTTCATCAGATTTTTCTTCTGTTTTACTTTTTTTTGTTGTTTTTTCTGCCATATTTTCCCCTTTTTTTAAAGTATTTTAAAGCAACCCGATTTATTAGACCTGGTTGCTTTTTAACTATGAATATTTTTTTACAATTTCTTTAGTTATTTTCTATTTTTTTTACATTTATTGCATTGGGTCCCTTTTCAGAAGATTCTACTTCATATTCGACTTGGTCTCCATCATTTAAATAGGTCCCTTCTGCAAGGGCGTTTCTATGAACGAATATGTCTTTTTCATCTTCGCCTTCAATAAATCCGAAGCCTTTTCTATCATTGAACCATTTTACTGTACCTTTCATTACATTTCACCTCCTCAGACTGTTTGCATCTGGAGTGTATAAAGAATAAAAAACAAAAATCTCAAAAATTCGAAAAAACGAAGTTACAGAAACTCTTATTTTATCTTTTTTTCTAATAGCTAGAGCAATCTTCAACCTTAAATAGTTATCTATGAGTGTTCATTTATTTTCATTTTTTCAATAAATATTTCTTATCTTTATCAAAATATGTAAAGAAATATTCTAAGTATGATCTCTATATCTGACTTTCAAGATCAAGAATATCTGTATATATGATCTCACAGCTGTTTATTTTTGTTTTTCCTTTTTCCCCTTTGAGATTTACAACTATAGCTTTTCTAGGTTTGTAGTAGTCAATAAATGCTCTTAGGCTTTTTTCGATTTTACCAATTTCTGTTTGTATTTTAACCTCAATTGGAATCAGCTTATTATTTTCAGATTCAACAATGAAATCAACTTCTGTTTTTTGTTTTGTTCTCCAATATTTAGGATTTAAACCCATTTTTAATAGTTCAGTTAAAACATAGTTTTCAAATAGTTTTCCAGAGATATTTGTTTTAAACTCTTTTGCAATAATATTTCTTAGACCCGTATCAACAAAATAAAGCTTAGGTTGTTTTACAATCTCCTTTTTTTTGTTTGTAAAGTAAGGATTTGCCCTGTAGATTAAATAACTCTTTTCCATGGCATCAAGATATTTTTTAACAGTTTGAAAAGAAAGTTTTAATCTATTAGAGATTTTTTCATAAGAGATAATATCACCTATTGAAAAAGCAAGAAACTTTGAAAACTCCTCCAATGATCTAATATTTTCAATAGAAAAAGTTCGAGCAACATCTTTTAAAATCATAGTATCGTAGAGATCATGCAGTATTGTTTTTTTAATATCTACATCTTTTGTTAATACAACTTTTGGATAACCACCATAAATTGCATGTTCCCATATATTTCGCTCTAAGATTTTTTGGTTAAACTCTTTTTGTTTTTTAGCATTTAAAAATTCCTTAAAAGAAAAGGGATATAATTTGAGAATGGAAACTCTTCCCACAAGAAAAGAAAGTATTTCTTTTGAAAGAATTATTTCTGAAGAAGACGTAATCCAAAGTTTGTGGTCTGAATCTACAAGATATTTTAATTTTCTACCTGCATCTTTACAGTATTGAACTTCATCTAATAATGAAACTTTGTAATTTGAGATAAATTGATTTTCAAATTTTTTAATATCTTCTTCAAATAAATTACGGGCATCAGGATCATCAAATAAAACATAAGATGAATCCTTATTTTCAATTTGTTTTTTTAGAAAAGTAGTTTTTCCAGATTGTCTTGCACCGACTACTGCAACCATGTTATAATTTTTTGATATTTTTTTAAACTTATCTCTTATTTTTCTTTCAACATACATATAATCTAATTATGTGTCTAACACTATAAAAACTTTACTAAAGTTAAACCATAGTTTAACAATAGTAATACTAAAGTTAAACCACAGTTTAATAATAGTGAGATAAGATTTTTTTAATTCGACCAAATACCATACCTTTTTTATTAATTTGTAAATAAGACATCATATCTTTTTCTCTGATATAATTAAGATTTTAAAGCATACTCATATGGTACTTTTTACGATATCTTTTATCTAAATTCCTTAATCTTGTACAATCTTAGTTATATTTAGATCTCTAATTTAATTTAAATCAAGCTAAAATTGAATTAAACTACCAAAAGCCTTATAAGCCTACTATAATTAAAAAACCAAAATAATTCAAATCAATATCGCAGAAAGGTAAAAGAAAGAATGTAACTCGATTTTTTCACAGATTATTATAGATTTATTTTGGGAAGTGAAATTATGATTAAACAAATTAAAAAAAGAATAAACAGAAGTAATTCAAGTTTTCTATTAGATAAAATTGGATTCAAAACAAAAAGAATAGTTATCAAATATGGTGGTAACGCCATGCTAGATGATGATTTAAAAGCATCAGTAGCAGATGACATAGTACAACTTAAAAAGATGGGATTTAATCCTATCGTAGTCCATGGTGGGGGTCCAGCTGTAAGTAAACAGATGAATAAAGAAGGTCTAGAACCAGAATTTATACATGGGCAAAGAAAAACCGATAAAGAAACACTGGGCATTGCAGAAATGGTTCTCTCCGGAAAGGTAAACAAAGATCTTGTAAGGCTTGTCAACGAAAAAAAAGGAAAAGCAGTTGGTATCTCTGGAAAAGACGGGAATTTAGTACGATCAAAAAAAACTAAAAGAGAAGTTGACGTAGACGGCAAAGTTAAGAAATTAGACCTTGGGAGAGTAGGTGAAGTAAAAAAGATTGATACAAAACTTATTGAGACACTTCTAGAAGACGGTTTTATTCCTGTGATATCCCCGATATGCGCTGGAGAAGACAAGGGGGATTTAAATGTTAACGCAGACATACTTGCTGGAGAAATTGCATCCTCTTTGAAAGCTGATTCTATAGTGTATTTGACTAATATAAATGGCATACACAAGAAAAAAGAGGATAAAAATTCAAGGATAAAAACGATCCATATCGACAAAGCAGAATCATTAATAGGTAATGTTATCGAAGGTGGGATGATACCTAAAGTAGAATCAGCTATAAAAGCTATAAGAAAGGGTGTGAAAACAGCCAGAATTATAGATGGTACCATGAAGCATTCTCTTACACAATCTTTTAAGAAAGATTCAGACTATGGTACTATTCTTTATTCAGATAAGGAGAGATATAAATAATGAATTTTAAAAAAGCAAAAAATATAGACTCAAAATATCATTTTAAAATATATGGCAGAATGCCTATACTCCTGAAAGAAGGAAAAGGTTCACGGGTATGGGACTCAGACGGAAATGAATACGTTGATTCGCTTGGCGGTATAGCAGTTAACAGTCTGGGACATTGTCATCCAAACGTAGTTAATGCAATAAAAGATCAATCAGAAAAACTCATTCATTGTACCAATATCTATTATATAGAGCCTCAATTAAAGCTTGAAAAATTACTTATTGATAACTGTGACATGGACAGAGCATTGTTTGTCAATAGCGGAACTGAAGCAGTAGAATCTGCTATGAAACTAGCTAGGAAATGGGGCAGTAAAAACGGTAAAGGCGGCGGTATTATAACTATGGAAGGTTCTTTCCATGGAAGAAGCCTTGCTTGTGTTACTGCAACTGGTCAAAAGAAATATCGAGTTGGTTTTGAACCATTACCTCACGGTTTTAAAATTGTACCTTTCAACGATTTAGAAGCAGTAGAAGAAGCTATTGATGAAACGATATGTGCGATAATGGTTGAACCTGTGCAGGGAGAGGGAGGTATCGTTCCTGCTAAAAAAGAATATCTAAAAGGACTAAGAGAGATATGTGATAAATACAATATTCTTCTTATTTTTGATGAGATACAGTGTGGAATGGGTAGAACCGGTCATTTGTTTGCTTATCAAGGATATGATGTAATACCAGATGTTATTACAATTGCTAAGGCTTTAGGCGGCGGTTTTCCAATAGGTGCACTTTTAGCAAAAGAGGAAGTAGCGTCTGCATTTGAAAGTGGAGACCATGGAACTACTTTTGGAGGAAACCCTCTTGCCACAGCAGCTGCTTATGCTTCTGTTTCAACATTGATAGATGAAAAACTTCCTGATAGATCAAAAGAGATGGGCAAATATCTAATGGACAAAATAAGAAAAGAAGCTGAGAAAACAGATCATATAGTTGAGGTTAGAGGCAAAGGACTAATGGTAGGAGTAGTTCTGGATCAAGAGGGAAAAGAAATTGTTCCTGCTATGATGAAACATGGAGTTCTATCTAACTGTACTGCAAAGAATGTGATACGTTTTGCGCCTCCTTTGATTACACCTAAAGAAGATCTTGATAAGGCAGTAGATGTCCTTATGAAATCTATTGAGGAGGTGTTCAGCAGTGACAAGTAATGTTGGTATTATTGGTTCAACTGGTTATACTGGTTCTGAGCTGACAAGAATACTAGTTCAGCATGATAAAGTCAATTTAGAGATGATCACCTCTAAAAGCTTTGTTGGTAAAAGGATATCAGATATTCATCCATATCTTGAAGGCATATGTGATATGGAACTATCCAAAGCATCTATGGATGAAATTTCAGATCTTGATCTAGTATTTCTAGCACTTCCTCATGGAGTTTCCATGAAATTCGTAAAAGACATTGGTATGAACGGGCCAAGGATAATTGATCTTTCTGGGGATTTTAGACTTAAAGACAAAGAAACCTATGAGAAATGGTACGAAATGGAACATGTTTTTCCAGAGGCTATTGGTAAAGCAGTTTATGGCCTTCCTGAATTATTTAGAGAGAAAATTTCTAACGCTCATCTAGTAGCTAATCCAGGATGTTACCCTACTTCATCTATTTTAGCTCTAGCACCTGCTATTAAAAAAGGTCTAATTGACATATCAAATATCTCTGTTGATTCCAAATCAGGTGTTACTGGCGCTGGTGCAAAACCAAATAAGGTTTCTCATTTTCCAAGGGCAAACGAAGATTTTCGAGCCTATAAGGTTGGTTCTCACCGTCACACTCCTGAAATGGAAGAAGTACTAACAAAAGATTCAGGAGAAAAAATCAATCTTTTATTTACGCCTCATCTTGTTCCTCTTAATAGAGGTATATTGACAACAGTTTATTCCAAGGCTAAAAAAGATATCGACAACGAAAAATTATTGTCAATATACAAAGAAAGCTATTCCGATGAACCCTTTGTTAGATTGAGAAGCAGTCCACCCAATGTCCAATCGGTGAGAGGATCTAACTACTGTGATATATATCCCTTATTTATAAAAAGGACCAATCAGATTGTTTTGATATCAGCTATTGATAATCTAGTAAAAGGTGCAGCAGGTCAGGCGGTTCAGAATATGAACATAATGCTTGGATTCAATGAAAAACAGGGTATTTCACATATTCCCTTGTCACCATAATTTATAAAAGGATATATGATGTGGTTTTGAAGGATTGTTAAAATGCAGAAGAACATAACTGATGTAAATGGTATCAAAGTAAGAGGGTGTCATATAGGTATAAAATCCAAGAGAAGAGATTTAGCACTTATTGTCTCCGATGTTCCTGCTAGTACAGCTGCTGTTTATACTCAAAACAGGGTGCAGGCTCATCCTATTAGGCTTACTAAGAAACATCTTAAAAACAAAAAAGCTCAAGCCATACTTGTTACTTCAGGAAATGCCAATGCATGTAATGGTCCAGAGGGTATGGAGGGTGCTGTTAAAAGTGCAGAGGCCTTAGCTGATGAACTTAATATTCCTGTTGAGGATGTGATAGTTGCTTCTACTGGTGTAATTGGAGAGCCTTTTCCTACAGAGAAAGTGGTTAAGGGTATAAGAAAAAACGTAAGTGTCCTTTCCAGTAGAAAGATAGCAGGTGACATGGCAGCTAATGCTATTATGACTACGGATACTTTCCAAAAAGAAGGATATCTTACTTTTAAAATTGGAAAAAAGAAGGTCAATATGGCAGGTATAGCCAAAGGCTCCGGGATGATTCATCCTAATATGGCTACTATGCTCTGTTTTATTGTATCTGATGTAGATATTGATCCTAATCTTTTACAGGAGGCTCTGTCTGAATCTGTGAAGAAGACTTTTAATATGATTACTGTAGATGGTGACACATCAACAAATGATATGGTTTCAGTTATGTGTAATGGGCTTTCCGGAAATAAAAGGATAACAGAGAAAGATGAGAAATACGAAAAATTCAAAGAAAAACTTGAACGTATCTGCAGACATTTAGCTAAAGCTATTGTTTCAGATGGAGAGGGTGCAACCAAATTTATCGAATATAAGGTTGTAAACGCTAAATCCGAAGAGGAAGCAAGACAAGTTGCAAAAACTATTTCCAACTCCAATCTTGTTAGAACCGCGTTATTCGGAAGGGATCCAAATTGGGGCAGGATACTTGCTGCTGCAGGAAGATCAGGTGTAAAAATAGAACCAAAAAAAATAGACATACACCTTGGTTCTAGTAAGAATTTGATGAAGGTCGCTGAGAACGGTAGTGGTTTGGATTTTAATAGAAAAAGTTTAAAGCTTATGTTAAAGTCTTCTCAGCTAAGAGTGTTTGTAGACTTAAATCAGGGAGAACATAATGCTACAGCTTGGGGATGTGATTTCTCCTATGAGTATATTAGAATCAACGCTGAGTATCATACATAGAAAGTTAAAGAGAGATTTTTAATTAATTTCTATTTTTATATTGAATAATTCTGCTGTTTCTTCATAATTGTAGAATTACCCCAACTTTGTCAGACTTCCTGTATTTTAAAATTACATCAGATCCATAATATGGAATATTATAGTATTTTATAGATGTGTTCTAAATATGTTACAAGAATTTCAAGTTCATAAGTATTTGAAGAATCCTCAATTGTGATTAAATCAAATCCAAAAATAGGATAATAATCATTACATTCTAAAAGCATAATTTCAACTTTTGCAAAAGAACTTTGTTCAAAACTTAAGTCATTATAATCATATTTCAAATCGATAAAACCCTTTTTAGAATGAATATTTTTATAACTATCTCTGCCGACTACTTTACCATCAACTATTATTTTGGCTAAAAAAGTATCTCCTTTGTTTTCAAATCTCCTTATACGTCTTATATCTTTTTCATCAGACCAACTAAGATTCAAATTAATTGAATCGATAAACATTTTTTCTTTAGATATGTCATATGAGATTGATTCAGTCTCATCTAACTCTCCTTCAAAGAAATATGTTTCATTTAGATATGTCCAAATTTTTTCATCTAATACTTCATCTGGTGTGTCTTCGTCTGAAAGTGGCCCTCTATAAATTGTATCAGGTCCTAATGAAAAAGCAATTATTAAAATAACTGGGATAAATAGTATTGGAATATTTGCTTTTAATCTAGATTTAATTTTTCTCTTCTTTTTATTATAATGAAGATCGTAATGAATAAACGCTGTTGCTGCTACTAGTCCTATAGATGCTACAATTGCCCAAAAAAGACGTCCCATAGCCATGTTTTCAGCGATATAATAGTAAAGAAAACCACCAGCTATTGGTGCTGTAACTCCAGCAATTGCTAGAGGCATAAAAGAATATCCCATATATATCGAACGTTTTTCTTTAGGGGGAATTTTTGATACATAACTAAGAAATGCAGGGTAAGATACAAGCTCACCAAAGGATAAAATAATGATACCTGCAATAAATACTGCGGGATTCAAGGTAATTCCTACTATAAAAAATCCTGCAGATATTATTAGAACACCAGAGATAAGCATTTTTAATGAATCAATTTTACGCCCCTTTATTATATATGCCCATACTTGACCTAAGGTAATAATTGTTCCAGGATTAAGAGCTGCAAGAATTGGAATAAACCAATTTGGAAGAATTCTAAAATCTGTCATAAATAGAGGAGTAAAAGGTTTTCTTGTGTAAAGCATAAACCAGCATCCTGAAAAAATAAGCAAAACTATTGCAAATTTAGGGTCTTTAAATATAACTTTTAGATTTTTAACAGCTTTTAGTGTTGAAATTGAAGAATCAGGTTCAACTGGATTTTTATAGGATAGTAAAATGATTAAAAAACTACATAGGATAAACAAAGCCATTAAGAAAAATACACTGCCATAATTTTCTGGTACAAATAAAAAAGTAATACTAAGAGGAATAAAAAAAGCACCAAAGTTAATCACCCAATAATATATGTTAAATGCATAATCTCGGTTTTTTTCATCAGATGAATGAGAAATTGATGCAGCAATTAGAGCTTTTTCAAAACCTGAGCCAAGACCCATTATGATTACTGCTAGAAAAATCAATAAAAAAGAGTAACCAAAACCTAGTGTGATATATCCCAGGGCAAGAGTCGTATAAGAAAACAAAAGGATTTTTTTAAAACCATATTTACTAGCAAGTGATGTAGAAATCAAAGGTATGAAATTTATTAGACCCATGGAGATACCTGTCAGTATTCCAACCATCCAGCTTTCGATTCCAATGTTATATACTAGATGATAGGCAAAAACAGCTAACATGCCGTAGTATGCACCTCTTTCTAATAGATTGGATGCATTGACCGCCCAGAATTCCCGTGGTAGTTTTGTTTTTTTGCCCATTTATCTCACGTTATATTAATCAATTTATGTCATTATGCAAAGTTCTGAAGCATTTCATTTTGAACATTATTAATTATTTTATAATATATTAATTACATTATATAAAGAATTTGTTATTTATTTTTTAAATGAATGATAAAAACTAAAAATCTATACTGTATGAATTCATTTGCATCTAAAATGAACTCATTAATTCAAGCTAAAAATATTTCAAAAACAATTCAAGGTAAAACACTCTTCAAAGAGGCATCTTTTAATGTGCATAAAGACGATTGCATTGGAATAATTGGGCCGAATGGTTGTGGAAAAACATCTCTTTTTCGCATTCTTTTAAAAGATATGTTACCAGATGATGGTGAACTTTTTATAAAGGATGATCTCAAGGTCAGGATGCTGAACCAAACCATCGAGCATCAAAAAAATGTAACTGTTCAACAATTTATTACTCAACAAATTAATGAACACAGCTACCAGCAGCAATTAAAAAAATATGAAAAACAACTTGAAAACCCTGAGATATACAATTCAGATGCATATAAAATAATCCTTGAAAAAATACAGGAGTTAAAGGTTTCAATCGGCAAATCAACAAAGGAGTCTCTATTAGATGAGGTCATGAAAATCCTCAAAGAGGTTTCTTTAGAATATATCTCTCTTACAGATAAAATGGAGGTTCTTTCAGGGGGTGAACATCAAAAACTATCCTTGGCTAGTGTTCTTGTTCAACCGGATCAATGTGATTTACTGCTACTTGACGAACCAACAAATCATCTTGATATTGAGACAATTGAGTGGTTAGAAGAGGGAATCGTTGATTTACCCTGTTCTGTGATGATTATTACCCATGATGAGTACCTTCTTGACGATCTTGTTGACAGGGTCTTTGATTTTCAAGGAGATAACATCCAGGTATTTAACGCAGATTACGAGGAATATCTTGAACAAAATCGTCTTAGACAACAGCAGAAATATCGGGAATACAAGAAATCATTAATAAAAATGAAACAACAAGAAGCATCCATTCAGAAAATGACACGGCGGAATAAATATGATATACAGATCAAAAGTAAAATGAAACGAATGGAGAAATCCAAACATTTAGAAAACCCTGTTCTGAAAAAGTATCTCTTACGTTTTAATTTTGAATCATCATTTAAATCAGGAAAAAACGTTGCCGATGGAAGTGGAATAGGTAAACATTTTAATGATAAAACAATCCTTGAGAGCGCTGCTTTTGAGATTTTTTCTGGGCAAAAAATAGGTTTAATCGGACCCAATGGTTGTGGAAAAACAACGTTATTAAAACTATTGACTGGTGAAGAGAAACAAGACACAGGAACCATTCAAATAAGCAAAGGTGTAAAATATGGATATTTTGATCAAGCCCATCTTTCTTTAAACCCAAAAAACACTTTGGTTAATGAAGTGTTAAAAGACCATAAAGATCTTGATGAAAACGATGCAAAAGCGTTACTTGGTCAATTCAATTTCAAAGGAGAAGCAATCTATAAAAAAATTAATCAACTCTCAGGTGGTGAACGTGCACGGGTTTCTCTTCTCAGGTTACTGATGCAGCCGTATAATTTCCTTATTCTTGATGAACCTACGAATCATATGGATATTCAATCAAAAAAAGCAATAGAACGTGCTTTGAATAGCTATGGCGGAACCGTTATCGTTGCATCTCATGATCGAATGTTTCTTGATTCAGTTTCTGATACTATTTTTTTCATGAAAGACCATGCCATTAAAACATATCCTGGAAATTACACCAAATTCAAACAACAAAGAATAAATGAACTTACAGATTTATCTGATAAAAAGTTGTCCTATCTTTCAAAATCTGGGCTTAAAAAATATGTTGTAAAGAAATCGTTTACGGAATGGACTACCCATACGAAATATAAAGTCGGCGATACTGTTTTTATTGGTGATCACAATGAGAAAAACTATGAATATGCGCTTAACAGCGGATGTCTTAAACAGGTAAAAAAATGAAAATAAAGACCAATTATCTTGTTTTAAAACATTACTATGTATGCAAAATAAAAAGAAACCGTTAATAATACTTGTTAATTTACACCACGGAGAATAAAATATTTTATCGGGAGGTTAAAAAAATGAAGAACTATGTGCCTAAAATAATCTGCTTTATATTAACAATTGTTATGATAATACCTGTTTTCAGTATATCTGTAAAATCAGCTCCGCCATCGGAACCAGTGACGTATACTGCATATTTTTACTCCGATGAATCAAGTTATGTCTATCGAGGATTACCATCAATGAATTACAACACAGGCATGGATAAATATAATCTGATACTTGGGCAAGACGAGTTCAATAATGATTATCAGTTCTATGTAAAGTTCAATAACATTGATCTTCCGTCTGATGCAGTTATTAAAAGTGCAAAAATTCGTTTATGGTGTTCAGAATATGGTTCGGATAATGCATTAACAGAGATGAGAAAGGCAACAACATCTTGGAATGAGGATACGTTAAATTGGAATAACAAGCCTTCTGTCTCTTCAACAATTGATCAAAAGAATGTGGGAACAGATGGTCCGTATGATTTTAATGCATTAACGTTAGTTGAAGATTGGGTTGATACTCCAAGTCAAAATTATGGAGTTTTGTTTGTTAATGAGCAATATGATCAATTCTTCTCTTATGTATTTTACAGTGATAATGATGCGGCTTACAGGCCTCGGTTACAGATAACTTATGAAACTTCAACTGGAGAAGAACCAGATCCTCCTGAAGAACCAACGGAGGATACAACACCTTGCGAGATAGAATATACGGTCAATCCTGAAAATCCACAATCAGGTGATACCGTAATAATCTCAGTAACTGCAACAGATGATGTTGCCATGCAATATATTTCTATTAAAAAAGGCGGAGATGAAGTTGAATATTGTGAGGCCGAAGGAACCCAAACAACATTATCCTGTAACTATTCTGAGGTTCTAACCACCGGAACGTATACCTTCAGCATTTTTGCTGATGATCAAGGAAGCGAAGCCCCTGTAGGGGAAACTTTCGATATCGAGGTACAAGGAACAGGAAGTGATCCTGTTGTAACTATTGATATTGAATTCGAAGAGGATAATGCTATACCAGCAAAACATAGTTTGCTTCCAATGGATGGACAGCGAATAGATGTCACGGCAACAGCAACTGATCCAGATGGAATTGATTTCATGACGATCACTGTTGATGGAATGCCCGTTGATTTCACGATTGATCCGCCACAAACAGATGTTGAACGATCGATCACAGTATACAACGGTGTTGACATCCTTGATGATTGCTCTGCTCCTTGCACATTACGATATTCAGTAAGGGCATATGATACAGAAGACCGATCCACAAGAGTAGAAGGAGAAAATATCGAAATTGGTGCACCATGGCAATGGTATTGGGGTCTTCCTTTTGCAAATTGGGGATGTGATGAGAATCATACTTGGAGTTGGAGTATGATGGAATCTATCTTTGGTGATGAGATATGGTGGAACGAGGAACATGGTTGGAGAAAACCTCATGCCGATTACCTGTTTCAGAATAAGGTGAGAGAAGGAGGGCGTAGAGGTCAATGTTATGGTATGTGTGCGTTATCTCTTGAACTAGCTGATGGGTCATCAGGTCTTTATGCGAATTTAATTCAACCAACTGCTGTTAGCATCGATGATCTTGAGAGGGAGAATTGGAATAATACCTGGCCTTATTATTACGCCCGGCAAGCAGGACAATACAGTTTCCATCGACTTCTCTTGAAATCCGCTCAATATCTACTTCAACCTGAACGATCTGGATCGGGACTACATCCATTTATTGATGACATCCTTGATGATATCATCGATGACCTCAATGCAGGAACACCGGGGATTATCTCAATTTTTGAAGGAAGCAAAGGTCATGCGGTTGTGCCTTGGAGAGTAGTTCCTCTTGGAGGCGATAGTTATAATGTCTTTATCTATGATCCAAACCATGCATATGTTAGCACTCATGATTCAACAGATTTTACGAATTTTAATCAATACCCCTTCATTGTTTTTGGAGAGGATGGATGGTCTAGGGATGGCTGGTGGTCCTATGAATGGAACAGTACTTCTACATGGAATGAAAATATTTATTACACACCATATGAAACAGTTATAGGTAACCCTAGTTCTATAAATTACATTGGCACAACTCCAACAACTGTAGGTATCACGGATCAAAAACTACCTGATCCAATGCAGACACTAATGTATGGCTCAGGTGATGCATCATTTTATGCTGAGGGTTCATCTGGAAGAAAAACAGGATATGTGAACGGAGAAATTATCTCTGAAATACCCTATTCAGCACCAATTTTCGAATCAAATGGAGCTGATGGAACCGTTGATATGTTCATGCTACCAAGTAATGTTTCTTTAACAATTCACACAGAAAGTACTGTTGAATCTGAAAGTGATTCAGGCGTTTATTCATTGATGCTTTGGCACAATACCTCATTTTATAGTTTTGAGAATGTGACCACCACAAAAGATACTGCCGATCAGATAACCTTTACACCACTTTCAACATCGGATGTGGCTACTGATCACTCGGTTAGATTTAAACGAGGAAATGTAACAAAAGTCAGTGAAGGTGATATACTGGAGTATTCTATCCATTTTGTAAAAGAATTCTATAATTCACCATTTGTAGGCAGGGAATATATTTTTACAAGTGGTCAGAATGATGAAGGAGCAGAAATAGAGCTTTATGTTTCTGAAGATTATGATGATCTCGTTGTAGAAACTTTTGATTCCCCGTTTACATTTACAGCAATAACAAAGAGCACAGAATCACTTGATAATAATCCTCAAATAGAGTATATTCCTGAATCAAAGGGTGATTTTTCAATGGATGCGAATGAAAAAATGGTTGTTACTCCTGATGAATGGGCCACAAGTTCAGCAACAGGGTCATTTTCAACTAGTGATGAATCTGATGATCAAAATCAGGATAATACTTCTTCAGATGAGTTAAGTGATACACCTGGTTTTGGAGTTATTGCAGTATTTTTCTCTGTATTTATTGGACTGATTTTCTATAGAAGAAAAAGGAATCAATAAATAATTTAAGGAGCTGTTTAGTTATACTTGGTTTATAGGGGAAAGCATGCATTCAGAACATGTATTTTTTACTTTTATGAATTTATCTTTTGTAGTAAAATTAAAAATCAGATACAATTTCTTTTGATAATATTAAACATCATGATTTTGCATACAGAAAAAAATACGGACCTGGCAGTTTAATCATGTTCAAAAGGAGAAATGCATTCAAAACATCAATTTTTTGTTTGTATGAAGCTATCTATTTGGAACAACATATAGCAGATTATCTTTTGACATAACTAACAAAAAAGCTTATTAATTAATTAGTTAATATGTTGGTAAAATGGAATTGCTAAATAAATACGAAAAACGAATTATAGAACTACTAGTTCAGAATGATAAAACACTCCCCGAAATATCTGCAGTGATCGGAATTAGCAAACCAGCAATATCTAAACATTTAAAAAAACTAGAAGAGCAAAACATAATAAAAGGAACCTATGAACGAAATTCTGTTGGAAGAACAATAAGATATAGTTTACAAGAATTCCAAATAGTTTTTTCAATAGATACAATAAATAAATCAATAATAGGTTTCAAGGCAGATGAACCAATAGATGCTAACAATTTGTATATTGGATATATTGAACAAAAAGAATTCCGGAAAGAAGTAAAAAACTATCTTAAAGAAATAAAAAATGTAGATTTTGAAAACTATATGATAATATTATATGGATCTGTTGCTCAAGGAGCGGCCCATAGAAAATCTGATATCGATTTATTATTTTTAAAAGAATCTTGGTCAAAAAAACAAAAAAACGAAATCCGGGATTTAATTGCTGCAGCTTCAAATAAATGCAATCATCAGGGAAAACCACTCTTCAAAAATATGAAAGAATATGAAAATATGGATAAATCCTTACAAAAACAAATAAAAGAAAACGGTGTTATATTATATGAGAAGGGTAATCAATGAGGCAGGATAAAAGATCAATTGATAAGATACAAGATTATTAAAATTTAAGTTTGAACTATTTAGAATCAGCAAAAATCAGTCTGAAAAAAGAACTTTATGAACCAGCTATGTTTAGTGCAATACATGCATTAGAATTTAATAAATAACCAATTAAGGAATATTGTTACATAAATAACGTTTTGTTTGAATATGAAACATATTATTGGTTAGTATTTTAACATAAAAACATAATTTTATTAAGGCAAAATCAAAATAATGTTTCATAGGTAATTTTTGGAGTAGGAAAAAATGGTAAAGAAAAAAATAATTTCTATGTTTATAATATTATTGATGCTAGTAACAATTCTAAATGCATCATTTGCTAAAAATATAGCAAAAAATGTTAATGAAAAAAAACTGGAAGATAACAAAATAACAAATCATATAACAGATGAAGAAATACAAAAAGCAATATCGTCAATTGTAAACACAAATAATGATGATAGTGAATATGGTGAAATTGAAATAAGTTACAATTCACCTGGTCCTGAGCCCTCAGGGATAGGATTTGATGTTTTTTTCCCTGAATTTCTTTGGATTGCTGATAAACAAGACAATAAAATCACAGCAGTTGATCCTTTCTCAGGGAGAGTCATAAAAAGTTATGATCTACCAGGTATTGAACCAATAGGTGTTGCATTTCACAGCATGGAAAAACGGCTTTATATATCTGATTATGGAACAAAAAAAATATATGTAATTAATAGTAATACTGGAGATAATATTAAGAGTTTTGATAGAAGTGAAGATACTATATGTGGAGGTTTAACAACAGATTACCAACATTTAATTTATGGTTGCAGAAAAAATGGAAATGGATATTATCTATTTTTAGATTTAGACACAGGCAAAGTAAAAAAATCTATCAAAACAAATTCTACTCTTCCATATTATCATATGGGACTTGCTTGGGATACAAATTACATATGGGACAACGGTATATTAGTATCACCAATATCACTAGATTATTCAAGAGACAATCCAAGATTAGTAAATGGCCATATACCACAATCAGGAGATTGTGGATTAGCATGCATTGGGCCAAATTATTTAATTGTTAGTGACTCAGAAGATCAACAAATACATATAATAAACATCAAAAGAGATGAATTAGAAATAAAGACAAGCCCTGAAGATGCAACAACTATACATTATTTATTAGATGATTTTTATGATGGCGAAAAACTATGGGTAGACGATCAACATGAATATCCGATAAAGGTTAATGTACCGGATGATCTTGTTTTTCAAAAATGGACTGTATCCAGTAATATAGATATAGATGATGAATATTCAACTGAAACTAGTTTCACAATAAATGGTGATGGTTGGATACAAGCAGTATTACAACCATGTCCTAATCCACCAGATAAACCATCAGGGTCCTTGTCTATTGCTATTAACAGTTTGACTGAATTTAGTACAAAAACAATTGATCCAAATGGCGATAGAGTAAAATACCGATTTGATTGGGGTGATGGAGATATTAGTTCCTGGACGGATTTTGTAAACTCTGGTGAAACAGTAACTAAAACCCATAAATGGTCATCATCAGGTTCTTTTAATATTAAAGCACAAGCTATGGATGAACAAGGAGCATATAGTGACTGGGGTGATGAAAAAACAGTATATGTTCTAGAAGCTGATGCTCATGGTAACTACAAAGGATTTACCGATTATTGGATTAAATTTAACGGTGAAGCAAAAGGAGGAGTTGGGCCATATACTTATCATTGGAAATTTGGTGATGGAAGCACTTCTGATAAAGAAGACCCTAAACATACATATAGTTCAGCTTATACATATACTGCAGAATTAACAGTGACAGATTCAGAGGGAACATCACAAACAGATGTTGTATCTGTAAGAATAAAAGATATACCTGTCTGGGTAGAAGCAGCTATTAAACTTGCTGGAGATAAGAACTGGGATGGAAATCATCTACATTCTGAATTTTCATTTAATGATTTCCAGGATTTGATTAGTATAGTTGGTAGTGTACCTGGTCAGGTTAATCTTAAAAAATTCAGCGGTGACTATGATCTAACATTTAACTGGGAAGACATGGTTATGAAAATTGATCTATATGCAAACAATCCAAATAAAGATAAAGTTACTCTAACAGGTAGTGCAGGTGTAGATATTGATGCATATGATTCGCTTTCGATATCCTCAGGTGTTAGATATAATTTTGATAAAGTAGGAGATAATCTTAACTGGGAACTCTGCATTTATCTAAATGGAAGATATGAATATCCTGCTTTTTATTTTGCTACAGCAGTAGGACCTGTACCTGTTAGTGCTGAAGCAAATCTATATTTTAATGCTGGTGTAGATTTTAATCTCAATTCACCTAATAAATACAACAATAATTGTTTCAAAAGCGTAAATGGGAAAATAGGTGTTGGAGCCGAGTTAAAAGGAGGAGTTGGAATATGTGGTGCTGCAAGCGCGGGTCTATATACAGATGTATCAGGGAATTGGCGGTTTAAAGCACCAGAGAGCGGGGATAGTATATATGATGATTTCCAAGTTTCAATTTCTTTTGGAGCATATGCAGAACTAATTTTTGTTATAGATGCAAGATGGGAATGGTGGTCTGCAAGTTGGCCTAATTATATGCAAGCAGAAACACCAACAAGTATCAACTCAAATTGGGAATACATGCCAAGAAATTATGGAAACCCGAGCTGGGTAAATAATGAAGATGGGCTTTTACTTGAAGATGCGTTTCCAAAGTCTCATCCATCGATTGCAAGAAACAGCAATGGGGAAAAAATGATGGTATGGACACAAGATGATCTAAGCAAGGGAGCAAATGGAGATGGATTAGATATATGGTTTTCAAAATGGAATAAAAACACAGACAGTTGGAATACACCAAAAAGAGTAACAAATGATAATTTAGCTCAATCAAACCCTTCAATAGCTTTGTTAGATAATGGAGATGCAATATGTGTATTTAACTGCCTAGAAAGTACAGTTGCTGATAAAACCATTTTAGAAGTAGCAAAAAATAGTGAAATAGGATACTGTTACTGGGATGGAAGTAGTTGGTCTGAACCAAATCTAATAGGTGCAACAAATCATTCCACAGATTCATATCCTGTGATAAGTGCAAGTGATAACAAAGCAGCAGTTGTATGGATGTGTGATACAAATCCAGATATATCTCAAGGTGGAATAACAGTAAATGACAGGTTTTTATATGGATCATTCTGGAATAAAAACCAATGGACAATGCCTCAAGTAATTAGTAATGACAACATTGTATCAATACCAGTAAGTCTATCATATAATGGAGTTGAAGCAGCATGTGCATATGTAGCAGATGCAAACGGATTACTAACCAATAATGATAATCCAGATATAGATGATCATGATGTATACATAAAGACCTTTACTCTAATGAACCAACTAACAACAACCTCAAATAATATAAAAATAACAAACGGGGGAAGAAATGCATACCCATCAATTAACTATCTAAATAACGCTGCACCTTCTGTTTCATGGATGAAAGAAGACCCTGAGGATCATACCGTTGATGTACTCTTTGAAGATTCAATAGGAACACTAAAAACACTAGATGGACCAGAAACAGTATTTTCAAACCTAAAACAAGGAAGCTCAACAGCATTATTCAGTGGAGGAACAGGGGTGCTCCAAGAAACAACAGCTACATTACCAGTAGTTGCATGGAGTGATGGAAAAAACCTATGTTATTCAAGAAAATTCAACCAAGGATGGGAAGATATACAGCTATTACATATGACAGATAAAAAAATAACACAAGCTACATGGGAATACGACATCTCAGGAGATGAAATAGGAGCAATAATAATAGAAAAAGAAAAAACAGGTAGCATACAAAACTGTGAAATGTACGAAGCAGGCAAAAAAGAAATGCTACATCCACCAAAACCAATGATAAGCGGGCCAGGACAAGGAGTAATAAACAGAGATTACACATTTAGGACATCAACATCAGATCCAAGCCCAAACAAACAACTAAAATATTTCTGGGATTGGAATGGAGATAAACAAGTTGATGAAGAAACAGATTGGATAATTTCAGGAGAAATAATTGAAAAAACACATAAATGGACAAATGAAGGCAACTACAATGTTTATGTCAGAGCAACAAATGGATATAAAACAAGTCAATGGTCAGATCCATTAAACATAGAAATATCTGAACAAAATTTTCCTCCAACAAAACCAAACCTAAATGGACCATCAACAGGCGAAAAGGATGTGAAATACAGCTATACCTTAGTATCGACAGATGCTGAAAATGATAATATATATTACTATGTAAAATGGGGAGATGGTACAAACAGTGGATGGAAAGGACCATATGACTCTGGAGAACAAATAACTCTTAAACATAAATGGTCAGAAAGAGATACATATACAATTAAAGCAAAAGCAAAAGATTCAAACGGACAAGAAACAGGGTGGACAACATTGTCAGTTGAAATTCCTAAAAACAAAGATAAAAACCTAAATCTATTTTTAGAGATAATAAGCAAATGTCCAAGATTATTCAACATAATAGAACGGCTATTTCAGAAGATTTTACAAATAAGATATTAATCGAGGGAAAATATGAAGAAAAAAATACTAACAACAATAATTCTATCATTATTTATATTCTCAAATATTCTAATAATAACACCAACAAATAAAATAGTAACAGCAAATGAAACAGAGAAAAATAATGTTCTAACTAATGCAATGGGCTATATTAGTGATACAAATAATAACAATAAAATAAGCTATATTGAATATTCGAAAGATATAGCTCCAATAACTAACTCACCAACTATTGAATATTCATTTTTGTGTAAATGGGTAAACAGTTATGATGATCATGGTGAACCAACAACTGAATTTATTCAGGGTGAGACAGTATATTTTTTTGCAAAAATAAACAATGTAGAAGAAGGTGATGTTTTATCAAGAGAATATATATATGATGGAGAAGTAAACAGACAAAGCGAATGGGATCCTCTAGAATCTTCTGGTGATATCATTACATGGGCTTGGTATACACCTAAATATGGTGGAAACTGGAAAATAAAATTTTATTGCAATGGAGTTTTTCTTGTTGAACATAATTTCCAAGTGCTTCATGGAACTCCTACTTTTAAAAATTCAATAACATGTGACTGGGTAGAAGGATATGATGATCACGGACCTGAAAAAAGAGAGTTTAAATTCGATGATCAAATATATTCATATACAGAACTAGAAAACGGATGGAAAGGACATGAGATAACCTGGAAATGGTATAAAAATAATAATATAAAACATACAAGCACTTATTCAATATCAGAATCTTGGACATCTTTTTGTGTATGGAATATATGGACGCCAAATGAAGTTGGAGAATGGAAAATAAAAATATATTACGAAGGTAATTATCTTGGATGTAGCCCTGAATTTATTGTATATAAACCATTGCTTCTAACTAAATACCAAGATTGGGAAGAAGGTGTTATACCAAATGAAGGAGATTATAAAACAGAATTTAACTTCAAAGTGCATTATAAACATCCAAATAAAGTTGAACCATGTATCAAGTATCTAATGATTGATGATAAAATATATATGATGGAAGGATCAGGAAGCAACTCAGATTACTCAAAAATAATACAAGGTAAAGACATTGGGCTTGGAACACATAAATATTATTTCTATTTTGAAGGGCCATATGGCACAAATAAAAGACTACCAGAGGATAAAGAATGGAATATAACAATAAGCATAAACCTACCAGTAGTTGAAACAATTGATGCAACATGGATAGGAAGCACTAGTGCAAAAATAAATGCATGGATATTTAATGATGGAGGATCAGAATGCGAGGTAAGATTCACATACAAAAAAGAAGGAAGCAGTAAACAATATACAGAATGGAAAAAACCATTTTACACAAATGATGAAATATTAACTGAAATAACAGGTTTAGAACCAAATAAAAAATATATTTTCTGGGCAAATATAAAAAATCCAGCAGGTGAGGCAAATGGAAAAAGACTAAATTTTACAACATTAAATAATCAACCACCAGATAAACCCACAATAAATGGTCCAGAATATGGAAAACCAGGGGGAATATACAGCTTTAACTGCATAGCAAATGATAATGAAAATGATAAAGTTTACTATCAATTTAAGATAACTGGAAAAGATAACTCAGGACATACAATAACAGATGAATCCATACTTTATGGAAAATATAATTCAAATAAAAAAATAACAATTGAAAATATATCAATCTCAAATAATTTCGCATCAAAACAACACATACAAATAACAATTAGAGCAAAAGATAAAACAGGATATAGTCAATATTCAGATCCAATGCAGATGTATCTATCAAAACCACCAGATAAACCAACCATAGATGGGCCAGGCAATGGAAGAAAAAGAAGAACATATGAATATAGCTTTAAAACAAATGATCCAGATGGAGATCAAATATATTACTATGTAAATTGGGGAGATGGTACAAACAGTGGATGGAAAGGACCCTATGATTCAGGATATGAACTTAAACTTGAACATAAATGGACAAAAAGAGATACATTTAAAATCAAAGTAATTTCAAAAGACATATATAACATTGAAAGCACATGGGCAACACAGAAATTCTCAACACCAAAAAACAATAAAATATTTAACAATATAATCTTCCAACTAATACAAAACTTAATGAAAAGAATATTTAGAAATATGCAATTATAAATATTTGATCTTTATTTTTTCTTTGGAATAAAATAATAAATATTCTATATAGTAATAATCTTAAAAACTAGAATAGTAATTATTCCAACCATGGCGGTATATGCAATCTGGGTTTAAACGAGATTCTATAACAGAAAGAGTATAAGATTTTATGAATTTAAATTAAGAAGAAACAAGATAAAATACTGCGATCTGATGGAAAATTTTTCTTTAAATAAAAAGAAATAATCTGATTAAAAATTAACGGACCTGGTGGTTACCCCTGCTCAAAAGGAGAAAACATGCATTCAGAATGTCTATTTTTTGCTTGTATGCAGCTATCTGTTGGAACAAATTATATTATTGTAAATTCATCTGAATAAACATAATAGATCGTGTCATTATTTTCAATATAACATTTTATTCGATAAATTCCTGTAGTGGCATTAATTGTAACTGTTTTAGATTGGCATGGTGAGGATTCTGAGTATATGCACCATGTCTCTTTTTGGTCCCACTGATACTCTAATGTTTGGTTTGGATCTATTGTGAAATTAGGGAGTATCATGCCCATTACACAACTTGATTCACAAGGATATGCAGATTTTCTCATTAAGGTCCATTCAGTATTATTATATTTTTGAACGTCATATGTTGGCGTTCTTATCTTTAGAGATGTATTTAAGTTATTTTTAATTGAGATATTTACTGTTTCTCCTATATCATAAGTTTCTTTATCTGTGGATACAGTTATATTTTCAGTTTTTCCCTCAGGGCCTTCGTCATCATCGGATTTTTCATCATTTGTTGTTAAGTCATCACTTGTATCCTTTTTTCCATCGTTTTCCTTTTTATTATTAACACAACCAGTTAAAATAATAATACAAAGCATAAAAACAACTAATAACATTCCCAGTTTTTTCATAAACATCACAATATAATATCTTGTAAGTGGTTATTTATATACTAATTTAAAATGTTTGGAAAAAACCAAACGAAAATTATGTTAATCATTATTACGGACCTGGCGGGATTCGAACCCGCGATCTATAGCTTAGGAGGCTATCGCCCTATCCAGACTAGGCTACAGGCCCAATAATTTTTTTTATTATTAACCGATAGTTAAATAGTCTTTTCATTAAAATAGAATTGTCTTTTTAGTCTCTTATGATTTTTATAAATATTTTAAAATTTATGAGCATAGTTGAATAAATAAAATATTTAATAATTTTCCATAAAAAAGATTTATACACTATAAAAAAATACAAAATTTGTAAATTATGATCATACATGAGATAATGACTAAGAGAGTTGAAACAATAGATAGTGATGAGCTTGTGATGGATGCATGTAGAAAATTCAAAGAACACAAGCTTGGTAGTCTAATAGTAGAGAAAGGGGATATAATAGTTGGGATAATTACTGAGAGGGATATTATTGATAAAATAATATTAAACGAAAAAAATCCAAAGATAACCAAGGTAAAAGAGGTTATGACACCAAACTTAAAAACCATTGATTCACTTCAGACAGTTCAGCAAGCAGTAAAAGTTATGAAAGAAAACAAAATAAAAAAACTACCTGTAATTTATAATAACATAATAGTAGGAATAATTACTGAAAATGATATTACACGTGCAATTGAAATTATAGAAAATAACTATGATTGATATTTTTAAACTATACTTGTTTTTGCTCAAATGAAAAAGAAGCAGTCATGGAATTATCTATAGATTTATCAAAACTTCTAAGCTCCTTTAATCTTATTGTTTTATATTCTACATCTTTTGTTTCAAGTATCTCTTTAAGACCTGGAATATGGCCATCGCCAACTATAGCTATTATTTTATCAAATTTTTCTTGGGCTTCTATTAATTGCTTTACCATGTAAATGTTTCTTTCATCAATTAAAACTCTTTTTAATGTTGGAAATTTTTTTCCAATTTCTTTCATATAAAAATCAAAATTGTTCTGTATGTTTTCTAGCTCCTTTTCTACTTTTTTCTTACTTACAAAAAGTCCTCCAAAACCTGAGAAAACTAAAGCTAGTTTTTCTTTTAAACTCATTTTTTTAAACATTCTTCTAAAAAGGTATTGTGCGTTTATATCTATAAATGCAAGTGGTAAATTGTGTTCTTTTGCATAGTTTATTGTTGTTATCATTTCTTGGCCTGCCTCTGTTCCATACTCTTTGGCCATTCCATCTTGAAATCTTGATAAAAGTTTGTATAGAATTGGCTGGTTTTTTGATGCTTCTTTGTATTTTCCCGGATCTGATTTTTTAAGCATTAGTCCCTGGTATCTCTGTCTATCTAGTTCTATACATAATAGATCTGGTTGTTTTTCATCGAATATATGAAGTAATGGCTGGGTTAGATTGAATACGTGTCCAGTTCCAATTAATGTTATCATTTTTTTCATCTGTCTTTTTTGTTGTTATAAAATTGTTGTTCATTTAGTTTATGTATCTTTAAAGATTACTTTTAACGTTTATAGTCGATAAATTAGTCGACAATATTATATAGTCTTAATTGCAAATATAATACTATGTGCAACGCTGTGGATGATTATGAAGAATATGAGCTATCCCGTGCATGGATAGCAATACAAAAAGAAATTGGTTTAATCTAAACTCTTCTCTTCTTTTTTTTTAATATCGATAATGCTTTGACTTAAAAGGACCATCTATTGGAACACCAATGTAATCTGCTTGTTTCTTATTTAATTTCGTAAGTTTTACACCAAGCCTATCCAAGTGAAGTCTTGCCACTTCTTCATCAAGAACCTTCGGAAGCATATAAACACCAGTCTTGTAGTCATCATTCCAAAGTTCAATTTGAGCAAGAACCTGATTAGTAAAACTGTTACTCATGACAAAACTCGGATGGCCTGTCGCACAACCCAAATTCACAAGTCTTCCACCTGCTAGCATAAAAATCTCATGACCATCAGGAAAAACATACTTATCAACCTGGGGCTTTATGTTAACCTTATTTACATCACTTTGTTTATCTAGTTTTTCAACTTCTATTTCATTATCAAAGTGACCTATATTACAAACAATTGCCTGATCCTTCATGTTTCTCATATGGTCAACTTTTATAACATTACAGTTGCCAGTCGCGGTAACATAAATATCACCTTCATCTAAAGAATCTTCAACAGTCTTTACTTCATAACCTTCCATAGACGCCTGAAGAGCACAAATAGGATCGATTTCAGTAACAATAACCCTTGCACCAAAACCACGCATAGACTGGCAGCATCCTTTACCAACATCACCATACCCACATACTACAACAGTTTTTCCAGCAACCATAACGTCAGTTGCCCGTTTGATACCATCAGCAAGACTCTCCCTGCATCCATATAAATTATCAAATTTACTTTTTGTAACACTATCATTTACGTTAAACGCGGGAAACAAAAGAGTTCCTTGTTTTTGCCTTTGATAAAGCCTATGTACACCAGTAGTAGTTTCTTCAGAAACACCATTCATATCTTTTACGGTACGATGCCAGCGTTCAGAATCCTTATTATAGATTTCTTTTAACTGAGCCATAAGCGCACGGAAGTCACCTTGCTCATTACTATAATCTTTATCAAGAAGACTAGGATTTTCTTCAACTTCATATCCTTTATGAATAATAAGTGTTGCATCTCCGCCGTCGTCAACAATTAAATTTGGCCCTTTTCCATCACCAAAATCAAGTGCTTTTTGAGTACACCACCAATATTCTTTAAGGGTTTCACCCTTCCAAGCAAAAACTGGAGTTCCTGTTTTTGCAATTGCAGCAGCAGCATGATCCTGAGTGGAAAAAATATTACAACTTGCCCAGCGGACATCCGCGCCAAGTTCTTTTAAAGTTTCAATTAAAACAGCTGTTTGAATAGTCATATGAAGTGAACCAGTGATTTTAGCGTCTTTAAGTGGTTTTTTTGAACCATATTTTTTCCTAGTTGAAACTAGACCTGGCATTTCTTTTTCAGCAATCTCAATTTCTTTTCTACCAAAATCAGCTAGGTTTATATCTTTAATTTTATACTCCTCTGTTTTTGTTTGCATTATTTTTCACCTTTTTTTAATATAAGTTTTGCATCAACAACACAATAATTATTTTCATATACAAAAACCGGATTGAGATCCATTTGATCGATTCGATCCATAAGTTCCTCCCCGATTTTTGATACCTTCATTAATAAATTTATTACCTGTTTTTTATCTGCCTTCGTATTACGAAACCCTTCTAAAAGTTTTTTCCCCTTTATTTCGTTAAGCATTTCTTCAGCTGAATTCTTATTCATCAAGGGGATTACTCTAAAACTTACATCTTTATAGAGTTCAGTATATATTCCTCCTACACCTACCATAATAGTTAGGCCAAAAGTAGGATCCTTTACTAAACCTATGATTACTTCAACACCTTTTTTTGCCATTTGGTCTACAAGTAAATCTTCTTTTGGAAATTTCTTTTTAAATTTCTTAAATTCTTTTTTAAGTTCTTCACTATTTTTAATATTTAATTTTACTCCACCCACATCTGTTTTATGAAGAATTTTACTACTACAGACCTTTAAGGCAACTGGAAATTTTAAATCAAGATCCTTGATATCACTTTCTTTTTTCACAATCTTGTATTTAGTTGTTTTAATATTATACTCACTAAGCAGGTCTTTTACTTCTTTTTCTGAAAGAGCGCCATTTTTACGTATCAACTTTTTAACATTATCTTTCATTTTTTCATTCCTTTTTTCTATTATCAATTACCCGTTTTGCCTTCAGGCCTTTTTGTTCTATACCATTAGGCGGAAGTATAGATACAGTAGGTGTAAAAACAATTACTTGTTTAATATCATTTTCTAGTTTGTTTTCTAGTTTTTCCTTGTCTACTTTACTTAATAGTTTCTTTGTTTCAACTTCAACAGTTAGTTGATCCATGTCATTTTTATCAGTATTGATAATCATTCTCCAGTTGTTTCCAACCTTTGGATCTTTCATAATAGCTGATTCGATTTGACCAGGGTAAATATTTGTTCCACGTATTATCAACATGTCATCACTACGGGCTTTAATTGGAGTATGTTTTACATGGGTTCTACCGCAGTCACATACTTTTTCGTCAAAAATTTTAGCTAGATCCCGTGTTCTATAACGAAGAAGAGACATACCAGTTTTTGAAAGAGTAGTAAGAACAATTTCACCTTCTTCTTCAGGTTCAACTGGTTCAAGTGTTATTGGATCAAGAATTTCAATGTAGAAATGATCTTCCCATAGATGAAGACCGTTATGCTCATCACAATCAGTAGAAACACCTGGTCCACACATTTCAGTTAGACCATAGATATCATGGACATCCATATCCCAAGTATCCTCAATACGTTTTTTTAGGCCCTTAGTAAACATTTCAGCGCCAAAAAGACCGTTTCTCACTTTTAAATCCTTTTTAGGATCAAGACCCATATTTTTTGCAACTTGCGAAAGACGCAGGATATATGAGGCAACGCCACTTACAAAGGTTGTACCATAATAATCCATTAGTTTCAATTGTCTTTCAGACTGACCTTTTCCAGAAGGAATTACCATAGCACCAACCTTTTGTGCACCATAATGAAAACCAAAAGCCCCAGTAAAAGTACCATAGGGTATAGGGTTTTGGAAAATATCTTTTTTAGATAGCCCAGACATCGCAAGGCACCGTGCCATAACTTCTGCCCATACAGCCATATCGTTTCTTGTGTAGCATGCAGTAACTGGAATTCCTGTAGTACCACTTGATGCATGCATTTCAATGCAGTTATCAAGACTAGTTGCCATCATGCCATATGGTGCGTTATCTCGTAAGTCGTCTTTAGTTGTAAGAGGAAGTTTTGTTATATCATCAAGAGTTTTGATATCGTCTGGAGTAATTCCTTTTTCTTTGAATTTCTTTTTGTAGAATGGTACATTATCATATACAAGATGGACGGTTTCTCTTAGTCTTTTTAACTGAATTTCTTTAAGTTTTTTTCTTGATATCTTCTCGATTTTAGGGTTAAACATATGATCCATAAGTAAATTCCCGGATTTTCCAAAATACAAATTCTCTTATAAACTTTAGTAACATAAAAAAATGTGGTAACAAAACTTTTAAATAAAGAACACACTTCCTATTGCTCCTATCAAGTTATACTTAACAGGTGAAATTATGGTAAAAAGCATGTATGAACACCTTTCAGAACAATGGAAAAAACCAGATACTTCATATCAATCTCCACAGCAAAAAAGAATGATACAGTGGAGAAAAGAAGAAAACTTTACAAGAGTCAATAGACCCACAAGAATAGACAGAGCAAGATCTCTTGGATACAAAGCAAAACCAGGATATGTTGTAGTTAGATCTAGAGTAAGACGTGGCGGACTTAGAAAACATACTATCAAGGGTGGTAGAGTTCCATCAAAGAAAGGTATAAAGAAAATTACAATGGCGAAAAATACTCAGAGAATTGCAGAGGAAAGAGCAGCTAAAAAATATCCAAATATGGATGTATTAAATTCATATCCTGTTGGAAAAGATGGTAAACATCATTTTTATGAAATAATCTTTGTTGATCCAGTTCATCCAGCAATTATGAAAGATAAAAATATAAAATGGATTTCAAATGTAAAACATAAAAGACGTGTTCTACGTGGAAAAACTAGTGCTGGAAAGAAAGGAAGAGGTCTAAGACATAAAGGAAAAGGTGCTGAAAAAGTTAGACCCAGTATTGCTGCTAAAAAAGGTAGAGGAAAATAAACTTTTTTTATCTTACAACCATAACAGGTTTATGAGCATACTGAACTACTTTATTTGCTACACTACCGATAAGATAATGGCCAAGCTCACTTTTACCTTTGCTACCTAAAACAATTAAATCAACATCCAACCGGTTTGAGGTATCAATAATTTTTGCTGCAGGATCACCTTCTTCAACAATCCCCTTTATTTCAAAACTTTGCTCTCCAAGGTCATCAATGGTATTAGAAATCAAAATATCTGCTTTTTTTCTAAGTTTTTTATATGCTTCCTCATCAAAAAAAGATTGTTTTCCAGGAGTTGGTATAACAGCAAGTAAAATAAGCTGCCCATACTCATAAAGAATCATCATAGCTCTGTTAAGAGCCTGTTCTGATCCCTCAGAACCATCAAAACCTACAAGTATCTTTCTCATAAATTATTTTCTTCTCCATACAGGACCCTCATCTGTATCCTGTATTTCAAATCCTACTTCCTTCAAATCATCACGAATGTTATCTGATGTATCCCATTTTTTTTCACGTCTGGCTTTCTCCCTAGCCTCAAGGAGAATATTCATTAACTCTTCAATAGTTTTTCCCTTAAAATCTGTTACATATTTGCCGGCAACTTTTTCTAAATCATTTTTTAGTTCTTTGTCATCCTCAGTTTTTTCTTGTTTTTTCGATTGAAATAAAGTTAGAATATTCCCTAGTTTTAAAAGGGTATTTAGAGAATAATTGCATATTCCCCGATGAGGTGTTTTTGTTTTTTCAAAATATCTATTTGTATTATTTACAAAATCAAATAACACACCTACAGCCTGTGGGCTGTTAAAGTCATCATCCATAGCCTTTTCAAAATTATTTTTAAAATCTGTTATATCTTTGAGATACTGTTTTTCCAAGCTAAATAATTTTTTAGGATCAAATTTTTCCTCTTTTGCATTTTTTTCAAGTTTTTCTTTAACTCGGTATATCCTTTCAAGGCCTTTCTTTGAGTTTTCAAGTCCTTTGTTGCTAAAATCAGGCGGACTACGATAATGGGCTTGGGCATAAAAAAACCTGATTATTTCTGGATTCCATTCTTTTAAAAGATCTTTAATATTAATAATATTTCCAATTGATTTACTCATCTTCTCTCCTTCAACAGTTAGAAGACCTATGTGCATCCAAAAATTTGCAAAATTTTTACCGGTTGCAGCTTCTGCTTGCGCGATTTCATTTTCATGATGTGGAAAACGAAGATCCATTCCGCCTCCATGTATATCAAATGGAAGGCCAAGGAATTTAGAACTCATGCTAGAGCACTCTATATGCCAACCAGGTCTACCTTTTCCCCATGGGCTATCCCAGCTTGGTTCACCTGGCTTTACACTTTTCCAAAGCGCAAAATCATAAGGATTTTTTTTCTTATCCTCTGGCTCTATTCTAGCACCAGTCATAAGGTCCTCTAGTTTTTGACCAGAGAGTTTACCGTAATCTTTAAATTTTTCAACAGAAAAATATACATCTCCATCTGCCTCATAACCATAGCCTTTTTCAATTATTTTTTTGGTCATCTCTATCATTTCAGGAATAGTTTCTGAGGCCTTTGGATATTTATCGGCTCTTCTAATACCAAGATTATCAAGATCTTTTAGGCATCGATCTGCAAATTTTTTTGAGTATTCCAGTGGATCAACGCCTTTTTTGTTTGCAGCATTAATTATCTTATCATCAACATCTGTAATATTTTGGATATAATTTACATCATATCCTTTGTATTCAAAATAACGTCTAATCATATCAAAAGCAAAATATGTACGAGCATGACCGATGTGCGCATCAGAATAAACTGTCATTCCACATACATACATTTTAACTTTGTTTTTATTAACCGGTTTAAATTCTTCTTTTTTACGTGAAAGTGTATTGTATATTTTTATGGTCATTTTTTCCTCACTGTATTTAGTTGCAAACTAGGAGTAAAATATATATTTTACTGATAATTTCTTCCAAATGATTTATAAATATAATATACATACCATGAAAACAGTTACCTATCATAGGGAGGTTCTAAAATTATGAAAACTACATTCAGTATAATAAAGGCAGATGTTGGCGGTTGGCCGGGACATGCACTTGTTCACCCTGATTTAGAAGATATTGCAAATCGTAAATTAATTGATGCAAAACGTGACAAATTAATAAAAGATTTTCATGTGACGCATTGTGGGGATGACTTGGAACTAGTAATGACTCATAAAAACGGTGTGGATGCAAAAGAAATTCATAGTCTTGCTTGGGATACATTTTGTGAAGCAACAGAAAAGGCACGTGACCTTGGATTATATGGAGCAGGACAAGATCTTTTATGTGATGCTTTTTCAGGAAATGTCCGTGGTATGGGTCCAGGTATTGCTGAAATAGAATTTACAGAAAGAAAAGCAGAGCCGGTGATTTGTTTTTTTATGGATAAAACTGAGCCTGGTGCTTTTAATTTTCCTATCTTTAAAATGTTTGCAGATCCATTTAACACAGCTGGATTAATTATTGATCCTTCTCTTCATGATGGTTTCACTTTTGAAGTATTGGATATTTTAGAACATAAAAGTGTCATGCTTAACACTCCTGAGGATATGTATGATCTTCTTGCACTTATTGGTGCGAAATCTCGTTTTGTAATTAAAAGAGTATTTCCAAAGAAATCTTCAAAACTTCCATCAACTGAACCAGTATCAGCTATATCCTCTGAAAAACTCTATCAGATAGCTGGAGAATATGTTGGAAAAGATGATCCAGTTGCAGTAGTACGTGGTCAGAGCGGTCTACCGGCTGTTGGTGAAATACTTGAAGCATTTTCACTAGGTCACTTGGTATCTGGTTGGATGCGTGGAAGCCATAATGGTCCTTTGATGCCTGTGTCTGTTGAAGATGCACAATGTACTCGTTTTGATGGTCCACCAAGAGTTACTGCTCTTGGTTTTCAGCTAAAGCAAGGTAAAATTACCGAGCCAGTTGATCTATTTGCTGATCCAGCATTTGATATAACAAGGAAGAAATCTCAAGAAATTATGGATTATATGAGACGTCACGGTCCATTTGAGCCACATAGGTTGCCTATGGAAGATATGGAATATACAACCCTTCCAAAGGTTATGAAAAAACTTGGCTCAAAGTTTAAAAAGGTTAAATAATTTTTTAACTAAATCTTTTTATTTTTTGAAAGAGTTATAATAAAAAAATGATACCTTTAGATTTAAATATCATAACTATATACACTTTCTACTCTACTAATTATATCATGGAGAAATAATATGGCGCGAATACATGCACGAAGAAGAGGAAAAGCAGGTTCAAAACATCCTGCAAAAAGAAAAACTCATCCAGATTGGAGCAGTTTAAACCCTCGCGAAGTCGAAGCACATGTAATAGAACTTGCAAAAAAAGGACACAGTACTAGTGAAATAGGTATGATACTACGAGATCAATATGCAGTACCCGATGTAAAAATAGCTACTGGTAAAAAGATTAATAAAATCCTTGGAAGCAACAATCTAAAATCAGACATACCAGAGGATTTAAAAAACTTGATAAGCAGAGCTTTGCAGTTGAGAAAACATCTTGATACAAATAAAAAAGACCTTGAAAACAAAAGAAATCTTCAACTAACAGAATCAAAAATAAGAAGGCTTGTTAAATACTATAAGGATAATAATGTTCTCCCAGAAAAATGGAAATATAGTGCAAAACAGGCAAAATTGATGTTTGAGTAAAATCAACCTATTATTTTTTATTGAACCCAATTACGTACCATTATTATACTATCTGTTGGAATATAAATCATAGTCAATCTATATTGATGATTTTCTTCGAATTCCGGTTTGATTCCTTTTAACTCAATTTCATCTCCTGTTTCTATATGTCCATTTGGTTTGTAAATTGTATAATTGATATTTTCTTCTAATTTTTCGTTGTCATCCATATCTTTTATTTCAAATTCTAAAGTACTCCATAATATGTTTTCTTTGTCAATATATGATACAGATATAGTGGCGTTATTTTTACTATGTTCTTTAACTTGAATATTTATCATTGGTGCTAACGCAAGTCCTTCTGAGCTATCCTCAAGCATATTACTAAAATATACATAAACAGTTGCAGCAATAGCTACAGGTAGAATTAATATGACTACTAATACTACTGCAATAATTAATACTGTTTTGTCTTTCTTCTCTGGTGTGCTAGTGTATGGTTTTTGTGAAATTCCTTCATGAAGACCTAGCATTTTATTACAATAAGGACAAATTCTAGCATCATCAGGCATATTTCTTCCACAATATGGACAATATTTTACCATATCTTTCTCTCCAACTTTTTAATAACCTGTATTATTTATAAAACATTTCCTATTACGCTCTTAAAAGATGAAAAATTCAATAGAAGAAACAAACAAAAAAGCAGTGGCACTTTTAAAATCAATTCCTAAAAATAGTAGAATTAGAGTTATCTCTCATTATGATGCAGATGGAATATCAGCTGCAGCAATAATTTGCAATTCACTCTATAGAGAAGGCTATAATTTTCATGTTACACTTATGAGAAACCCTTTTGATAAAGGACTAGAAAGAGTTTCAAAAGAAGAAAATGATCTAGTAATATATTCAGATATGGGATCAGGTCAAATAGATTCAATTGAACGTATGGATTTTAAATCAATAATAATTGATCATCACCAGCCAATCAAGAAAAAAACAAAAGAAAATGTTATACAAATCAATTGTAACCATTATGGTATAAATGGTAACTATGAAGCATGCGGAGCAACACTTGCTTATTTATTTGCAAAAACAATTAATAAAAATAATTTTGACCTAGCAGCTCTAGCAATAGCAGGGGCATCAGGAGATAAACAATACATTGGCGGTTTTAGAGGATTCAACAAAAAAATAATAGATGAAGCAATAAAAAATGATATAATCAAACAAAAAACAAGTATAAAGCTGCCAGGTGAAAATATATACAATTCTCTATTTTACTCAATTGATCCATATTATAGTAGTATTTCTGGAAATAAAAAAAATATAGAAGAATTATTTGAAAAAATTGGTATTAAAAAAGAATCAAAATTTGATGAACTAACTTCTGATCAAATAAAAAAACTACAATCCTATCTAATGCTCCTTTTAATAAAGAAAGGATGTGAAAAAAATATACTAGATACAGTAATTAGAACTCGTTATTACACAGAACTATTTAATTTTGAATCAGAAAGACTTGCAGATTTATTTGATTCATGTGGTAAAAGTGGAAACCGTGGTATAGCATTTTCAGTTGCAATGGGTGATAAAAAATCACTGGATAAGGCTTTAAAGATTGAAAGAGAATACAAAGAAAAAATATTAAATGAACTTTTACGATTAGAAAAAGAAGGATTTAAAGAAAAAGATGGTTTTAGATATTTTTATACTGATAGTTCATCTATAGGTGGAGTAATTGGTGGTATTGCTACAAATTTTATGCTTGATATAAAAAAACCATTAATATCAATAGTTAGAAAAAATGATGAGATACATGTATCATGCAGGGGAAACCAGGATTTAGTTAAAAAAGGATTAGATCTTGGAGAAGCAATGAAAAAAGCATCAAAAAAATTAGGTGGACACGGAGGAGGGCATGCTATAGCTAGTGGCGCAACAATTAGCTCAGAAAAAGAAAAAGATTTTCTAGAAACAGTAAATAAAATAATATTAGAGCAAATTAAGTGATAAATATGAAAGCACAGTGTAATTTAGTAATTGATTTAGAAACAAATATAAAAGCAGAAAAAATACTAAAAAGTGTAAAAGTAGATGATTTTGATTTTGTAAAATCAAATATAAAAAAATCAGTTTTAAAGGCAGAAATCAACACAGATTCTATTCCTTCACTTCTTCATACAGTTGATGATTATTTAAACTGTGTGAATGTTGCATTTAAAGTTTTAGATAAAAGTTAAAGAATTATTAGTTATTAATGGTATGAAAATATGAAATTTGATTTAAAAGTAGAATTTACATTCAGCGATGATGTTTCAAAAATAGAAAAAGATATCAAAAATCTTCTTTTAGATTTTGAAAAAAATATTGTAAAAGATGAGTCAGTTAAAATAAAAGATATTAAGACTAGTAAAGATAACTTAATTTTTAATGTAATATCTGAAGGAGTTTTTAGGCCGCATAACTCTTTATTACAAATTAAAAACAATATATCAAAAGAATTTGGAAAAAAATATCATATAGGTGTAAGGGAAATAAAAGTACCAATCTATAAAATATATTTTGATTTAGAAAAAAAACCCTTAAAAAAAATTAGTATTCCGTTTGCCACAGTTGAAACAAAAGATAAAAAAGCAGAAATGAAAATAGAAAATATTGATGAAGAGTTTCTAAGACATAATTACATAGACAGAATGATAAATAGAGTACATGAAAAAATTGAAAACCAGTACTACGAAGGAAAAGGAGAATTTTGGAAACTAATATGGGAATCTGGTCCAAAAAAAGAAATATGGAAAAAAGATCCAACAGAAGGAATGATAAAACTAGGATGGCTTAAACAGGGCCCTACTAAAGGTAAATGGTTTTATCGCGCTCAATCAGCTGCTATTCTTAAAACCATGGAAAAAATAGCAGTTGAAGAAATATTAAAACCACTTGGCTTTGAAGAAATAATGGAATCAAATATAGTTCCTTTTGATGTATGGTTAAAAACTGGCCATATGGAAGGTATGCCTGGAGAATTTTATTATGTAACAGAGCCTAAAACAAGGGATACAGATAAATGGGAATCTTTTGTTGATATAACAAAAATAAAAAATGAGATCCCAATAGATGTGTTAAACAAAAATCTAAGTTCACCTAAAGGTGGTATTTGTTATGCACAATGCCCACTTATATATTGGAGCCTTAAAGGAAAAACAATCTCAGAAAAATCATTGCCTGTTTATGTCTATGATAACACAGCTATATCAGCTAGATATGAATCAGGTGGAAGACATGGAATAGAAAGAGTAGATGAATTCCACAGAATAGAACCGGTGTATATCGGGACACGCAAACATCTGTTAGATTTAAGAGAAAAACTACTTGATCGTTATAAACATGTGTTCAACAATATTTTTGATCTCGAATGGCGTATGGCCTGGGTTACCCCCTGGTATATGCAACAGGCAGGAAAAATAGGTGATAAAGGAACACAAGATACTGGAACAATAGATTTTGAGGCATATATGCCATACCGGGGTGATAGGAAAAAATCAGAATGGCTAGAGTTTCAAAACTTAAGTATTCTTGGTGATAAATACATAAAAGCATTTAATATAAAAGCACAAAAAAGCAAATTATGGAGCGGATGCTCAGGAATTGGTCTTGAGCGTTGGACAGCTGCATTTTTATCTCAAAAAGGAATCAATCCAGATAAATGGCCAGAAGGTTTTAGAAAATATTTAGATAAACTACCAGAGGGCATAGAGTTTTTATGAACAAAAAATATTTATCTGAATATAAAAGAAAATATGACATATCAAGACATCATGCATGGGCTGGATCAGTATTACTCGCATTACTAGTTGCAACTAGAGGTTTTCTTGAATTATCAGATATAAAAATAAATGATACATTTGTAATCGTGTTAGGTATAATCCTTGTTTTTTATACTCTAATATCTGTTTTTTTAACATATAGATATAGATCAGGTTTGACAACTGAACAAAAAAAGATAGTAGAGGTACATCATCACAATTCAGATGATGAACTAGAAAAGAAAAAAATAGATTCAGATCTTGAAAAAGAACGGCTAAAACTAGAAAAAAAGAAAGCAAAAGCAGAACTAAAAAAAGCAAAGAAACTCAAAAAAGAAAAAGAAAAACAGAAAAAGTAAAGATTAGTTAGAAAAAATGGGAAAAATCTTTTAATAAGAATTCTGTTCCCACGTCGATGGCTAAAAGACGTAAAGAAAAAGACGAAGAAGAAGATAAACCGTTTAAACCAGGTAAATTTGACAGAGAAAAATATATAAAACAAGAAAAAAGAAACGTAAAATCTGTTTTTATAGCCTTTTTCTTTGGAATACTAATGGCAATAATCTGTTTTGGATTCTGGGCTTTAATGGGCCCAGAGACAGGTATGCGCTGGTTTTTAGTAATAATACTTGCAATTTTTAGTTCTTCATTTATAAAATATTTTTATCTGAAACTTAATCTTGATACATCACATTTCACTAAAAAAAACTGGTTTGCAGCATATGCAGTGTATTTCTTTGCATGGTTACTAGTGTTTATAATTCTTGTAAACCCTCCTATATATGATGATGAACCGCCAGTTGTAGAGTTAGTGGTTCTACCAGAGATGCAAGAACCAGGAGGAGACATACTATTTGTTGCAAAAATAACCGATAATGTTGAAGTTGACAAAGACTCATTAAAAATAGATATCACTTATCCTGATGATACAGAAAAAAGTGTTAAACCTAGTGAATTTGAACAAAATGATATAATTGTAAAATTCTTGTTTGAGAATACAGATAATCAAACTGGTGAATTCACATATATTTTAACAGCTAAAGATGTAAATGGACATGTAAACAATGAAAACAAAGGAAGTTTTTACTATGACGATGATGTAATTGATGTAGATGAAACTTTACCTTCTTTAAAATCAATGAGTAGTGACGATGATATAGATATAGAGGTTGATGAAAAAGTTAGCAAGGAAACATTTAGAGTTTACTATAAACTAGATTCTGGAGAAGAAATAAATGTTAATAGATACAAATTAGATTATCCTGAAAAATATGAAACTTCTCCGGCATATGAAGGATGGGAGCAAAACTCAAACTATACAATGAAAGTATATGTTGAAGTAAGTCATTATTTCCCAAATATATTTATAAAATACAGCAACATTGTAGAAGATACAGAAGAATATAATGTTTCAACAACAGGTGATGATGACATAGGTGATGAAACACCACCTCAACCATGGAACTGGTCTAAATCAAGTGACGAGCAAGCAGATGTTTTATTAAACTATGATAGCTATGATCAAAAGAAACCAAAAAATGAGCAAGTACTACTGCCATATCCACACACAGTTAAAGTACCAGGCTTTGTAACAGTAATATTTTTACTAGCGATTATAGCAGTAATTTTCATATTTAAATACAAGAAAAAAGATAAGAAACAAAAGAAATGATAGAAATAGAAGAATACTGCAAGAATCTTAAACAAGATTTTAAACCAAGAAAAAAAGATTTTTCAAAACCTGTTAGCTGTTGGACTGAAAAAGATCTTATTAATAACAAAATTGTAGACACATTTGTAATTATTTTTAGAACACGTGGTTGTTCATGGGCGATTAAATCAGGCTGCAGTATGTGTGGATATTTCAATGATAGCGCTTGGTCAAAAGTAACAGATGAAGAGCTTTTTTCTCAATATAAAAAAGCAATGGAAAAATATAATGGGGAAAGATTTGTAAAGATATTTAATTCAGGTAGTTTTCTAGATAAATCTGAGATTTCAGAAGATATTAGAAACAAAATATTAAAGGATTTAAACAAAAAGATAGAAAAAATTTCTTTTGAATCAAGACCTGAATATATTACAGAAAAAACAATTTCTAATGTTAGAAACATTTTAAAAGATAAAATTATTGAAATAGGAATCGGGCTAGAAACAGCTGATGACGAAATTAGAAAAAATATTATTAATAAAGGATTTAGTTTTAAAGATTTTAAAAAAGCTGTAGATATTCTAAAAAAACATAATATCAATCTTAAAACATATGTTTTGATTAAACCACCTTTTTTAACAGAAAGAGAATCAATAAACGATGCAGTAAATACTGTTAAAAAAATAAAAGATTTTACTGATGTTATTTCTTTTAATCCATGTAATGTTCAAAGAAGAACTTTTGTTGAATATCTTTGGAAAAAAAAATTGTATAGACCACCATGGCTTTTTGGCGTAGCTAAAATACTTAAAGAAAGTAAAAAAATCGTAAATGATAGTGTTAGATTAAAGTGTGATGTTGCAGGGGGAGGAAAAATACGTGGTGCACATAACTGTAAAAAATGTGATAAAAAATATTTAAAAGCAATATCTGATTTTTCCTTAAATCAAGATACTAGTGTTTTTAATAATCTAAATTGCGAATGCAAGGATAAATGGCTTGATCAACTTGATCTTGAAAACCTAGGATTTGGTTCATTAATTGATATGTATGGATAGATAAAATATGACAGATATAAAGGTATCAGAAAATGAAACAATAGTTTTAATTGATAAAAAAATGAAAAGATATTTTATTGATACAGATGGAAAAACTGATAAATTCAAAGGGGTAGGTGTAATTGATCCATCTTGTTTTGTTGGTAAAAGATATGGGGAAAAAATATCAATTGGAAACAAAGAGTTCTATATTTTAAAACCATCTCTAATGGACAAACTTAAAGGCTTAAAAAGAAAAGCACAAATTATTCTTCCAAAGGAACTAGCATATATTGTAATGTTTTGTTCTATTGAATCGGGGGACAATGTTTTAGAGGCTGGAATCGGTTCAGGTAGTTTAACTATAGCTCTTGCTAATGCTGTAGCACCAAATGGTAAAGTTATATCTTATGATAAAAGAACTGATTTTATAAAACATGCTAAAAAAAATCTTAAAAATAGTGGATTTATTGATTATGTTGAAACAAAACACAAGGATGTAACAAAAGGAATTGATGAACAAAACTTAGATGCAATAATCCTTGATATGCCTAATCCCTGGGATGCTGTAAATACTTCATATAATTCTTTAAAAATAGGCGGATATCTTTGCTGTTATTCTCCACTTATTAGTCAAGTTGAAGATACTGTAAAAGAAATAAAAAAACATAATTTTATCGAAGTTAAAACGTTTGAAAATATACAAAGAGAAATGATTATTTCAGATAGAGGAACTCGTCCTAGTTTTGATATGCTAGGGCACACTGGTTATCTTACCTTTGCAAGAAAAATAATATAAAAAAATAAAAAAAATTTTAGAAGAATACATGTTGTATCTTCATATTAAGTAAACTAAAAATTTTACTTATAAAGGTTCTTACTAATGTTTTCATAGATTTTACATTTTCAGTTTTTGTTTTATTTTTTGTGTCTTCTGATTTTGTTAGAAATTCGATGACATCGATTATAAATGTAATTGCTGCTGAAACTCCTGCAATTCCGGCAAAAACTATTGCTACACCTACAATTACTGTTACTAGTGTTCCCAGTCCTGTTGCTATTGCTGCAATTATTGTTTGAAGTAAAAAGAAAACTCCTGCAATAATTAGCACTCCAACTGCTGCACCTAGTCCAATAAGAAATAGTATTATTAAGAAATCTTTTATCTTTTGCATAATATCAGGATTGATAGTTTCATGGCCTGATAATTCAATAGATCCATCACTATCTAAAAATATCGAGTTTTCTTTTGATTCTTGAGATATAGATAGTATGTTGTTTTCGTCTATAGTTAGATAGAATCCATCTTCATCTTGATCTTCATCATCATATTTAGTTGATAATATTTTATCTATTGAGTTTTGTATTTTTTCTGCTTTATTTGTTATTTCTTCAGTACATATTTTTTCAAAAGAATCTAGGTTTTTTATTGTATTCCAGTAATCTGTTACTTTTTTTTCTGTGGCACCAGATTCTAATATAGATTCTACAATTTTTGCGAGGTCTGGATTATTTAATATATCTTCAAATTCTTTATGTTCTGTAATTGATGTTGTTAACTCACCAATATTTTTTTTAGTCTGTTTTATGTTTATTTCAGCTGCCTGTACGTATACTGGAGCAATAAAACTTACTGACATTAATAAGAATGCTGCAAGTATAACTCCAAATATTGTTTTTTCCATTTAATTTCACCAATATTAATATTAACCCCCCATATAAATTCAAGATATATAAATATTGTTACTAATATATTAAAAATTTATATAAATGTTACTTTAATTTGAAATATAATACAAAAAGATATATAACTAAAAAAATCTATAATTTGATGCCTCTTTGATTCTGATAATTCCCACTTTTCTTATCATAAAGTTCAGAAGGAATACTACTCATGTTTTCAAAAACAATCTGACAAAAACGATCTCCGATTGGTATCTCAAGTGTTTCATCGTTACTATTAAAGCAACTTATGGTAAGTGTTCCATGAAAACCAGCATCAACTTTTCCAAAACTAGCCATAACACCACGCCTTGCATAACTACTACGAATCCACAATTGACTTGTAATCTTAGGCCCCATTTTTAGAAATTCTTTTGTACTAATTGCAAACCAAGTCTGAGCGGGAATCTTTGCAACTCCTTTTTTAATGTGTTCATCCTTTTTTTTGATAAAAATTTCTTCAATTGATAGATCATAACCGTTTGGTGTTAAATTTTTTTCAACAAATGGCTCAATTCCAAGTTCATTACTTTTTATTAGTTCTACTATATCATTATCAGATAAAATCATGCTATTTTTCTCCCAATTTTATTTTTCAATTACTTTAATACTGTTAATTTTAACATCATTCAATGGTTTATCATTTCTTCCGGTTTTAACTTTAGAAATTTTTTCAACTATATCCATACCGTTTATTACTTTTCCGAAAATTGTGTGTTTACCATCAAGCCATGGTGTGGGTTTAATTGTTATAAAAAACTGTGAACCACCGGTATGAGGTCTTCCAGTATTAGCCATAGAGAGAACTCCTTTTTCATGGGTTAGATCTTTTTTAATTTCATCTTGAATTGTATATCCTGGTCCACCATAACCGGTTCCCTGTGGACAGCCTGATTGAATCATGAAATCTGGAATTACCCTATGAAAAATTATTCCATCATAAAAACCTTTATCTGCTAGTTTTTTAAAATTTCCAACAGTAAGTGGTGCTTTATCGTTAAACAGTTCTACTTCAAAATTTCCCATATTTGTATTAAATTTAGCTATTTTTTCAGTCAAAAAACTTTTCCTCCTATTATTCTTTTACCACTAAAATTTTGTTTATTACAATGTCCGTGGTTGGTTTTCCTCCGCCCGGGTTAGGTTCAAAACTACCATCATGGGGGTCATCTGCTATATCTCTTACTACATCTATTCCATAGATAGTTTTGCCAAATGCAGCATAGCTTCCATCTAGAAAAGATTGTGCACCATCACAAATGAAAAACTCAGCACTTCCGGGCACACCTGCATCTGTACTGGCCATTGAAATTGCTCCATCAACGTGAGATACTTCCCCTTCAAATTCTTCTATATTACCATAAGGGCTTGTTTTAGTTGTACCGTCTGGAAGTGATTTACCAGCTTGAATCATGAAGTCATCTGATATTCTATGAAATATCATACCATCATAAAATTCATCATTTACAAGATTGATAAAATTCTCACAGGTTTTTGGTGCCTGATCAGTGTAAAGTTCAATTGCTATAGCTCCTTTGCTTGTTTCTAGAACAGCCACAGGATAATTTGTACCTGCTAGAGCATCTTTATATTCCGGATCATTTTGATAACCAGTATTTTCTTCAGTTTCATCGTTACCTAAAAACTGAATAAATGCATATGCTGAACTCAGAACAAGAATGAATACAACAAATATTGAAAGAAGCATTGCAGGTTTATTTCTTTTAAATTTTTTCGTAGCACTTTGTTTTTCAACAGGCCTTGATCTTCTTCTGCTAGAATTTGTTTTTTTCGCGGTCATAATAAATTACAAAATAAGATATCATGTAAATAAGATTTTTTGAAAAAGAATAAAGAAAAATTTTATTTTTTTGTTTTTTTCTTTCTTATTATTATAAAACCTACTATCAGCACAGCTGATATTGTTATAATAATTGGTACCATATATTGCTCAAGGATAGATTTTGGTTTTATCTCGTTTGGATGATCTTTTGCTCCAAAAGGCATATGACCATTTATATCTGCATCTTCATCGTATCTCATTGCTTCTGTATCTTTTTTTGTCCAGTAATTTTCATCACTGTAATCAGTTCCAGGTACAAACATGCGTAAATCCGGGTCACCAAAGTATACTACATTTTGCTTAGAGTCCCACCACCATTCAGGTGGATCAGTTGCATATAGTTTTCCTACATGGCTAATGCCTTTGGTATATGCCTCTCCTACTGTGTCTCCAAGTACCATATCTCTGGGCATTGTATTTGTCCAATATGCATACCAACTTGTTGGCCATGGATCTGTAACCTGGTAAGACGAGCCATGTCGTATCATAGTCAAATGTAAATACTTATAAGCGGGAAGACATGCTGATAGAATCCATCCTGCAGAATGAAGATTATCTAGGTCCTCATCAATGTTTAAACCGGTTAACTGATTGAAGGGGAGTGGAAAGCTAGCAAGTTTTGCTCCAACAACACCATCTTTAAAATAGGAACTATCCATAAGCCATGGTCTATTATCAACAAAATTACCTAATATTGGTATGTAACTTATGAGTTTAAACAAATTTTGCCTAAATGGTTTTTCGTTGACAGTGTAATCCCAACCTAGTGGAAATAAACCATCCATAGTAGGATTACCTGTTATGCCTGGAATTATGCCTTTAGCATTCATAGTCATACTATCAGGTGTTTCAGTTGAACCCATTAAAAAATCATAACTACGCCAAGGATTCCCTTCCTTTTCGTAGCCAAAAAGTTTTATTGGAAGATTTAATCCTTTTGAACTAAGTCCATCTTCAGGCCAGGTTATCAGAAATCCAGAATTTCCACCAGCACCATGGGTTCCGCAATTCCATAGTAAGGTTCCTCTGTTAAGATTCTCAACAATTGGAGTGTAACTAGTTGAGTAAATATTACTATATCCTCCTTTTTCAAAATAAAATGGATTTGTAATTGTATCACTGAAATCAGGCCAAACTGCACCTGTTTTTCCTGGAACAACTCCTTCATCTATTGCATAAGGAGAAGCAGACTCTCCAGGTATAATGTCATCTCTACATTCATATTGAAATCCATAATATTTCTTAAATACTTCATTCAATTTATGATTATATGTAATATATGAGTGTAGAATAGGATAGGTGAATTTTTCTTCTTTTTCTGGTTTTGTAACCTTTAACCCTAATGAGCCAAATGGGAATAACGTTCTTCTTTTACTCTCGGACCCTTGGATATATGTATCTCCTTCTGACTGTGCACCGGGATTATTGAATATCAATGCTGGATAGAATATATTTCTAGAAATCCAATATGCTGTGTCAACTGGGGAACCAAAGAATTTTCCAGGTATTGCTCTTCCAACAAAGGTTCTATCCCATGGTGCACCAATATCATACTGGCCTGCAACTGTGATCATTGTTTCCATTTTTGGTTTATCTAATCCAATTTCACCAAAGTATTCATATGCTTGTCTGCCTGTAAGCGACATTGGAGCAGATGGCGGGTCAGGAAATCCTCCGCCATGTCTTTTCCAAAATTCAGTATGCCAAACAACCGCAGATGATAGTTCAGGGTGATTATCGACAATTAAAACTGGACTTCCATGATGAGCTGCAATATATGCAGCAGGGCCAATATGTAGAGCAGCTTTGGTTTCCTCATCAGGTTTTCGCTCGTTTACTAACCATTTCGTCCATGGGTCAATTGTAGAGATTATAATATCATTTTGCCCAGAAATATCTGTGATATCTCGATAGATATCCTCATGTTTTTTATAGTGTTTTTTGATCTTTGCTATCGATTTAAGCTCATCAACTTTGTTTTCATCAATTCTGCCACCTAAATCGACAAGATGTATTTTTTTCACACCAATCTTATATAATGCTTCTTTTGTTTCCTTTGGAATATCTGAGGATTTTGTGTAAATCAAAGGAGCATTTAGTTGACTTGCAAGAACCGCTCCTTCTGTTGCAGATGAAAGATAATCTGCTTTTTCTTTTGTTATATTTTGATCCCATGTATATTCAATTTTAAAATCAACAGGGTCCTCATTTTCATCAAGTTTAAAGACTGCAACTGAATAACTTTTACCTTCAGGGCACTCGCCAAGTTGATCTAAATGTATGTTTTGTTCTCCTTTTACAGATTGTTGAATAGAACTCAAAATTTCTTCCCCTGCAGGACCAATTATTGACATTCCTAAGTCTACATTTGTTTTACTCCAAGTTAATTTAAAATTTGCGTTTCTGCAACCAAAGGGTATTTTTTCAGGTATTTTGAATTCGGTTCCAGGTAATATAGTAATATCTGTTTGGTAAGTAACTTTGTTAATCATGTTTTTTATTATATCTGAAGCAGATCCATATTTTTCGAAAGTAGGGATGTCTGTTACACTAAGACGCCATTTACCATTCTTATAGGCATACATCTGTGTTTTTTCTTCATCCATCCCTTCATTTAAATTCCATGCTTGAGTATATGCAACTTGCAACCATTCTCCATCTCCAAAGTCACAATAAAATTGAGTGTCAGGATCAGCGGTTGGAATTGTAATTAATACACTCAATGGCAAATCAGAATCTTTTCCTATGCCTGTTGTGATTGAGGCCCACCATGTCCTTGCTTTGATATATTTATATCCCTCTGGAACTTCAAAATCATGAAAACGAGGGTTTAGTTTGTCTTCCTGTGGAGAATAAAATGTTTTTTCAATAGCTTTTTTTTCAGATATTGTTCCTTCAAGCTCAGAACTAAATTCATACTCAGAATCTTTGAATTCCTCTTCGACAACTGCAACAACAGCATCATCTGAATAAGACCAATCTTTTAATGCAATTTTTTTGGTTAATTCAAAAATATTACTGCTTTTAATGGAATTTAACTCTTTTGTCTCCCATTCTCTTGGAACTTCATTTTCCTCAATATTTATCAAGTTCATTTCATCGAGTTCATAATTACAGTATTCCATCCAATCGTCCATGAAATAATCAAGACCCTGCCTTGCGTTTAAACTGCGTTCTTTATCATCTTCATATTCATATTTTTCATCAAAAAATAAAAGAGGATGTGAATACAAATGATTTTCATTTTGGAATACTGCTGTTGGTAATGCTGCTAGGTATGAGTAATCATCAAAATATGAATTTTCATCATATTTTACAAGTGTGGCTTTCTTTAATGGAACTACTGATGTATATGATGGTCCTTTGTCAAATCCCTTGTTGTATACAGTATTTACTGAGGCTACAATTGGACTTAAACTCATTATAAGAACTATAAGTATAACTATTATGTTCAATATATTATTATTTAATTTCATTATATTACCTTTTATTTATTTCTATTTTATATTATATATAAATCTTCTGTTACAATTCTGTTTATTTTTAACGATTGTTAATCAGAATCTGTTTTTAAAGACTTTGCTTTTCTCATGCGGTATATAATCAGGCTTTTTATATATAAATAAATGCCGTTTATAGAATAACAGAACTTTATAATAATAACATTTTCACAAATTAAATTTAATATAACATATGTTTTGTTACTATAATAACAAAAATAAATAATTTACACTTAACTAATTAACAATTTTACACATTACTTTTAATAAACCCGGGATAAATTTTATAAAACAAAAACTATAATCATAACTTTGTTGAGACAAATAGATACTTACCAAAATAAATTTTTCAACAATATTGAAACAAATACTAATAGCTTATGTGCTCTATGTAGAGGAACAAAATTACTCTGTGGAAAATCTAGATGCCCAGTTATTTTAAAATACTACTCAAAAAACAAATATAAAAAGAAAATCAACTCTCTAAAAATAGGAGGTTCTTCTCCTCCGAGTGTATTTATAGGAAGAGTAGGCTATCCAAAGGTATCAATAGGCCCTATGATACCACCTGTTATGGGAGATACCTCAGAAATAGATACACCAGAATCATGGCTTGATAAAACAATAGATGAAATCGTTGATTTTAGAACAATGCTTATTCGAGGTAAACACACAGTAGACATCTATGATGTAGAAAGCACCAACAAAATAGTAGAGTACACAAAAGAACTAGCTATTTCAAAAAACAGTGTGTTCACAGAAGCAATTTTTAACAAAAAACCTTATGGAAAAATCGCTTTCTATGATGAGGTGCAGCCTCATGGTCCATCTGCACCAATAAAAAAATTTGATATAACTAATCCTAAATATGAGCAAAATGTTGAAAAGGCATATTATGACACCGATTTAAAATCAAAAAATGCAGTGGTAGATCTCTACAACAAAGGAGTAAGTATCACTAGAATAAATAGAGCGTTTAGTGTTGGTGCGTTTGGAGTAAAAAAATATAGAAGGTTTGTTCCAACTCGATGGAGTATAACAGCTGTTGATTCAACACTTGGAAAAGAATTACGAGAGAAAACAAAAACCTACCCTTGGATAAATGAATTTAGAATATACCATCTAAATCAATTTGATAACCGATGGATAATTTTTATGTTTCCATCAGAATGGCAGTATGAACTAATTGAAGCATGGTATCCAAATACAACCTGGAATCCATATGGAAAAAAGATTACAATTTTCAATAGCTATGAATTCTACGATGGAAGAAAAAACTATGCTGAAATAGGCGGATGCTATTATGCAGCAAGGCTTGCAGTAAATGAACTTTTAAACAAAGAAAGAAGACAAGCAGGTATAGTAATTTTAAGAGAGGCACACCCTGGTTATATTATGCCGGTTGGTGTTTGGAATGTACGTGAAAGTGTAAGAAAAGCATTAAAAGAACCATACAAAAAATTTGAAACATTCGATAAAGCTTTAAATATTTTAAAAACTGAAATGGATATACCAATAAATCGATGGATAAAAAATAGTGCTGTACTAAAAAATAAACTATATCAGAAAAGACTTGAGGATTTTATTAAATGAAAATAACAGAAGTAAAATGTAAAACAGCTCTTTCTAAATCAAGGCTACCTGGTCTGGATTACTCATTAAATCCTTATACTGGATGCCAGCATAATTGTGCATATTGTTATGTTCCAAATGTAATGAGAATTCCTAGAGGAAATTGGGGTAGTTTTGTAAAAACAAAAACCAACATTCCAAATGTTTTATTAAAAGAAATTAGAAAAAAAGAAAAAGGAGTAGTAGGAATCTCGACTGTTACTGATCCATATCAGCCAATTGAAAGAAAATATAGACTTACTAGATACTGTTTGGAACAACTTTTGATTTATAATTTCCCAATTTGTATACAGACTAAATCAAATTTAATAGTTAGAGATATAGATTTAATTTCAAAGTTTTCAAATGCTGAAGTAATGTTTAGTATCGGAACGCTAAATGATTCTGAAAGAAAACTATTAGAACCGTTTTCTTCATCGATACAAAATAGACTTGATGCTTTGAAAAGATTTTCAAATACAAATGTAAAAACTAGTGTATTTTTTGGACCTATATATCCTACAGTAACTAAAAAAGATGTGGAAGAATTATTTGAGATATTTTCAACGTACAATATCTCAGAAATTTTGATTGATAAATTTAATATAAGGAAAGACATGAAACAAAATATAACTAATAAGATAAACTTAAATAACTATCTTAAAACAAATTTTTATAAAAAAATTTTTGAAAAGTCTGTTTTCTATGAAAAAATTAGAAAATATATTTTTGATATTGGGCGTAATAAAAACCTAAAAATAAGAGATGCTTTTTAGATATAATGCTTCAGCATAATTTAAGTATAAGTAGTGTATTACCCAAAAAACCGATTTGATATAACTAATAATTAGTAAGTGGTAAAAATGGCAAAAGCAAGAAGTCGTGCACAAGCAAGAAAAGTAAAAGATAGATGGAAAGCAAAAAAATGGTTTGATGTACTTGCCCCTGCATCTTTTGATAATGTGACAATAGCTCAAACTCTAGCAAATAATCCAGATTCATTAATAGATAGAGTTACACAAGTAACTATGCAGGATTTAACAAATGATTTTAGAAAATCACATATCCTATTATATTTTAAAATAGATGAAATTGAAGACTCAAACGCCCATACACATTTTGTAGGGCATTCATTGACATCTGATTACTTAAGAAGAATGATAAGGCGAAGAAGATCAAAAATCGAAGGAGTATATGATGTAACCACACGTGATGGTGCAAAAATTAGAGTAAAACCATTTGCGACAACTGATAAAAGAATACAAAATTCTCAAAAAAGAGTAGTTAGAGAATCAATGAAAAGTACTATTTTAAAACAAGCAAAAACAAATACCTTAAATGAATTTGTAAAAAACATTGTCGATGGAAAAATGGGTAGCGATATTTACAAAAATTGTAAAAAACTCTATCCCGTAAAAAGAGTAGAAATTTTTAAAACAGAACTTATATCAGAGCCTACTAGAAAAATAAAAGAAGAATCAGAAAAAAAAGAGACAGAAGAGAAAAAAGAAAAACCTGAAGAATCAAAGGAAAAAGAAGACAAAAAAACAAAAAAAGAAGAAAAGAAAGATGAAGAAACAAAGGAAGAACCAAAAAAAGAAGAGACAGAAAAAATAGAGCAAGAAGCAAAAGAAAAAACTGAAGAAAAAGATAAACCAAAGGAAACAAAGAAAGAAAAACCCAAAAAAGAAGAAACAGAATCAAAAGAAAAAAAATCAAGCTCAACAAAAAAGAAAAAAACTAAAAAATCAAAATCAAAGAAAAAGACAAGCAAAACAAAAAAGAAATCCACAAAAGAAAAAAAAGATAAAAAAGAATAAATATCTTTTTTTAATATTTTAAAAATTTGATAGAAAATATTTATAAGTTATAACTGCTATTTTTACATCAAATGAATATTAAGAATAAAAAACCAGTTTTATACACAATTCTATTTTTTTTATGCTTCATAATTATTGTACCTAATTCAACCCAGGCATGCAAAGATATTATAGCATGCGGTGATGCAACAGATGGGGATTTTAACCTTTTATTAAAAGTACGTGATCCAAGCAGACCAGATTATCAGGTTTTAACAATTGTTCCAAAAGGATATACCTATACATATAGACATCCTTGGACTGGAAAAGAAATGAATTTTGAAGTAAAACACAAAATAATTGGAGTTGTATCTAGTGGTGATGTGATACCAAATATTGTAAAACCTGGAATGTGTTTTACAGATGCAGGACTAGCTTTTGGCGATGCAGATACAATAACAAACTGGAAGAACCCTACACAAAATGCATGGGATGATTTTGATTGGATACGTTATGCATGCCAAACAGCTGATAACGAAAAAGAAGCAGTATCGTTACTGACAGAGGATGCGGTAGATAAATACCATGCAACAGGTGTACCTGAGAATCTTTTTGTTGTAGGGCCAGATGAAGGATATGTCATAGAAGCAGATGTCATTCACCACAAAACAAAAAAAGTAGATGATTTTGTGGTAATGACAAACTATGCAAAAGAACTATGGAAAAAAAGTTTTATCTATAGATCGATTGCAAAATCTTTTGATAAAGAGTTCGAAGGAACGATTAGAGAAAAAAGAGCAATACGCCTTGGCTTTGGAAGCATATTTGGCTTAAGAGTTATGAATGTAGGTCATGATTATATCGAAGTTAAACAGATACCAATTTCTTTTAGCAAAGGAAATATTGTAGGGCGACAAATAAAACTTAATTCTTTAACAAGGATAAATATTGGTGAAGGCAAAAAAGTTGGTTTTTATTATATTGAACTAAATAGTATCAATAACAACAAAGCAGATGTAAAAGTTAGTTATGAATACAAAGCATGGGAAGACAGAATGAATGAAATAATTCAAAAAGAGGTTGGATCAATAGATGTTTCAGATATGATAAAATGGTCTAGACTTCACAGTAGTGATCTAGATGGGCTGAGAAGCATGTGTGGTGAAAATCCTGCATATAATTATGAAGGGTCAATGATATATAAAATCCCAAAAAAAGAGTATGATGTTCTAAGTGAGGGATGGTTTTCACCAAATCATGCCTGCTCATCAATATATGTACCTATACATATATGTGATACTGAAATCTATGATCCTTATGAAACAGGAGAAGTAGCAGAGTTATCACTAGATTTACTAAATTTCTATGGTCATGGTTATTTATCAAAATTTTTTGAAAAAACTGAACAGGTTTTTTTAAATGAAACAGATTATCTAAAAGAAATAATAGTAAACGAAGACAAAGAAAACATTTCAAATTTTTTTACATTAAGCGATAATGGAATGCAAAAACAAGGTTTTTTAACCCAAAAAATGTGGTATACATTAGATGAATACTCTAATAAAAAACAAATAGAAAAGCTAATTTCAAATATTTGGGAGGATAATTATTCTTTTTCTCTTAAAAAAATGAAAGAAAATGTAATAGAATTATCTAAATTAGATAACCACGAATATTTTGTTGAAGAAATAATAGATATCGCGTTAGATATTGTAAAGACAAGAATAGATATGGCTGAGTCATTAGGGAAAAATATTAATTCAATAATAGACGATTACAATACTGGAAAGAATTTTTTGGAAAATGATAACTACGAAAAAGGATTTAGTTTAATACAAAAATCATTTTATGATTGTAATAATCTATTACAACTTAAGATGGTAAACATTGAAACAAGACCAAATAAAGGTATTAAAGCTTCTTTTTCTCCAATATATTTTCTAAGTTTAATTCCTATAGTTTTTTTAACATATATGGTTTTTAAAAAATAAGGATATATATTTAACTTTTTGAAATCTCAAGTTTTGAGCAAAATTTTATATATACTAAATAGTGTAATGAAATAAATTTAGAGGTGTTAATTATGGGTAAGAGGTTATTTTGTTTAATTATTGGGATATTACTAATTGTTAGTTATACCGTTAGTTCCACTATAATCAAAACTAACAACAATGATGATTTTGATCCATTAGTTGATACAGCTATCACAGTGGATATACAGGCTATACGCTATTTAGAATATGAAGAACCAGAAATTAAACTAAAAAACATAGCTTTCAACTTGTTTAACAAATTTTTTGAAACACAATCATATGACAATGAAAATACCAATTTATATTTAAAAATTATAATTAACGGTGAAGAATTTACAAGTGAGATATATAATAATAAAAGATACATATATAATCCTGATTTTAGTGCAACATTAGATGTAGATGATGAACAAGAATATGTAAATATAAAAATCCAATTATGGAACTCCATGAGCGGTAAAGAAGATGTTTTATGTGATATAAGTGGAGATTTTGAAGGATCCACTGACAAATATGTTGCAGAGATAACATATAGTATTAAAACAGGATGTTGGACTGGAGATGATCAACTAGACGATTCAAGTGGTTATGGTAGATTATGCGGTTGTGTTGATGGAACGATATACGAAAAGGATAGAGACTGTGAATTATGGTTTAATATTTTCCAAAACGACTACGATGGCGATGGAATTACATATTGGTCTGAAGTAAATATTTATAATACAGATCCTAAGCAAAAAAACACAGGTGATCCTGATAAAGATTTAATACCTGTAGAATGGGAATTGAAATGGGGATACAATCCTTTTGAATATGATAATCATAAAGAGATTGATCCAGATCAGGATAGCATAAACAACTATGAAGAATATCTTACATCAGAATGGTACTCAGATCCATACAGAAAAGATGTTTTTGTTGAAATGGATAAAATGGGAGATGGACCAAATGGAGAAAAAGTCTATTTTCCTGTTAATGCAAAAGAACTCATAAAAACAGCATTTGATAGACAAAACATAGTCTATCATTTAGATATGGGTGAGATGGGTGGTTATGAAATAATCCCATTTGATGATGACATTGGTCGAAGAGACTTAAGTAAAATTTATTATGAATATTTTTTACATGGTGATGAAGATAACTGGAGACGCGGAGTATTTCATTATGGGCTAGTCATATATTATGAAGATATACCGGGATATATGTTTAGATCAAATGCATTTCAAATAGCAAGCAAGGGAATGGAAGACAAATATAACCAATTTAAACATATGCTTGATAGAGACATCGTTTATGGTAGTGCCTATATGCATGAACTTGGCCATACTTTTGCTTTTAATCCTATTCCCGGACATGATGACTTTAGTAAATACCCATGGCAACCAGGATACTGGAAAAATAGACCTTATAAAAGCTGTATGAACTATGCATGGATGTTTCAAATAGTTGATTACTCAGATGGTTCAAGACAAGAACCTGATATTGATGATTGGTCTAGAATTAATTACTTCGCTTTTGAAAACGAATGGCATTAAAACAAACTTTTCTTTTCTTTTTTAAGAGAAAAAATAAATATAAAATATGAAATATATTTTGATAAAATTAGTTACAAGGTAATTTTACAATATGGACAACTAGAATAATCTATTTTATAATTATCATTCTATTATTTTTTCATTTATCGCTGCAAGAAAAGAAAAACATTAAATGAACTTATATATTTAGGACGGAGGGGGTAAGTTTTGACTGAAGCTAAAAAGATTGTAATCATAGGATGTGGGGCAGGGGGAGCTACTGCTGCTCAATTTGCAAGAAAAAATAATAGAAAAGCAAGTATAACTATATTTGAAAAAGATAAATATCCTGAATATTCAAAGTGTGGGCTACCATATGCAATATCAGGTGAAATACCAAATTTTAAAGATCTAATAGAGTTTGATGAAGATTTTTTTAAAAAATCAAAAATTGATTTATTTTTAAATACAAAAGTAAAAAAAATCGATAAAGAAAAAAAAATTGTAATAGCAGAAAATAAAGATAGAGAAATAAAAAAAGAATATGATTCATTAATAATTTGTACTGGTGCAATACCTTCTATTCCTCCAATTAAAAACTTAAAAGAAGGTAATGAACTAATTGATGGAGTTAGTGTTTTAAGAACAATTGATGATGCTAAAAAAATTAAATCTTATGTTAAAGAAAAAAGGAATGCTACAATTGTTGGTGCTGGTTTTATTGGCCTTGAGATGGCTGATAATTTATACAAAATGGGTATGAATATAACAATAGTTGAGGCGCTTCCAAATATTCTTGCAAATATATTTGATTCAGATATGGCAAAAATGGTTGCAAAAAAGATCCCTGAAGAAGTTGATATTTATACTGATCATCTTGCCTCTGAAATAAAAAAAGAAAACGGTAAAATAAAATCTGTTTTAATAAAAAATAAAAAAACAGATGAAGAAAAGAAAATAGATACAGATCTTTTAATTATCGCAACAGGTACCAAAGCAAATACAAATCTTGCTGAAAGCATAGGTTGTAAGATTGGCAAGACCGGGGGAATAATAGTTGATAAAAAATCACAGACAAGTATTGAAGATGTCTATGCAGTTGGAGATTGCACTGAATACTATGATTATGTTTCAAAAAAGAAAATATGTATTGGACTTGGTAGTATAGTGGTAAGGCAGGGTATCTCTGCAGGAATAAACTCATCTGGTGGGGAATATAAGTTATTTCACGGGTTTCTAAATACATGTACATCAGATTTTTTTGATATAGAAGTAGCATCGGTTGGTGCATGTGAAAATTTAGTAGATAAAGACAAAATAATTAGTTCCAAATATAATGGCGAATCATTGCCTGAATATTTTCCTGGTGGAAAACCAATTACAATCAAAGTCAAAGCAGATACTGAAAATGAAAAAATAGTAAGCATGCAAGCAATTGGAGATAAAGCAGCAAAAAGAGTAAATACATATGCTGCTGCAATTCTAGGCGGGCTTAGGGTTAATGATTTCAAAAAACTTGAAACAGCTTATGCTCCACCTATTGCACCTACACTTGAAGCAGATACCATTGTCTGTGACATACTTGATATGAAATTAAAGAGGAAGAAATAAGGATAAATTTAGTATGAAAATTTTACACACAGCAGATTCACATCTTGGCTATGCTGCCTATAGAAAATCTAATGAAGAAGGTGTGAACCAACGAGAGATAGACATATATAATTCTTTTAAAGAATTTATAGACTACGCAATTGAAAAAAAACCTGATATTGTTTTGCATGCGGGGGACCTATTTGATTCAGTACGGCCAAATAACCGTGCGATAACATTTGCGATAAAACAATTGGTAAGACTCTCGAAAGAAAAAATACCTATGGTATTAATATCTGGAAATCATGAGCATCCTAAACTAAAAGAAACAGGGCATATATTTAGCGTGTTTGATCATATAGATAATGTTTATCCTGTATATAATGAAAAATATGAAAAAATTGATTTTGATATAAAAGGAAAAAAGATTGTTATACATGCAATCCCTCAGTGTAACTCTAAAAAAGATTTTGATGAACAACTAAAAAAATTAAAACCAGAAAAAAAAGCAGATTTTAATATTTTTATATCACACGGCTCTGTAACTGGGGTTCAAAGTTATTCTATGAATGAGTTTAATGAATTGATAATCCCTGCAAGAATACTTTCTAGAAATTTTGATTATATAGCTTTAGGTCATTTCCATAATTATACAAAACTTGCAGAAAATGCTTATTATTCTGGTTCCATAGAAAGCCTTTCTTTTACTGAAGCCAATGAAGAAAAAGGATTTATTAAAATAAACATAGAAAAAGAAAAATTTAGCCCTAATTTTATTAAAATAAAAACTAGGCCTATGGTTGATTCAGAACCAATTAAATGTTCTGAACTAAAAATAGATCAAATAATGAAAAAAATCAAAGAACAATCAAAAAAAATAAAACCAAATAAAAAAACAGTACGAATAACACTTGAAGATATATCACCTGAGATATACCGTAATCTGGACTTCAATGAAATAAGAAAAGAATTCAGTGAAGCAATCCACTATGAAATAAAAACAAATGTTACAAAAAAAGAAGAAAATGATAGTGATTTTTCCAGCTCAAAAATAGATGCTTTAGTAAATGAATTCAAGAATTTTATAGAAAAAAAAGAAATCGAAGAAAAAGACACACTTACAGATATGGGGATAGGATATATAGAAAAAATAGAGGCAAAAAAAGAAGGTAAATAATGCAGCTTAAGTCATTAACTCTTAAAAATTTTAGAAAATTCAAAAATACAACTATTGAATTTCCAGATGGAATTGTAGGAGTTATTGGATTAAACGGGGTTGGAAAATCAACAATTTTTGAATCAATAGCCTGGGTTTTATATGGCTCAGTTGCAGCAAGAACCTCTACTGAAGAGATAAGAAGACAAGATGCAGATAAAAAAGAAACCTGCAGAGTCGAACTAGATTTTATATTTGAAGAAGAAAAAATCAGAGTGGTTAGAGAAATAAAAGGAAAAAGCCTAACTGCCTCTGCAACTGCTACAATAAATGGGAAAATTGCAGCAACTGGTGCAGATGTAGTAACAAAATTTATACAAAAAAAACTAGGAATGGATTTTAAATCTTTTTTTACAAGTATTTTTGCAAAACAAAAAGAACTTAACACATTATCTTCTATGAATGCAAGTGAAAGAAGACCTCTAATACTAAGAATGTTAGGTATCGATTCACTGGATGAAGTAATAAAAGAGATACGATCAGATAAAAGAAACAAAGATTTTTTAATTGAGAAATTAAGTGACGATCTAACAGACGAGCAAGGAAAAGATAAAAAAGAAATTTATAAAAAAGAAATCAAAAATAAAACAGAAGAAAAAGATAAAATTGACAAAGAAATAAAAGAAAACAAAATAACTATTGAAAAATTTAAAAAGGAAAAAAATAAACTTGAAAATAAATTAAATAATTATAAAAAACAATACGAAAAGTTAAACAAAAAAAAGGAAGAACTTTCAGAAAAAAAATCTATTTTTGAAAACAAAAAAAAGCTAAAAAAAGAATTAGAAGAACTAGATAAAAAAATTAAGCAAAGAGAAAAAAAACTTGATAAAGAAAAAAAGAAACTAAACAATTTTAAAAATGTAGAAAGCGATTTTAAATCTGCTGAACTAAGACTTGAAGATATTGATAATCATATTGAAAAACTAGTTAAAAAAATAGAAAAAAATAATGCCCTATCTACCCGTCTAAAAGAAGATTTATCTGATATTGAAACAAAGAAAGGTAACATCAAAAAAATTGGTCCTAATGCAAAATGTCCTACATGTGAACGAGAATTATCTGGCCAATATAACGTTTTATTAAAAAAATTTGATAAAGAAAAAACAAAAATTGAAGAAAAAAGAAATAGCTTTGATAAAGAAATTAAACTTAAAACAGAAGAAAAAGAAAGAATTCTAAGAGAAAAAAACGCTTTACGAAAAAAAAAGTCATATCTTCAAAATACTCTTCGGGAGAAAGAAAAAATAAATGCCAGTATCCATCATATTTCTTCTGAAATAGAAAAAGAAAAATCTGATTTTAAAAATAAAGAAAAAATTCTAAAAGATATTGGAAAAATAGATTTTGATCAAAGAAAATATGATAAAGTAAAAAAAGAAGTTGAGCAGACTTACAATAATTATCAAAACTTTTCAGATAAGTTTAATTCAAAAAAAGATGAACTATCAACCTTAAATATCAATATGGAAAAAAAACAAGGTGAAAAAAAATTAATCTCTGAAAAAATTACTAATTTTAAAGAAAAAATAAAACAGCTGGAAGAATATAAAAAGAAAATTAAGCAGGAAAAAAACGCAGTAAAATATCTTGGGATGCTATCAGATGTAATGAGCGATTTTAGAACGTATCTAATTTCAAGGATTAGACCTACACTTTCAACCTATGCTTCAGATTTTTATAGAGAGTTAACAGATGGAAAATATAATGAAATAGAACTTGATGAAAATTATAACGTTTTTGTATATGATAAGGGGGAGGGTTTTACTATCGAGCGTTTTTCAGGTGGGGAAGAAGACCTTGCAAATCTTTGCCTACGTCTTTCAATTTCTGAAGTAATAACTGAGCGAGCCGGTGGTATTTTCAATTTTATTATTCTTGATGAAATATTTGGTTCTCAGGATAATATAAGACGTCAAAATATTATGAAGGCACTAAATCATCTTTCTTCAAAATTCCATCAGATATTTTTAATAACTCATATTGAAGATGTTAAAAATTATGTAGAAAATATTATTCAAGTATATGAGGAAGATGACGGGTCTAGTAGTATAAATATAGAGTAGAAAATAAATTTAATTATTTTCTAAATAAACCTTTTCTTTTTTTATTCGGTTTGTTTTCATCAGGTGTTTCGTCTTTTACCGTTTCAATTTCTACTTCTGTGGTTGTGTTTTCGTTTGGTTTTGTATTACTTGGATTTTCACCTGCTATTGGTGGAGATCCAGAGAATAATTGATTAAAAACATCTTTTTTGTTTTTATACCAGTTTTCCCATTGTTCATTTTCTTTTTGTAGTTTTTTGCATTCGTTATCTGTGTCTTCATATAGTTGATAAAGTTTTGTAAGTCTTTCTTTTTCTTTTTCATATTCCGCATTTATCTCTTCGTATTTTTCTTTGTATTCGGCGTAATTTTCCATTTCTTCCATTTTTTCAAGTTTATTATTTAAATCGTTTATCGTTTCTTCTTTGTTTTGATTTTCTTCTTTAAGTGTTTCTAATTCAGTTTCTAGTTGATTTTTGGTATTTTCATATTGTTCGTATTTTTGTTTGTATTCATCGAATTTTTCTGCTTTTTCTTTATTTTCTTCAAGTTTTTTATTTAGAGTATTAACTCTTGCTGTAAGGTCATCTTCTAGTTGTTTTTTTGATGCATCCATTTCTCTTAGTTTTTCTTCGTATTCATTTATTTTTTTCTCGGTGCCGCTAAGTTCTTCTTCTTGGTTTTTGTAAGCATCCCAGAGTTTTACAAGACGTTCTTTTTCTTTTTCTAGTTCTTGACTGTATTTTTCTGCTCCTTCTGCTGCTTCCATTCTTTTCTGTTCTGCTTGTTGTACTCTTGATTCGAATTTTTCTAAAACTCCGCTTATTTCTTCAATGTTGTCAACATGTAACATATTCTGAATTCTGTCAAGATCTTGTGTGCCTTTTGAAAAAGAATGCTTAATAGCATCTATTTCATCTGTAACAGTCATTAATTTCTGTCTGAGTGAATCCAAATTCCCCAAATCCTCAACTACATTATTTTCATCAGTCATTAATAATCATGCCTCCCGAATTATTTCTGGGAATCAATAATGACTTTGTTGATATATAAGGATTTTCATAAAAATAACTCCTATGAATAACTTTTTAACAAATTTATTTTGATTGGCACAATAAAATAAATTACCATTAAACTAATAAACTATTATAATAATACTGTTTTTTGTTATAATACCTAATTTCTAGGAGGTATGATTGGATGGGATTACTAAGTAGAATAAGATTGGCTTCTATTATCAAAAAAATTTTTGGGAAAAAGCATGCCAAAATTGGAATTTATGGTCCTCCTAATGTGGGAAAGACTACCCTTGCAAATCGTATTTTACGTGATTGGACTGGTGATATCATGGGTAGTGTGTCTGAAATTCCACATGAGACAAGACGTGCTAAATGGAAAAAGGATGTAAAAATTGATAATGGCAGTTCATCTCTTTATATGGATATCGTTGATACTCCAGGTATTTCAACTAAAGTTGATTTTAAAGAATTTATGAGTAGCTTTGGTTTATCTAAAGATGAGTCTAAAAGAAGAGCTAAAGAGGCAACTGAGGGCGTTATTGAGTCTATTAAGTGGCTTGAAGATATTGATGGAGTTTTACTTGTTATGGACTCCACACAAGATCCTTTCACTCAAGTCAATGTAACTATACTTGGAAATCTTGAAGCAAGAAAGCTGCCAGTACTTATAGCTGCAAATAAAATAGATATGGAAGAATCAAGTCCTGCGACACTTAAATCTGCTTTTCCACAGCATCCTGTAATACCAATAAGCGCTCTTACTGGATATAATTCTGATAATTTATATACTACAATGGTGAAACATTTTAGAAAAAAACGGAAGAAAAAACGGAGGTAAAAGTGTAATGACAAAAAAAACCAAAGGCATTTCCTTTAACCTTGTTTCAAAAAATAAATTAGATAATTTTTCTGCCGAAGAAAAACTTAAATTCATCATAAAAGAAGTTAAAAAAGGTAAAATCCTTGTCTTGGAAAGTGGCCTTACTGCAATAGAGCAGGCCAATCTTATAGAAAAAACTATGAAAGAGATAAAACAAGATACCTTCATTGGTTTTGAGATGGAAGGCTACGGCGAAGACAGTCCTTCTTTTATTAGAAAAATATTTGGTCTAACTAATAAACCTCGGATGACACTTATTGGTCCTGCTGATCTACTAAAAATGGTTAAAAAAGATGATGATATGATTCAAACCAGGATTATACCTGGTAAAGGAGCTAAATAATAAATGCCTCACCAGTGTCTTAAATGTGGACATATATTCGAGGAAGGTTCTTCCGAACTTTTAAAGGGTTGTCCAGATTGTGGAGGGAATCGTTTTTTTTATACAAAACAGCCACTTGATGAACAAGAGCGGGAAAATATTACAAAAAAAGTTGGTAAAGATGTTAATACTGCTATTATGGAAATGCTAGGTGGAGACGAAAATTTTATTGATCAATCTGGAAATTGGGCAAAAATTAAACCCAAAGATATCAAAAAGGTAATGAAAAAACATCTTAAAGAAAAACAAATCAAGCCAGATAAAAAAGAAAATATTGATATTATTACTGATGATACTTATAGAAAAAATGCTTTAGAAAAGATACAGTCTTCACTTGAAGAATCTATGGAGCCTGAGACAATAGATATTGAAAAACCTGGTAAATATAAAATAGATTTAAAAGGCCTTTTAGAAGATGAACCTATTATTATTCAAAAAGATGGTTCATATACCATACATCTTCCTTCGATTTTTAAATCGATAAATAAGAAAAAAGACTAAGTTTTAAATTAATTAGTTTTTTAATTTAAAGTAATGCAAACTTCTTCTCCTTCAACAGGTTTAATTAATCCTTCTTCGCTTCCATCTTGAATCCTATATTTTGCAACTGCTCTAAAGTATAATGGTTCAAATATATTAAGTCCGCATATTTCACCTTCGAAGAACCGTGTATTTGAAAATGTTCTTTGCTTTATAATGTCCTCATCTTCTACTGTGTACTCATATTCTTCCCAATTATCGCAGGGTTTAGTATCCCTAACAAACATTACTTCTATTAAGTCGTGCCCCTCATATTTTTCAGGAGCTGAACCACTTATTATTACACCATTTTCGCATCTCTTACTATGGCGCCAATCCTCATTAGTTTTTACTTTTGAAATGCAACCTGAAAGGAATACACTTGATACTAATAATAAAAGACATAATCCGATAGCTACTTTTTTGTTTTTTTTCATTCTATTTCCTCAAAACTTATATTTTAAAATTATATATAAATTTTTTCATATTATTTTTAGTTAATGAAAGATAAAAAAAGATTATTTTTCTGTTTATCAACTTAAATTTTTATGAAGTTTTACTACTGCTTCAACAGCTGCTTTTGCTCTTTCAATCCTTTCTTCTGCTTGAAGTCTTGTCATACCTGGACCAGATATCCCAAGTCCAACAGGTTTATCATAGTCAAGTGCCAGATCAGCTATTTTTCTTGTAGCGTGAGAAATAACTAGTTCATCGTGCTCTGTTTCACCTTCTATTACACATCCAAGTGCTACAACTCCATCAATTGATTTATCTTTTAGTAGTTTTTTAATTCCAAGTCCCATATCAAATACTCCAGGAACTTTTACAATTTTTGTAATATCTGCTCCAAGAAAATCAGCATGTTCCTTTGCTCTTTCTAACATCATCATTGTTATATCGTAATTAAACTCAGATACAACAGCTCCAATTTTTATATTTTTTTCAACCATTCTATTTTCACATCCTTTTATGTTTTCAATGATCCTGCATCCTCGTATCCTTCTCTTAAACCCCGACCTGCCATTTTTTCAAGCTTTTCAGGGTTAAAAAGTAAATCTAAACAATTAATGGCATGCTCTCTTGCTCTTCTATCTGCAAGCCATACTAATTCTTTTTCTTCTTTTGCTTCATCTTCATGTACAAAAACTTCAATTATATGTTTATTACACATAATTTGAACTTGAATAAGGCCAGTACTTGCTTCATGAGCGCATTGTTTATCTATAGGTTCTTTTCCAGGCATCCCTAGAGCAATAATTATATCACAATTTTTTTCATCGAAAAGCTTTTTACAAGCAACTGGCAAATCTTTGACACCTGGTACAGTGTAACGGATTATTTTAAAACGAGTATCATTTGATTTTAGTTCATCTATTGCAGATTTTGCCATGTTGTATCTAGCAAATGTAGTATCTGCAACACCTATTTTCTTCATTTATTTTCAATCCTCTCAATACTTTTTTGTATTTCATAGGCTGAGATTATTTTTTGTATAATACGTCTTGTACCTTCTAGATCACTTCCGCCTTTGTATTCTTTTAGTCTAACTATTTCGGCATTGATATTTCTTTTTTTCAGTTCTTTTTTTATCTTTTTTTCATCATGTATTTGATCATAACCTATTGCTATTATATCTGGTTTAATTTCTTCTACGATTTCATACATATCTTCTTCGTGACCTAGGTGTGCTTCATCTACCACTTCTAATTCTTTCACTAAATTCCTTCTTATTTTTTCAGGGTTAATTGGCTCATGTTTAAGTTTTCTCACAGTTTTATCTGTTGCAACAACTACAGCTAGAGTGTCACCTAGTTTTTTTGCTTGTTTCAAGTAATAGATGTGTCCTAGATGCAATAGATCAAAGGTTCCAGAAGCCATTACCTTGACCATTCTTTCCATGCCTCAATTATTTCTTTTCCTTCAAGAAAAACTAAATCATTTTTTTCTGCATATTTTATTGAATCTTTTTTTGATAAGGCTTTACCACTATCGCCCATTATTTCACAGCCACTGCCTGCTGGTGGAAGTTCCGCCATCTTTAGCATACTTATTACAAGCTCAGTATGACCTTTTCTATTATCTAGTAATTTTTTATCTGCAACACATATTGGAACATGCCCGGGTGATCGAAATTCAGATCCAAATATTTTTATCGCTGTACCATTATCTATGTTTTGAATCTTTTTTGTAAGTTCAGAAAATTTTTTCATAGTAAGACTTCGATCGTTATCTGTAATGCCGGTATAGGTGTCTCTATGATTTATATAAAGTGAAAAAGAAGATTTTGTGTCATATGGTATATCATTTGGCACAAGCTCTTTTAATACTGGATACTTGTTGTCAATACTTTTGTACATCTCTGATAGAAATGGGATTTTTAGTTTATCTGCTACTTCTTTAGATGTCATTAAAAATATTAAACCACCACCATCTTTTCTCATGGTTTTTATCGATGTTGGTGTTACAAATTTTGAAGATATAACTAGATCTGTTTCTCCTTCTCTTTTATCATCATCATAAATTAAAATAAATTTTCCTTTCTGCAGATCTTTAATTGCTTTTTGTATTTTCTTTATAGACTCACCTGTAATAAGAAAAACCCCCTTTTAAAATAAATTTTGGGTTGTTACTCAGAATTTGGTTGAACCGATGTTGGTTTATTTTTGCTTGCAAGTCGTCTAGTAATATATCCTGCTATACGGTTTCTTAGAACCTTACTTTTTACATCGGTAAGCTCTTCAACTTTCTCTTTATTATGCTGAAAATCATTGTTTTTAAATTGCCCAGGATATATTCTATTCAGCTCAATTGCAACGTTTTTTATGAATGTAGGTCTTATATTTCCCAGTGTATCACCCAAGTAAATTAAGGGACCGGAATATCATCTTCTTGTATTTAAACACTTTGGAAGCAATAGTTGAAAATCTTTAACTTTTTGATTTTTTATAGACTTTTAGTAACAAATAATAGTTATATAAAAAAATATAAACAGTTTAATATATGAAATGCTTTCACATGTATGGAGGCTGAAAGAAAATGCCTGTAGAATTAGAAGAATATAATGGTAATCCTGTAATTGTATTAAAAAGAGATGAAAATGACGCGTATCCATTTAGATTTGGATTAAGAAAAGCACAGTTGATAGTTGAAAACATTGAAGAAATCAAAAAATTTGTTAAAGAAAACAAAGAATAGTCTTGTTCTAAACTATTATATAGTTTTGCTATCAAAAATATAAATACTTGTAATCTATCTATTTTTTAAAAAAATAATATTGCGGGAGGAAAATAGGCTATTACAAAATCAAAAGTATCACTAAAAACAATCGCAGGAAAAAAAATAGATCAAATTGAAAAATATGCTATAAAAAGTGATACTTTAAGAAAAATTGCTGCAATGATTTACAAATCAAATATCTACAATTTTTTCGCAAAAAAAATTAGAGAATTTAAAGATTACAAACTTTTGGAAGAAACAAAGAAGAATTCTATTCCAAGACATGTGGCAATTATTATGGATGGAAATAGAAGATTTGCCCAAGGGCTTGGCTTAAAGCCTACTGCTGGTCATGAGTTTGGAAGAGACAAGATAGAAGAAGTTTTACAATGGTGCTTTGACTTAAAAATAAAAAACCTTACAGTTTATGCTTTTTCTACAGAAAATTTTAGTAGGAAAAATAATGAAGTAAAAACATTAATGGATTTATGTAAAAAAGAATTGGATAAAGCATCAAAGGATTCAAGAATTCATAAAAACAAGGTAAAGGTAAGAATTTTAGGCCATCTTGATTCTTTGCCAAAAAGTATTAAAAAATCTGCTGAAAATATTATGGATCAAACAAAAAAGTATGATAAATATTCTTTTAATATTGCATTAGCCTATGGCGGTAGAGAAGAAATACTTCAAGCTATTAAAAAAATTGCAGAGGATGTAAAAGAAAATAAAATAGAAATAGATGAAATAAAAGAAGAAATTGTTTCAAAATATTTATATACAAATGGTATACCAGATCCAGATATAATTCTTAGAACGTCTGGTGAGGAAAGAATATCAAATTTTTTGTTGTGGCAACTTGCTTATTCTGAACTATATTTTTCTGATGTATACTGGCCTGCATTTCAAAAAAGAGATTTTTTAAAAGCAATTAGAACATTTCAAAAAAGAAACAGAAGATATGGTGTGTGAATTATCTTTCATCGTTGTATTCCGGATTTTTTTTAATATCTTCTGCAATTTCGTTGAGTTTAACAAATTGAACATGTAAGAAATATATGATAAATCCTAATGCAATGAATATAATAGAAAATGCACCAACTGAATCTGTAGTTGTTCCTTGAGAAAAATCATATAAACTTTTTAAAATGCCAATGCTGTTTTCTTCTATTAAAAAAGAAATTATTTTTAAGAAAATAAAAATAGAAAGTAAAAACATTCCTATAACAAAACATAATTTAAAATATAAACCTGTTTTGAAATCATGTTTTGTTGAGAAATATTTTTTTTCAAACATAATCTTTATACTTTTTATGCCGTGTTTCCTGGTACATTTAATGCGTTTTGGACTTTGCTTTGCAGTTCATTTAATTTTTCTTTTGTTCTCCCTTCTTGTTTATGGAGAGTGTTTTTTCTAAGTTCTAGTGATTCTTTATCAGATTTTAATTGTTTTAATATGTCTTTTTTCCCTTTTGTTTTAATAAGAACTGCTCCAACACTTTTATAAATAGGTGTTTTTTCTCCTGTTTTATCAATTTCTTCAAGTGCTTCTTCTGTTTCTCTTAGATTCATTTCCACTTGTTGCTTTTGTTGCATAATCATCTGAAGTTGGTTTCTCATTTGTTGTAATCTGTTTATTTGGTCTTGTAACTGTTTTGACATTTCTACATCAGCCATTTTTTAATCTCCTTAAATTTTTCTTGTAATAAAAGTTGTGCTTATTAAAAGTATTGGCATTAAAAATTTTACAAATTATGTTTATTATATGGATTTTTAAATAGAAATATATTAATCCATAACATTTAATTACTAAAAATATATATAATTTAAATAGAAAATATTATATAGAAAGATGTAAATATACTAATCTATAACGTATTATATAATGCGGGGGATAAAAATAATGAAGAAAAATGATAAGATAATAGTTGTATTAGGTGTAGTAATTTTAGTACTCGCTTCTATTGGGGTTTATTACTATGATTACGGAGAAGTTACAACTAAAAAAGCAGAAGTTGAAGATTTCAGTAGAATCACAGGTATTTTAAAAGAAAATAATTTGCCGATGAGCATAACTGTTGCAGATGCAAGTCCGTTTTATCCGCTTGTTGCAACGCCAGTGTCAGTACATTATGATAGTGAATGTGAACAAAATGTAATACCACTATTTGTAAAAAATATGACAAAAAGTTCTACCTCAGTAGAAAAAACTAAGGCTTTAATGGGTGTTTTTGGAGAAGAAGTGGTAGATGGATCTAAATCTCCAAAAGAAGTTTCATTGGAATTTGCAGAGAAATACTGGGAAAGTAGTAATGCTGCCTTAATAATTGAAAATAACAAACCAGGTTATGAACTAGGAATTGTTGCAGCACCAATTGCATCATACTTGGGAATACCAATAATTGTGACCGATGCAATGGATTATGATGTAACAAGAGTTTTAGATAAACTTGATGTTGAAAAAACAATTGTTTGTGGAGAAGATTTAGAAGGATTTGGCAGCTTTTTAAAGTTTGAAACAGTAGAAGAAATACTTGATTCAACAATAGAAATTTTAAGAAATAAATTTACAAAAGTAGATGCAAACTATGAAATAGATTATATTGTCCTTGCAAATCCAATGGATGCATGGAAACCTAAAGTGTTAGATGTTTATGAAAAATCCTTTGAAAAAAGGACAATAAAATCCATGTCAATGAGCCAAATTGTAAACACTGCTATAGCTATGTCAACTGGTCAAGCAAAAACATCTTGGGAATTTGAAATTCCTGAAGATTTTAAGTACTCATTGGTTAAATTTGAGGGTTACAACCATGACATAAAATATGTAGAGTCAATGGGTGATGCAGCAACTTTTGATATTGGTGCAAACCTTGAGGATTTACCTATCACTTTGCAAAAATTTGAGGTTTTAGCTGGAGGAAGTACTTCAGCTAGCGGAGTACCAGAACGTGATAAAAGCGGTCAAATAGTAGCAGATAAGGTAGAATCAGAAACAGTGTTATATGATCGTGGTGGAGTTACATATACAGTTAGTGCCACAGGTACCTGGTTAGTTGAAAAGGAAGGGACGGTTTCAGGTCATGTTGTTGTTGAAAAACTAGATAGTCCAAAATATGAGTTTATGAAAGATCTTTCTAGTCTTGCTCCTTATCTTGCAGCTTATCATAAAGGCCTTGTTTTTGCAAAGGAATCCTTTGCTTTTACAGCAGATGATAATGTTCTTAGTGATGATGGTGAAACATGTCCTGGTTATTTTATGCCCCGCCGTAATGCTAAACTAGTCCCACCGTCTAATAGACATATACAAGATAATATTATTGACCCTTTAAATCAGATTCTTGCAAAAATTGCAGGAATTGAACTGGAAGATAATACAGACTTAAAAATACTCACAGAGCACTACAAGGAATCCCCGACATATATTTCAATAGTAGGTGGGGCAGTAGGTGTTCCAAACTATATTTATCAAAATCATGTTGAACCATTTGGTGATTATGATGGTGATGGTACTGATGATACTCTTTATTATGTTGGAGGAGGTACGCCTTCAGATGTAATATATGGTAATATCGATCCAGTAAAATACGATTGGTCAAATAAAGCACAAGACAAATTCAGCGGCGAATATCCATACATGGAAAATATTGTAGGAAGAATAACTGGTTGGGACTCACAGGATGCAAGTGCACTTATAGCTCGTACTGTTTTTTATGATCACATTATTGAAAACCTGGAGGAATGGAAAGAAAACTTTGGTCTTTTAATTGGTGGCGGCCAAGATTTTCAAAAGCCTTTTATTAGGTATCTAATTTTCGGCGATCTCTTAGGTATGATAAAGCGTGGAGAACCAATGAAACTTGAAAATGGTTACACGGAGATGCTTGGATATAGGACAATTGATCAGGTTGCTGAACCATTAGAATTTAAATCTGAAAAGGCAATGTTTGCAGCAGCTGGTAAAGAAGGTTTAAGCGATGAGGCATTAGATAAAATTAAACAGGCTAATCTTTTAAACAAACTACTTTTTAGTAAATATCAAGTTAAAAAAATCGCTGGTGAAGGTGCTGTAAAGGGTGCAGAGATAATGGAAAATAGTAATTTCTTATTTGTAAATGGTCATGGTAATCAACACTTATTTGGAATGGCAGGAAATGAACTCACCGCTTCTGGATTAGGTGGACCAGTTATAAAATTTTTATTACAAAAAACAATAGTACCTATACTCGGAGGTTTCATGGGGCCTGGTGGCGATCTAGCAAGACTTGGAGATTATACTACTAGATCTGTTGAGAATATGGATTTAGGTCCTTCTTTTATGTGGCTTGAGAGTTGTATTTGTGGTAAAATCGATGGTATTGATCCTAGAATAAATATTGGACAGGCTTTTATGCATGCTGGTTTAAATACTCTTATAGCATCTTCAACTGGTTCAAACATTGGCGGCGGATATCTTGAGCCAAAAAGAGCTATGTATGATAATCCAATTTCTACAGAACTTAAATATTTAAGACAAAAGAGAGGCTGGGAAGAGGGCATTTACACTGAAGAAACAAAGGTTCCTCATTTTGGTTTTAAACTTTATACTGATCTCTGTACCGAATTACGTGAAAATGATGTAAGTGTTGGTATGGCTATGAGAGAAGCAAGAAACAGGTATCTAGAAGAAGATGCAGATTGGCAACTATGGTGGGCACCACCTCTATTTAAACCTGACAGCCCTTATCATGCTATGACGATAAAAAATGAAGATTATGCAGATATGTATAGAGAAACATCTAGTAACGATCCGCGAATGATGGAAGCAAAATATGTAACATATCAAGAATACTTACTTTTCGGTGATCCAGCTTTTAACCCATATGAGCCTATCAATGAAGGATAAGAAAAATAGGGTTAAATAAAACCCTTAATATTTTTTTATATTTTTTTAAATTCATCTAAACTATTTGCAATTAATGTTTTATTTGTTTTTATCTGGTTTTTTAGTTTGTCATAGGTTTTTGATCCGTAATCATGACCAGGATATATTATTAAATTATCTGGAAGGTTTTTTATTTTCTGAAGACTCTCAAATAGGTCCTTTATATCACTATCATGTAAATCTGCTCTCCCACAGTCATCAATAAAAAGTGTATCGCCTGTAAATATTGCTTTATTGTTTGCAGTTATACATAAACCATCAGGAGTATGACCGGGTGTTAGTAAAAATTTCAATAAAATACTGTCTATTTTCAATTCTGAGCTCTCATTAATTTTTATATATGTACTGCTATCTAATCTATTTGATAGTTTTTCAGATACCACTATTTTTGCTTTAGGAAATAATTCCTTTAGTTTTTTATTTTTATTAGTATGATCTCTATGATAATGAGTATTAATTATATATTTCAAATCTAGATTATTTGATTTTATAAAATTGAGGGTCTTTTTAACATTAGTACTTGGATCTATTACAACTGCTTTTTTAGCTATACTATCAAATATGATATAGCTAAAATTGTCAAATCCAACCTTAATCTGTTTTATTTTCAAATTATTATTACCACTATTTACAAAACAATTCTAATTATTAAAAACTAGCTTTAAAAAATAAAAAAAAAATTTAGATGGCGGATTATTCGTAACCGCCCATTTGTAGTGATGGATCTCCTAGTAATACCCATTGCTGTACTGTTTTAGGATGACCTGATTCCAGATCAGTCATATCATGTGTTTGTATATATGTTTTAATTGCTTGCGAGTGAGCATCACCAAGTACAGTTTGGCCGTGTTCTCCGTATTGTCTGAAAAATTCTATTGTAATCCATCCATCTCCTCCGCCAACAGTCAATACTTTACCAGGCATACCATAGCCTAAACCTGTATTACCAATAGATGCTATAGCACCGCCATCTGGATTTCTAACTATTCTCCAGCTGAAGCATTCTGGTACTGGTACACCGTGGCACCACATGTATTTTTCTGGGAATATATCAAAGAAATAAGGCAATATATCGTATAGGCCTGGTATCATTGAAACATTAAACTGGCTGTTATGACATCCCCCTATTACTGCGACAGGTAGTTTTTCACCATTGGAGAGAGTATCCATTGGAAACATAGGTGAAGAAAAGAACGGTGGCCATGGTCTGAGACTTGTAACAGTAAGACCAGTTACACTTCCATGTTGTCTATTACCAGGTGCGCCAGGATAATGATCACCCCAGCTATTGGGACTTCCGTGTCCTGACATAAATAAGAAGCCACTTCCTTTGCTTAGTTCTGTTATAACATCATTTTGGCCTGTGAATTTTCCATTTGAAGTCCATAGTATTTCTTTTTCAAATCCATCCATGTAATACATTGCTCCACCTCTGTTAAATAGTTCTTTTTCACCAGTAGTCCATTCTCCTTCATAGTACATCTCTGTATCTCTTCTCCATTCATCAAAAACTACTGTTCCATCAGTACTATCCTTTATCCATACATGAATATCAGTAACATTTCCGTAAGGTTTTGGATCATATGATTTACCACGTATTGTTAAAATACCATCTACATAGCTTACATTAGCCCATGGATTAAAGTTATTACAATATGCTTCACTTTCTCCGGGTACATATTCATAGTTGTCATATCCTAAAATGTCTCCTTCTGATATTGTTACAATTTCTGCTATTGGTGGTGCAGGGTATTCAAAATCTTTTATTGCTGGATTAAGGTGGTCATCATGGCTAAAAGTGATACTTGTCTTTTTAGATCTGTCAATTTGAATTTGCATATCTAAAATAGGTCCTTCTTCAGATACATCGTTGATACTTTGAGCATAAATTGTATAATAACCGTTCTTTAGGCCTGTTGTATCCCATTGAAAATTTAGGTCTTCTTGGTCTAAAAATCCATCTCCAGATACTGCTGTAATTTTATTAAACCAGTCTTTAGGAGTTGATTCATAGGTAATTATTTTATCAACAACCGTTTTTACTTCACTTGCACTTCTACAAGCGAGCCTTCCAACATATACATCTGGAACCATATCAATTCCAGTATCATCCTTTATATCAGGATTAGGATGAGCCCAAGCAGCAAAAATATCATCTTCATTTGGATCCCAACTGGAAAACTCGTTTTCCCCGTCATATATATCAGCAAAATATAAATCACTAATTACACCAGGATCAAATATTTCATCTGCAGCATTTAATGGGTATTTTGGTTTGTCATAAAGATTTGTATAACGAACAGGTAAATACCATGCACTTGCACCATAGTTAGGTCCATCTCTTGGCTTTGCAAGTATTTTATTTTTAAGTCCACCAACTAGTAAAACATATGTTATATCATAATTTTCTATTGCATCTTTTATAAAATATTTTATCTGCTCTGGTTTATCTCTTCCATCATATTCATTGTATATTTCTTCAGATGTTTTAATAAAAGTATTAACACCGTATTTATCTTTGTGTTCTTCTAGATCTGTTAGATGTTTTTTGAAAACTTCTGGTGTTATGATTACCATGTCTTGATTGCTCTCTTCATCAACTGTAAAAACTTTACTATCATCTTTTTCGTAAGTTACTTCTATGTCTCCAGTTTGTGCTATATTTAATATCCCATCGGAAGGAATATATTTTACTGGATACAAATCAACTGTTACAAAAGTTGTTCTTTTATTTTCAGAATTAAGACCTGATCTTACTTCATAGTTGTAATACTTGTCAGGATAAGGATCACTACTTTTGTAAGTTTTTAAATTCTTTATCTCATCTGTACTTACTTTGTTTGTTAATGTGGCAAGTGGCAACATCATTGGAGTTGGTTTTATGTCCTGTGATATCTTTTGTTCGATTGTTTCTCCCAAATTTACTTTTACCTCAATATTTTTTACTCCAAATGGAAGTTCAATTGTTTTTACAATCTTTGGAAGCATTGGTTCTCCAGGTTTGGTGATATATGTTGAGACATCTTCCATTTTAAGGTTTATATAGTTTGAGTCTGTTTTTTCAAATGTTAGTTCTGAAAATGTAACTCTATTACTATGTGACTGTATTTTTATATTGTCCTGGCTTTCTCTGTTTGCGGCTAACGCTGAAAAGCTGCCTATTACTAAAAAAACTACTAAAATTGTAGCTACTATTTTTTTCATTTTTTACAAAACCCCCTTTTTACATATATGTTAAGGTTATGTGGATATAAATGTTTTTATTATTTATTTATTTTTATATATACAATTTGTTACTATAATAACAAAATTTTAAAATTTGTTTCCATTCTAACAAATGATTTAAATGCATAAAATTAATTTAATAATATATGCAGGTAAATTCTAAATATTCAATAGTATTGATATCGTTACTAATTTTAACTCTTATTTTGCCAAACATAAATGCCTATATTATAGGTAATGTTAAAAAAAATAAAATCGAAATACAATTCAAACCAGATATAATTATACCTGATGATTATAAAACAATACAAGAAGGAATAAATAATGCAGATTCTGAAGATATAATTTTTGTTAGAAGCGGGGTCTATTTTGAAAATATAATAGTTGATAGAAAAATAAAAATTTATGGCGAAAATAAAAAAAACACAATAATTAATGGAATTCTAAACAAGAAAAGCACGATAACTATAGTTTCTCCAAATGTAGTCATAACAAATTTTTTGATCATGAACGGAATTAGTGGTAAAAATTCTTGGGATAACTCGGGTGTATATATCAAAAAATCAAATGTTACCATTAAAGATAATCTTATAATGCATAACACCCTTGGTATATGTGTGCTAGATACTGCACATAATCTTACGATTAATAACAATCAATTTATTGAAGATGGTATTTTACTTGCAAACTATGAACATACAAAAAACTCGTTCACATTTGAAAGTACTTCACATACAATCAAAAATAATACGGTCAACGGAAAACCTCTTTATTATTTTAAAAATAAAAACAATTTTACAGTAAATAATGATGCGGGTCAAGTTATACTTGTAAATTGTTCAAATGTAACGATAAAAAATACTTTTTTTACAAAATGTGATTTTCCCGTGTTATTATATTTTTGTGATAACTGCGTAATAGAAAATATAACTTCTAAAGAGACATACGGTGAAATAATCTTGTTTAATTCAACTAATTGTATTATTGAGGACTTTGAAAAACCCCTATTATAGAAATCTCTTTATTCTCCTTATCTA
>CAZWYI010000007.1:71167-74242 GCA_964638155.1 uncultured Thermoplasmatales archaeon | reverse complement strand
TATGTAAAAAATCTATGGGTTTTATATATTAGAACCCGAAATCTTTATTCCCCAACTACTGTCTTAGTTATTTAACATAAATCTTTGATTTTAGTTTAGATCTCTCAAGAAAATATAAAACAGAACTTAATTTTCAATCAAATAATAATGAACAAAAAATTGGAGTTTTTATAGGTTTATTATTTTGTATAAATAAATTTTGATTTAACCAAAACAAATATCAGGATAACTATTGATATAAATATAAAAATTACTATCATGCTCCATGGTATTTTTTCCTCTTCCAAACCAGATGAGTTTTCACCTTTTTCTACGACTTTTCCTCCTACAACTGCAAAGGTAGATAATCCTGGCGATTCTGCTTCAAAATAAAAATACTTTTCTTTTTGCCATTCAATTAACTTTGTTTCTAAAGTTTGCCAAGTACCATTATGGTATCTTACCATTTTAACTGTATCTAGATTGACGACATTATCTATTATCCACTTTTTAGATACCTTGAATTTAAAACTCATTTTCTCAAATTCACTTTCAGCTAAATATGCTCCATTTTCTTTTAATTTAATATCAAGATAGTTATATACTAAACCTTCATATTCTGGATCTTTTGATATATCGTCTGTACTTGCCTCTTCTTTTATTTCTTTGGGCTTTTCTTCTAGATTTGATATAGAAAGCTTCAAATCTTCTTTATCTTCTTTGAGTTTGAAATTAACTTCATATATGCATGTTGATCCATGTTTTTCTGTTTGTACTGTTTTATTTTCATTTGATGTGATATTTCCTATATTTATTTCCTCATTTACAAATGTTTCATTTGGACTATTATCTGAGTTTGAACTATCAAATGAAGTATTGTCTGGATCGTTTGTATTTTCATCTTCCTCTGAGTTGGTATCTGGTTGATTATCTGTTTCGTTATCGCTTCCTTGTTCAAAATCTGTTGATGAATCATTATTTAAATCGCTTTGTGTATAGCTATCTCCACTAGTTTCATTCTCTTCTGTTTGTTCATCATCAGGAGTTAATTCACAGTTATTTATTGAGATCGAGATTCTACTTGTATCTTCGTTTCCATTGTTATCATAAGATTTAGCTGTACATGTATAAGTTCCTTCTCCTGGATATTCATGGTTTATTTCAGTGTATCTGCCATCTGTAATTTCTTCTTCTGTTCCATCCCCAAATATAAAATCATAGTTAAAATTGTCAGTACTTCCTCCTTCTACCGATGCAGTAATTGTAATTTCATTTCCGCATCCAGGATAATTTTTATCTAGTGTAAGTTCTATATTATCTTCTTTAGATAAATCTGGGTTACAGTGTTCAAGTGTAATAGTTATTTTATCATGTTTAGGCAATGTGTCTATATCATTACTATTTATAACTCTCACTTCAACTTCATATGTATTTATTTTTGAATATTCGTGTTCTATTTCCTCTGGATTTTCATTAAATCTAAATTCTTCACTAGTTTCATCTCCAAAAACTATAGTTCCTACCCACTTACTTAAGTCACTATCAGGCACTTTGTGTAATGTTACAATAAATGTAACATTTTTTTCGCATCCAGAATATTCATAATCCAGAGTAACATATGGCTTAAAATCTTCCTCATCACCATCATTTACAGCAGGTGCCTTAACAGTTAAAGAAATATTTACAAATAATATTAAACACAAAAAAACTAAAAATATAAAATGAAAGAAACCATGATTTTTATATTTATATCTAGACATTATTATCATCCACCGATAACTTATGTTAGACATTACTCTTTAATAAGGAATATATAAAGCTAATCTGTTAAAATACCAAAATGAAAAAATATCTGTTTTTCTTTTTTAATAATTATGAAAATTTTACTTTTTTAGAATTTTGTCGATACGCTCTTTTAATTCTGGTACCTTAAATGGTTTTTCAATATAGTCTTGGCCTAGAAAGCCACCTGCTTTGTTTCCTGGTGCAAACGCTGTGATTTGTCTTCCGTTTTTTATAAGTTGTACTTTCACACATTTTCTTATTGCTGAATGGGGCTGGAGAACTACATTATTTGATTCTAATAATTCTTTATTTACTTCTTTTTCATTTTCATAAACATTAAGTCCTGCCGAAAGAATCTGTTTTTTTTAAGTGTAGGACACGTTTTTTGTAGTGTCTATCATTCCAAAGCCGTTTTTTTCTTGCTGCATTTGTTCCTTTACCCAATTTGTTCACCTGTTGAATAGGATTAAGGCTGTATGTGCTTTTGATATATAAATCTTTTAGATGCTTTTCGTTGTTAGTTTGTCGTTTTGACCTAATTTGTTTTTTGTAATTTGCGCAAGTTAGCTTTATATAGGTTTATTTAGAAAGGTATGACGTAAAGATTGCTTGGCAAGGGTTGTTAGGCTCTCTTTGAATATGGTAAAGATTTAAAATGTGATGGTGAAAGGATATGAATAAATATAAGATAGGAATTGTGTTTTTTGTAGCTTTTTTTATGATATGTTCTGCTAGTTCTATGGCTATTACTTCTTCTAATATAGGTGCTATAAGTGATTTTGACCGAGATTTTAATATTGATGATGGTACTGGTGATAGTTCTGGGGATGATTCTACTGTAGATGACGGGTCTGAGGGTAATGATGATTCTTCTGATGATGGTGTGACTGGTGGAGATGAAGGAAGTGATAGTGGTACCGATGATTCTGGAGATGGTTCTAATGTAGATGATGAATCTGTTGGTACAGGTAATGATGGTTCTTTTGAGGATGATATAACAAGTAGTTCTCTTTCATCCAGCCCTGGGAGTGGAAGTGATATTACTCCTCCTGAAATTACGTTGATTGGAGGCGATGTTATGGTTTATGAAGTTTGCACTTCTAATATATGTGCTTGGGGCGATCCTGGTGCAACTGCTTGGGATAATGTTGATGGTGATTTAACTGATAAAATTTCCACTAGTGGCAATGTTGATCTTTCTACGCATGGTACTTATCATATTTATTATAGTGTTTCAGATTCTTCAGGAAATTCAGCTTCGGAATGTAGAAGTATTATAGTTTTTCCTATTTCGGATCCAGAAGGTGATGG
>CAZWYI010000007.1:0-71067 GCA_964638155.1 uncultured Thermoplasmatales archaeon | reverse complement strand
TGATGATAATAATGATGGTGATGGTGATGATAATAATGATGGTGATGGTGATGATAATAATGATGGTGATGGTGATGATGGAGAAAAACTTAAATTTCCTCCTGAGGCAAAAATATCTCCAAATGAGGCGCACTTAGAACCTGGTGATTCTCAACTATTTGATGCTTCAGGTAGTTCTGATCCAAATGGGGGTAATCTGAAGTATTATTGGTTAATAAAATGGCAAACTGAGGGTGCTACTTGGGATGATGATTTTGGAAGCGAAGGTGGTTCAAGCTATACTATAAATGTTGGGGATAGTCCAATGTATGGCGGATATGCGTGGATTAGAGTTAAAGTTGTAAATGAGGAAGGCCTTTATGATATTGCAAAAGCCGATTTTTATGTAGAAGGTTTAAGGCCAATAGCTAAAGTAACTGGTCCAACTGAGGTTTATGCAGGGGAGGAGTATACTTGGTCTGCCGAAGAAAGCTACGATCCTGATAATTTAGAGGGTGAAGGATCTGGAATAACAGATTATAAATGGGGTGTTTGTGCTGAGAGAGGTGGTTTTATAAGTGGTTCGTGTGGAACCATCACCTTCAATAAGGAGTTTGAGGAGGAAGGTTGTAATTATTCCAAATGGATTGGTTTGGAAGTTACGGATGATGATGCGGGTGATCAATTACTAGCAACTAGAAAAAATAAAGATTATTTATGTGTTAAAATAATTACGAAGAAAAATGATAGCAATGGAATTTCTTCATCTATTTCTTCTTCAGTTGGAGTTACTAATGTTATTAGTTTAACTTCTAATACCAATACAAATAGCAACTCTCATTTCAATAGCTTTGCAAATAATTTAATTGACAAGATATCATCATTTATTTCTAGTCAATCGTCCAATACAAACGAAGATTCGTCTAACTGTAATGATTGGGATGGAATTCCTTATTCTGAGGATAATTGTCCGTACTGCTGGAACCCTCTTCAAATAGATTCTGATGATGATGGCGTAGGTAATAAATGTGATAATTGTAAGTATACTTATAACCCAGACCAAGAAGATTCTGATGGTGATGGAATAGGGGATGCTTGTGATAGTAGTAATTCTTCCGGATCAGCTCCTAGTGATGCATCTTCAGCCAGTTCAAGTGCTACTCTTTTAGGTGGTTCTAGCTCAAATTCTTAAATTTTTTTTATTCTTCTTCAATATAGATGTATTTTGCTTTTATAAGTATTAGAATCAAAACTACTATTGAGCATATTATGAACCCAATAATTATTATCCATGGGATTTGAGTACTATCATCAGAATTTGTTTCTTCTTTTTCAATAACTTTACTTCCTACAACTGCAAAGGTTGATAAGCCCGGGGTTTTTGCTTCAAAAATAGTATAGTTTTCATTTTTTGATATTTTTGTTGTATTAAGCGTGTACCATGTGTTATTATGATATCTTAAGAGACTAGTAATAGCCACATTATACTTATCTAACCAATGATTATTAACTTTAAATCTAATTGTTATGTTTTCCAGAGTTTTTTCTTTGATATATGTTTGATTTGTTTTTATCTCTATATCTAGATATCTGTAAATTGATATATTTTCAATTGTGATATTTTTAAATATTTTTTCTATATCTTCTTTTAATGGTTCACTTAATACATTTTTAGGTTTTTTTGTTTTATTATCGATAATTGTGAGATTTACTTTTATTAAGTTTTCTTTTGATTTAAAATAAACGTTAATTACAACTGTTTCATTTTTATATATATTTACATTTTTACTTTCATTAGCTGTAACGTTTCCAATATTTTTTTCTATAATATTTGTTGTTATATTTTTGGTTTTAGGTATAGTAGTATTTGTATTATTTTGATTTTCTATTGTTTCATTTTGTTCTTCTGATTCTTCTTCAGTTCCAACTCCATTGTTATTAGTGCTAGTTCCCCCATTTGTAGTATCCTGAGAAACATCTGTATGTAGGGTATAATCTGTTGAATTATTCATATTACCTGCTATATCGTAAACAAATAATTTATAGTGATATGTTGTGTCATCCTCGAGATTAGATATTGTTCTATCTCCTGTTGTGCTATAGCCTGATGAATTATCGGTTGTATCTGTATAATTAACTGTTTTTCCATATTTTATATGGCCAATACAACTTTCATCTACAGCCCAATTTATTGTTGTTGAAGTAGATTCTGTTGTATTTGTTATGTTTAATATCGATGGTGCACTATTATCAATATATTTACTTACTGTATAATTTTTACAATTTAGAGAGTGTGTTACATTATCATTTGCTTCTATAGAAATATTAACATTGCAATTATGCTTATTTGATACCTGCCAGTCAAAGTACCAGTTAGTGTTATTTCTTTTTGTCAAAGGTTCACTATTATTTAGAGCTGAGTTCGATGAAATATTAGTAATAGTAATTTTAACTGAATCTTCATCAATACCAGATCCAGTTTCTGTAAAATTAGCAAATATCCTTACAATATCTTGACCATTATAACGGTTTTCAGTTTTATTGAATTCAATTCCATTTGTTAAAATTAGGGCCGTATTATCAATATATTTTGAAGAATTATATGTTTTTCCTGAGAGACTATTTAAAGCACTATCCTTTGCATTTATTGAAATATTAACTATGCCATCGCTATCACTTGGTACAGACCAATTATAGTAATAATATGAATCATCAGCTGTATTCATGCTCAGATTAGAAATATTGCTTCCAGATGTATGGATTGAAATTTTAACCGTACTATCATTCATTCCAGAACCATTTTCACTAAAGTTTGCAAATATTTTTAGCATGTCTCCTTCTTTAAAATATCTTGATGAATCATTATAAGCTATAGTCACAGTTGGGGATGTATTATCTATAGTTATAGTCCTATTTTCAGTATTATTTTCATTTCCTTCACTGTCTATTGAGTGAATTGAATAATTGTAAACACTTTCAGATAAATTTGAAAAGTTTTTATAGAATCCATCAAATGAATTATAAGACTCATTAATTTCTTCGCGACTTAAAGCACGATTCCAAAGTTTTACTTCATCAATAATACCACTAAAATTTCTACCAATTGTTAAATTGTTATAATTGATTGGAATTTCTCCAGTATATGATTCATTATCAACCAGTTCTTTATTTAAATACAATTTAATTTGCGATTGGTCGTAACTTAAAACAACATGGTTCCATTGTTGAGATAGATCATACAAACTTGATTTATTAGTAACTGTGTTTTCATTGATGTAACCTGTAATTGTTCCATTTTTTAATTCAAGTTGATAACTATGTCTTCCTTTGCCAATAAGTGTTTTATTTAAACTTTGGTCGTTGTTACTTTCAGTTATATTTCCATTTGAATTTGTTTTTAGTAGCCATATTTGATGTCCTTTTCCGAAAGAGTTAGTGCTACCTACAATTATGAAGCCGCCATCTCTTGTTTCTTCTAAGTTCCATCCTCTGTCATCTTTATTCCCAGTATGATTTTTCTCCCATAATTTTGTTCCATTTCTATCTGTTTTTACTAACCAGATATCAAAATCTTCTCCAGGATTTGATCTTTTATATCCTAGAACAACATAGTCTTCTGATGTTGTCTGTTCTACAGAGGTCCCATAGCGTTCAGTGCCATAAGATAAAGTTTTATTAAATGTATTAGGGTAATTATTTCCTTCAGTTCCATTCTCATTGGTTTTAAGTAGAAATATTTTGTAATTGTCATTGTGTTTACTGTAACCCGTTGTGATATATCCGCCATCTGCAGTTTCCTTGATACAATATCCATGGTCTTTGTCTCCCTCAAATTCATAATCCCCATGTGTTTTGTTCCATGTATCTGGTGGATGTTGTTCTTCAGTCCCGGTTTCATTAGTTTTTATAATCCATATCTCTTCATTATTTCCGCTCATAATAGTATTATACCCTGTAACTACAAAGTTACCATCTTCTGTTTGTTGAATATAACGACCTATCTCGTCATAATTACTTTTTCCTATCCTAACAGGAGGATATCTTTCAGATAGATCTTCATCTAAATTAATTAAAATTAAATCAAAAAAATTATCATATATTGTTTGCCCTGTTATGAAAAATCCTCCATTTCTACATCTTGTTATCGAGTTTCCTTTATCTTTTTCTCCTCCATTATAGGTATAGTTTTTAATATGATTGCCGCCAGAATCAGTTTTTATGACCCATAAATCTCCCCATAGATATTTATCATCATGTTCAGAATGATTAGAAATACCTGTAACTACGTATCCTCCATCCTCGACCTGGCGAACTGACCTCCCATAATCTTCATGATAGGAAGGATTATTGCCATCAAATGTTTTAACAAAAGTGTTAGGATAATTAGATCCTTCATTACCATTTGTATCTGTTTTGATTAATATTAAATCTCCTGTATTATTACCAGAATAGTCACATTCACCTGTAAGAATATACCCTCCGTCATTTGTTTGCTTAACTGAGTATCCATAATCTCCTTCTGCCCAACCAAACGTTTTATTAAACGTTGTTTCAAACTCTTTGAACCATAGTTCAATTGTTATCTCATCAGAAATATTTAGACTATCACTAGAATTTACATTAAGGTAACCATTACTTGATCCATTAAAATACAGGCCATGTCCATATTTTCCATCTGTTCTATTATCCCAGCTTCTTTTATCTGTATCTGTAAAATATGCCTTATTATCATATGTTGAATTATCACAAACAAAGTTTGGTTTACTATCACTTTCAAAATTCCAATATCCGCCAAGGCTATTATTCCAGTCAATATGACTTGAAACCTCCTGCGAGTCACTTACATTTACACTTATATTTACATAACTTTTATTTGTGTAATAGATAGACTCATTAGGAAATTCGATATCTATCTCTGGACTATTAGAGACACTAACTAAAGGTGTAGCACACAAAACAAACATAATAAATGTATATAAAACAAGGACTTTTTTTACCAAACTATTTCTAAATAACAAAAACTTTTTTCTGCTCATCTTTTGTCTACCCATCCAATAACATATCCTTCTCCTCAAGGACACAACAAATGAATATACAGATATAACTTAAACTTTACTTAATGTTACAAAAACCAAAATAATTGTGAAAATTTTTTATCTTTTTAAGATTTTATCAATGCGCTCTTTTAATTCAGGCACCTTAAATGGTTTTTCAATATAGTCTTGGCCGAGAAAGCCACCTGCATTTTTTGCAATACGATCAGTTCTAGCGGTAAGAAAAACAATTGGAAGCTTTGTTTCTGGTATTTTCTGTCTTATTTGTTGATGCAACTCCCATCCACTCATATCAGGCATCATTATGTCTAAGAGGATTAGATCAGGTATCTCTCCTTTTTCTAACATTTCTAGGCATTTTTTACCGTTATTTAGAGGAGTGATTTTATAATCTGAATCTATATTCTCTAGGCCATGTTTTACTGTATAAATAACACCAGGGTCATCATCTACAATCATTATTTTTTTTGTCATCCCAAATTCAACCTCAACATGAGATATAATATATCTCCTTATTTATTTTTTGTCTTATTTTTAAGTGTAAAATAAAAAGTACTTCCTTTACCAGGTCCTTTACTTTCCACCCATATTTTTCCACCCATCTGCTTAACAATCCTTTTAGAGATGGCAAGACCAAGTCCTGTTGAATAATAATCACTAGTCTGCCTATCTACCTTATAAAAATCATCAAATACTTGTTTAACTTGTTCTTCGGTCATACCAATTCCTGTGTCAGTAATTGATACAGTTACGTATGTTTTATCTTCTTCAGCATCAAGAATTATTTTTCCGCCTTTTTCTGTGTATTTTACAGAGTTATTTATTAGGTTTTTAAAAACTTCTGATAATCTTAGTTTATCTGCTTCTACAAGTATATTATTACTAATTTTGTTTACTGGTTTAATTTTTTGTTCTTTTAATATTAAGTCTTGGGATGAAATTACATCTTCAGAGATTTTTTTAAGATTAAGTGTTTCAAAATTATATTCTATGTTTTCAGAACGTAGTTTTGCAAGTTTTAATGTATCAAAGATCAAATCTTTCATATATTCAACGTTTTTGTTCATTAATTTAAGTGTTTCTTTTTTCTTTGGATCTTTTTCTTGATCTATTAGCATTGGTAATAATCCTACTAGTGGTTGCAATGGATTTTTTAAATCATGGCCTAATTGACCTATAAAACCATCTTTTTGATCTAAAAGATTTTCAAGGATTTGATTGTAATCCTCTATTTTATCCCGACTTTCTTTTAGGTCTTTTGCCATCTGGTTAAAAGCATCAGCAAGCTCTCCTATTTCATCATTTGATTCTATGTCAACTCTTGTATTAAGATTACCTTTACCTATATTTTTTGATTTTTCTTTGAAATCAGTAATAGGGTTTACAATTATCTTTCTTAAGAGATATAACAAACTGAAAACTAAGGTAATTATTCCAATAAAAGATACAAGTATAACAATTTTTATTTGTTCCTCATATGATAAAGTTTCACCAGGAGTTAGCATAACTATCTCATATGTTCCATATGTTTTTCCAGAGATGTTTATCGGAGAAATAATAGATAAAACAGGGTTATTTTCGTCAACTATATAGTAGGAATCTCCTTTTTGAAATGATTCATTGTTGAATTCAGAATTAGATATAGAACCAATAGACTCCTCATCAGTTGAAGCATATATTTTTAATTTTCCCTCTTCAAATCTATAAATATTTATTTCAATTATGTTTGTATTTTTTGAATTATTTGTGTTTATTTCATTTGTAAGATTAGTAATATAGTATTGTAATTCCTGTGTATTATTAAAATTTTCAAATTTAGAGATATAATCTTCTATTGTTTTTAAAATCGAATGGGATTTAGCAAAGTCTACAACCTTTTTTTGCACTCTTGTATCGTTTAAGTTTTCTTCGTTTTCCATTTGGATATAAAAATTTAATGTTGAAATAGTAAAAATAATTATTATTGATAATAAACATACAATTAATGTTAGTTTAAGGGAAACACTATACTTAATTTCTTTATCTTTTTTGTCTTTAAAGAAAAAAATCCTAGATTTATTCTTTTTTCCCATCCAATTAATGAAATAATCTAATAATATAAAACTCTACTGTCTTTTATGATTGAAATTCTATTTATAGGTTCTATAGTTGTTTTCATCAATAGAAAGTCTATTTTCTTCTAGGATTTGATAATTTTTAATCTCAGTAAAAAACTCTGTTTTTTCAAAAATAATATTATTATCAGACATTAAAGATATACCAGACAAGGAAAGCTCTAAAGAGTTATTGCTTCCATCGTCAGTAAAAATCCTTAGATGATCTGCTGATTCCAATGCAAAATTTTGATGAACCTGTCTATCTGTGTCCCCGTTTTTTGTTTCACCTGCACATTCCACAGGAATCCAACCATTGTTACCAATATTATTTCCAACATAAACCTCTGCCCACGCATGAGGTATAGCTGTATTTTTTTCTATTAAAAAACCTCTTATAAATCTAGAAGGTAGGTCAACTGATTTACATAAAGATAAATACAAAAATGTTAGATCATCACAATCGCCTGTTTTTAGTTGATATGTTTCTATAGCTGTTTGAACATTGTTATTTTCTATATGTGTAGTGTACTGTGTATTTTTTTTAAGCCAGACAAATATTTCTTTTGCAGCTAAAAAAGAATTATTTGAACTAAGTCCATCTATAATTTCATATGCCTTATGTTTTATTAGACTATTATTTGGATCAATGAAAACAGTGGTTTCATTTCTTTGTTCTTTACAATACTGTTCAATAAAGTCATGATGATTATTTTTTATTTCATCTAAGCTTAGTGCATTTTCACCGTTTAGATCATTAACAATAAAACTTTCAGATAAAGCGTTTGCTGTAATACCTAGTTTATAATCTTTACATAATCCATTTTCACTTATATTCCAACTTTTCATATCATTAAAAGTTGCAATATTAGTTTTATTTTCATAGTTATTCCCAAAAATGTTTATAATTTCAGGTGATGACCCTTTTAAAACTTCTGGAGTGTCACAGTCATATTTTATTATGTATTTTCCATTTCCAGTACAATTTATAGTATAACCATAACTAATAGTGTATGAAATACTTGTAGGATGTGAACTGTAAATTGTTTCGTTATTTTTAAATAGATCAAGGCAACCTGTAAAAAATAGAACTAAGAGTATTACTAGAACGATAATAGTAGCGCAATTTTTATTTCTCATATCAATACCTGTTCTTATCTTTTAAAAAAACCTTTCTTTTTATTAGTTCCCATTTCTTTTCTATATTTACAGCCAGAGCTCATAGGACATTTCATACATTTAGGGTTATCAACAGTGCAAAAGTTTCTACCAAGTTTTGCAAGGGATTCAAGGTATTTAAACACGTTTTCATTCATTTTTTCTGCTTCTTTTGTAAGAATTTTTATTGCTTCATCTGGATTATCTTCATCAACCCATCCAAGTCTGTTTGCAACCCTTGATACATTTTTTGCTTTTTCTGTGGTATTATCTTTTTTAGGGGCTGGTTTAGGCTGTGGAATTGGTTTTTCTATTTCAGGTTTTATACTTGGAGATGGTTTAGGAGTTTGTGTTTTTGGAATCCTTGGTTCTTTTGTTTTTCCACTCTTTGATATTGTCACAGATGCTCCACCATGCTGAGTTTCTCTAGTACGAACCTCAGTCATAACAGGTTGTTGAAGCCCTGCACCAGAGATAAGTGCTATACCAATAGGTAGTCTTTGGATTTCATCAGTTGTTTTACTAGTAAGTCCTTCGACAGATTGAATTATAGCCTTTAAATCATTAGGATTTGTAACCTTTAAAATAATATTTGTGTTACACTGGGAGACAACATTTTTATCAACCTTTGCAGGCCTTTGACTTACCACACATAAACCCATACCAAACTTACGACCTTCAGATGCAATTGTTCTAAGAATATTTGATGAAACAGATTTACCTACGCCTTTTTCAGGACAATAGTTATGTGCCTCTTCAACTACAAGCAAAAATGGTGGTACTTTTCCTGCTTTTCTTGCATCAAAAAGTTCTTTTGTAAGACGTGCTACAACTACATCTTGTATATCTGGTGCGACACCTTTCATATTAAGAGTTGTACATTTGCCTTTTTTCACTATTTCTTCAGAGGACGTTCCATTTTCAGAGAATACACCTATTGAATCAAGTGATTCAAGGGAGGCAATAACATTCCAACGGGCGTTACTTTTTGACCGGTTTACAGAATCAATAATATCTCTAATATTATATACAGATTTATATTCCTTTACTTCTTTTATAGCTTGGTATAATACACCAATTTGCGGACCAGATAGCTTTGCTGATAATAGATCAATAATTTCTCTTGCTTCAAGGTTACAGCCGTTTAGTCTTAAATGCTTGATATTTCCTTTTGATCCAATTGGAGAAAATTCATTTATTTGGCTTTCATAACTATTTTTTTTAACACCAAATCTCTCCATATGTTTTTTGTCTTTACGGCTTTTATTGGTCTTTGTTAAAGAATGATATTCTCCATGGGTATCTATAATAACCATTGGTATTTTTTTCTTTAGAAGTTCTTCAATTAATACCCCGCAGGCATAGCTCTTTCCACCGCCTGTTTTCGCAAGGATACAAATATGTTTTTGCACAAGGGAATCAATATTAAGATAGACTGGTAGGTCATGTCCTTTTAATAAGCCTATATATGCTCCATTTTCTTTTGAAGCAGATAAGCCTAGAACTTGCCTTATAAGTTTTTCATCAGCAAGCTTAATTGCAGATCCAGCATTAAAAGGTGTACGAGGCGCTTGAAGTAGTCCTTTTTTATCACGGTATCCTATGACATCAGCATAAGCTGATACTTTTGATTTAAAATTTGGCACTTCTTCACCTTTCATAATTGAGGTTGCATCATCAAATTTTAGATCAGAATGCTGTCTAATATCTAAGACTTGCGCGAGCATGTTTCCTTCTTTATGAGGTGCATAAATGTAATCAAATTTTCTAATATTTTGTCCGTTCACTGCAAAATTAAAATCAGTTGAACCAACATCTCCGTATATATATCCGACTATTCCTTCTTTTTGCTGCATCAACATAATCCCCTTTTTTTATTTATTAATAAGTGCTATATACTTTATAGTTTTTGTAATTTTCCTATCTGTTGTGCAGGTAGTTGTGCAAGTATTTTTAGAGATTCTATCTCCATGAAATGAAGATCTCCTGGAATTACTATTGTATGCATTGGTTTTCCAAAATCTAATTCTATTAAATTTTTTATTGTATCGGATTTTATTGTAACCTTATTTGAACCTGCTCTTGCTACAACACATGCTATTGAGTCTTTTGTAATTAATTTATTTTTATGTTTTTTTTCCATTTCAAGCAAAAGTTTTAATCCTTCATTTGCAGTCATATATCTTTTTTTATCTTCCTGGATGTCTAATAAAACAAGTGTGTGTAATCCATCTATCTTGTTTTTTTGTATTACATTATATGGGCTTGTTGGAAAATAGTTTTTCTCTGGGTAACATAAAGTAGTTGTTCTTCCAAATTTATAGTTTTGAAGGCCTAAAAGACCTGATACTGCGGTGATAATACTTGCACCGTGTATCACTTTTGTTTTAATTTTTTTTTTTGTTGCTCTTATCCTTAAATCAACATGGGTTGTTGCAGTCATTGAGTCCCCTGCAACTATAAAAGCTGTTTTTTGTTTTTTAGCTGAATCTAGTATTAAACTTCCGTTCTCTGTTTTTTCTCTATTAAGAACTGTTATTTTTTTTCCATAGGTTTTTTCAAGTTTTTCAATAGTTGTACCCATTAATTTTGCTGTGTAAAACTCTGCAAATATTTTATCAGATTTTTTGATTTCTTCAAGTCCTTTAATTGATATATCTTTTTCGTCGAATAAACCTAGGCCAATAAATGTTAAACTACCTTTTTCCATTATTAAATCAAGAAAGTTGAATTAGTTTTAATTCAAATACTTTTGTTTTTACTAGACTATTTAAGTAAGCATCCTAATTACGCCTCTTGATGTTACCTCCAGGTTATGAAATACTTGCTGTTCCAGCATTTATACTTGGTATACTATTTCTATACAAAGGATCAGATATGCTAGTAGATGGGACAGTAAAAACTGCTGCCAAGCTAGGGATATCAGCATTAATTATTTCTGTAATACTTGTAGGGTTTGGTACATCTTCACCTGAATTTGCAATATCTGTTGGTGCTGCTGCAAAAGGGGAATCAGATATCTCACTTGGAAATATTGTAGGGTCCTGCATTGCAAATCTTTTTTTGGTTCTTGGAATAAGTGCGATAATAAAACCAATTGATATTAACAAAGGTATAATTAAAAGAGAAATGCCAATAGTAGCAGCTGCAACACTTGTTTTATTTACCGCCTCTTTTTTGAGCCTACTTGATGACTACAGAATTTTTGGAGGAATATTGTTTCTTGTTTTATTTGTTGTATTTATTTGGTTTTTTATTAGATGTGCAAAAAAAGAAAGAATAAAAGTTGATAGATACAAAGATGATTCTACAAAAAAAGATATTTTATTGATAAGTATTGGAATATTAGGTGTTGTAGCAGGAGCTTATTTATTGATTGAATCATCTGTAACGATTGCTAATATTTTAAGAATACCACAATTTGTAATTGCTGCATCAATTGTTGCAATTGGAACCTCTCTTCCTGAACTAGTAGTTTCAGCAATGGCTTCATACAAAAGTGAGTCAGATGTAGCTGTTGGAAATGTACTTGGATCAAATGTTTTTAATATTCTTTTAATACTTGGTTTTGCAGCTCTTTTTATTCCACTATATGCGTTTAAATCACTAGATTCAATTTTGATTTTAGTAATCGTAACATTTGCAATGATTCCAATAATTTATACAAAAAATAAGATATCAAGAATAGAAGGAGTTTTTATGATATTTATTTACGCTGTTTTTATAGTTTACATTTTTTCTGGTATAAAAATCATATAAAAATTAGAATAGTTAAATATGTAAACATTATTTCTAAAGTCTAATGTCAAACAATAAAAAAGATAAAAATGAACTATTACCTGTTGCCATTATGGGTTGCTTTTTTATTCTTATCCATGGCCTAGCTTTACTTGTTACAAAGCCTTTCATCCAAGCAGGTGTAGAACCCGCCTTTGAAGATATAAACAATCCATTAAACATACTTTATATTTTTACGATACTATTTGTCTTTACCATTATAATTCTTATAATAGCTAAGTTTTGGAAGAAAAAAGTAATTCAATTTTTTATACTTGGTGCGATAGGCTATACAGCAGCCTATGTAATATATCCTCTTTTATCGTTAATAAAACCTATATCATATGGTTTTTTAATACCTGTTTCTGAAGAATCAAATATTATTATTACAATACCTGTTATTCTTGCAATAATACTTGCTATCATGCTTGTTTTTATTCTTTATAAATACCCTGAGTGGTATGTTATAGATATTACAGGTATACTAATTGGTGCAGGAGCAATTGCAATATTTGGTATGTCTCTAAGTATACTTCTTGTGATAATACTTTTAATAGGATTAGCAGTCTATGATGCAATATCGGTCTATAAAACAAAACATATGATAGATCTTGCTGATACTGTGATGGATTTAAAACTACCAGTATTGTTAGTTGTTCCAAAGATTAAAAATTATTCACTTATAAAAGAAACAAAGAGTTTAAAGAAAAAACTTGAAGATAAAGAAGAAAGAGATGCTTTTTTTATGGGACTTGGTGATATTGTAATGCCGGGGATTCTTGTTGCATCAATCTATAATAATATCCCAAATAGTCTACCGTTATCAATTGGAGTTATAATTGGAACACTTATTGGTTTTTCAATTCTTATGATATTTGTAATGCGCGGAAAACCACAAGCAGGCCTTCCTCTTTTATGTGGTGGTGCAATAGGGGGATATCTTGTTACAAGCCTATTGTTATATGGAGAATTAAAAGGACTAGTTTTTTCTTTTTCTTTATAGAAAATTAGTAAGTTGATTTAAAACCACATTTTTCACACCAAATCTTACCATTAAAATGATTAAGATTTGATTTACATTTTGGACAATGTGCTTTTTCAAGAAAATGCTCAAGCCATATGTCTTGAACCTGTGGAACTGTTTCTGTTTCAATTTTTTTTAGCATATCTTTTAATTCTTCCGTGTCTGCTAGTTTTCTAAGCTGTGAGTAATTAACATTTCTTGGTCTTTGTGATTGGAATGAATCATAATAAATGGTTTCACCTTTTTTAGTATGGGTTTTTCTCCCTCTTAAAAAAATAGCTGCTAATATAAAACCACCAATTAAACCTCCTAAGTGAGCAAAGTGCGCGGTTTGATCGTTTACCCCTATAAAAACAATAAATGTCTCTAATGCTGCAAAGAGTAAAACAGCATAAATTACTTTAATTCTTCTTAAAACCATTATTATTCCAAGTGGTATAGGCATCACTATCTCGTCCCGGGGATAAGCAAAAGCAAGAGCCCCCATAATTCCAAAGATGGCACCTGATGCTCCCAATAGTGGAATAACAGAGTCAAGTTCTGTTAAAGAATGAGCTAATGCACCAACTAATCCAGATAAAAGATATATGATAATAAATTTTTTACTACCAATCCTATCTTCGAGAGCATTACCTATAAAGAATAATACAAGCATATTTCCAAATATATGAGCAAATCCTCCATGTATAAACATAGAAGTAAAAAGGGTATAGATTTGTGGAGAATATTCTGTTGATAAATAAATCGATCTAAAACTAAGACCTGCGTATGGCAGATTAGCAGAAAACCCATATATTATCTGATATTGAAAGATCATTGTTATAACAAAAATAATAACATTTGAAATAATCAAAGCATAAACCATCATAATTTTTTTATAGTAAGCAAAGACTAGCGCTCCGACCATAATTAATATGCATAGTATTGCTGACCAATGCTGCGGTAATATATTTACATCCATTTTCTTTTTCTCCAATCTTGTGCAATTAATGCAAAAGTCATTGAGAATATAACAACTATATAAATAGTGTTTTCATTTGTTTTTTCGATTACTTCGTCTATAGGTTTGGACATTTTTGGCATATTTAATTTCCAATCATAAAAAAACACAGTAGAATAATATTTACTAATATTTTCATTATAAACTATTACTCCTGCTTCTCTATTATTCATAAAACTATTTTCATTCCAATTTATACTAGAAATTAAAACTGATTTATTATCAACAATAACTCCCTTGTTATGAATATTAATAAAAACACTCCAGTTTGTATAAATTAACTTAACTTTTATGTTATTTTCTTCTAAAAAATTCTTTGTTTGATTTAGTTTTTCATTTGTATTTTTGTAAAAAGGATTATAGTTCATTATAATTCTTACATCAACGCCATTTTTTGCTTTTTTAACTAATAACTCTAACAATGGATTATTTTTTTCATCCCAATTTTTATAGATATATAATTGCTCTATATAGATTGATTTTTGTGCAGATTTTAATAAAGTAGCTATAGTACTTAAACTTATATCTGGACTAAATACTGGTTTTATAGAACAGTTTTCAAAAAAAACTTGTGACTCAAAATTTTGTTCATAAATACCTCTACAGTAGTAATCTTCTATATAGTAATCATATGGAATAAACCAATTAATTTCTTCAAAAGATAATACATCTGGAAAATTTATATTTGAATCATAAAAAAATATTTCATAGTAATATTTTGCAATAGTTTTATTTTCTATAATAATTCCCCATTCTCTGTTTCCATAAGAGCTATCTTTTGGAATACCGGTATTTGCCCAGTTGCAGCTTTTTATGATTACTGTTTTGTTATCAATTATTAGATATTTTGCATGGTTGAATCTATATCTTTTATAGATTTTGTTTTCTTTTTGTGAAACTAAAATATTTATTTTTGCACCGTATGTCTTCAATTTATTTAGTAAAAACTTTTCTTGATTAGATACTCCTCCGACTGGACTACCTTCTATTAATAGATTTACTGATACATTTCTTATAAGAAGTTTTATTAGTTCGTCACAAAGATATGGACTTGTTATCTCATAGATGTTTAAATAAATAGATTCTTTTGATGATTTTAAATATTCTATAATTGTTTTGAAACTACTGTCCGGTGAGACAAAAGTTTGTATTTTTCCACTAAAATTAAACTTTTTTTCTGTTAAATCAGTTTGTCCAATTTTATAGTATCTATTATCTTTCCAATCACTTTTTTTATCTGTATCAACTATACCTGTTTTGTTAAATTTTCTTTTATAGATAAAACCTTCTCCTAAATTTTTTATTGCCTGCCCTTTCCATTCTTTTAGGTTAGAGGTTTTATTTTCATATACAACTAGATCAATTGTATGATTATAACTATTTTTTATACAGATTTTTCCACCTGAATTACTAAAATACATTTTTCCCGTGGTATCCATCTGTGGAATGTTTTTATCTGTATCATAGTTATATTCAAAATCAGCATAACATAATGTCTCAAAATAATAGCTATCTGCCTTTTCAGTGACACATATATAACTTTTCGGTTTTATAGTAGTGTTTTTAGGAAAAATAAGCTTATTTTGACTAAACTTGTTTTTTTCAGGCTGATTTGTTACATACCAACCAGAAATATTTAAAGATTTATTGCTAGGGTTATAAATCTTAAAATATTCATTATAAAGAGTTGGATGAGAATAATAATAAAACTCAGAAATACAAACATTTTCTTCATAAATATCTGGACTTGTTTTAACAATTTTTATTTCAAATGATAAAAAATTATTATTTTCGTCTATTTCATCGATATTGTCTTCTTTGTCCACATAAACAAAGATAGTATTTATTCCAGGTTTCAAAGATATTGTATCAAATAAAATGGAGGGGTATTTTTGATATTTAGAAATAGAATCATAGAATTTTGAGCCAATTAATTTTTCAGATTTTATTTCATCTTTATAAAAATTTACAACTATGTTTGTTGCGTTTTTTACTCCCAAATTTTTCAAAAAAGCTTTTATTCTTATTATTTCACCTTGATTTATTGAGTTTACCTCAATTTTTTCTTCATTATAAACTTTAATTTTTTTAATCCATAAATCTGGATTATTTATTTCAAAATAGAACTTTTTTTCATCTGAAGCATTAAGCTTTTTTTCAGATTCTGCTATGATTTTTATATGTCCTTCATAACAAATACTATTAGGGCTAATTTTTAATGTTATTAATCCTTTTTCTTTTGGATTTAAAATTATATTGTCTTTTAAAATATTTATATTGAAAAATTGCTCGTTTTCTTTTATTTTAACTGTTATATTGTCTCTAAAAGCTCCAAGGTTTTGAATCTTTAAATTCAACTCAATTTCATCATCTTTAGAAATCAAAAAATCTGTTTTGTTATTCAATATTTTTGATTTTCCTCGTCTTAACAAAATATTTTCTTTTCCTGGTGTGGGTATTCCTTCATAATAGTCAATCTCTGAATTGTTTGTTTTTTTAGGTTCTATTTTTGAAATAGTATAGTTTTCAGAAATCTTTTCTATTGGATTACCTGGAACATTTGAATAATTGTTTATCCACTCTACATAATCTATAGTGCTATTTGTACTATTTTTTAGAATTAAAAAATCTCCAGCATTTCCAAGACCATTTCCTATGCTTTTATCATCGACATAGAGACAGATTGTTTGATTTGATATATTATAATAATCAAATATCTCTGTGCCATGATCTGTTAAGATTGCATAATTTTTTGATGGTATAACATATGATTTATTTCCAAAATCAAAATTTGGTTCAATAAAATCTTTATATCTATTATCTGTAATCGTGTAACCAGATATATTTATTGATTCATTTGTTGGGTTATAGAGTTCAAGCCATTCATGATAATACTCGTTTTCTGCAGGATTACACATTACTTCGTTTATTATCAAATCAGCTTCAGAAGTAATAGATGTAAGAATTACAATAAAGAAAAGAAGTAAAAATAAGAGGGCGGGGAGGGATTTGAACCCCCGTATGAGGATCTGCAGTCCCCCACATAGCCGCTTTGTTACCCGCCCCTGTAGGGACGGTCTAGTATAAAGTAATGGTTTTTGAAATTTACTATTGAGAAACATAAAAAGTTTTTAGATGTTTTTTATGATAAAATACTTATGTTATAAACTAAAACAAAATTTATAGAATTTGTTATTAATTATTCTAATCTACTGTAACCTACTTCTCTTTTTATTAAATCAATAATTTTTACTTCTTTTTTCTGGATGATATAGATGACTCTATATTCTCCTGATCTCAGTCGATGTTTTTTTGGATTTGTATTTTTAAGTTGTTTAATATCACAACTAGCTCTTGATTTATAAGGGTCTTTTTTGAGTTTGTTTAAATCTTTTCTTATTCTATTTTGAATATTTTTTGGTAGTTTGTGAAACTTTTTTTGAAAGGTTTTTGATACAAATATATTAAAAGACATTTGTTCAGAGCTCTTCTAAAGGAATAAATTCGTCATTTTCTAATATTTCATTCCAATTATCATCTAGTTTTTTCCATGCATGTCTTTTTATCAATCTTTTTATTATTGTATCGTATGTTTCTCCTTTTGTTCCAAGTTTCAATAAAGCTTTTTTTGTTTTTTTATCTATAGATATTGTGGTATTTGACATAAAATCACAATTATTATATTCTTTATAATAATTATGATTATTATAATATTTATAATTTTGCGACTCATTATTAGGTTTATTTCCTAACATAAAGATTCATAATTTTCTTAAGGATATTATGTTTATGTTACGATTCTCGTTAAAAAATTTCAAAATTCCTATAATTTGAGACAAATAATTTCACAAATTACTTATATTTATCTAACATTTATTTGTAATTGGTAAGAATATGAACTGGAAAAAAATTCTACGAATGGATGGTTTTAAAGTATTTATTATCCTAATAATGCTATTATTCCCTGGTAGTGGCTATAAAGCAAGTATCTCAACAGATGAAGAAGGCCACACTGAAGCTAATATAAATCAAAATCTTCTAGGACTTCCATTTCAACATTTGAAATTTGAATATAAATACGATGATTCTGGTGTGCATGTTCCACAATTTTTTGGAAACCTTTTGAATTTCATATTAGATATTATTATTGCTTATTTGATAGCCGTATTAATATTCCTAGGATACAATAAACTAAAGAAATAATATTTTCTATTAAAAAAGTCTATAATTCTTTTGCTAACCATAAAACATTTCTTGCATAAACATCATGCAGATCACTATTTTCAATAGTAAGTTGAGAATGAATACTAGAAAGAACTACTCTTCCTTCACCATAAGTTGTAGCAATTATCGCTTTTTTATTTTTTATTTTCTCATCATATGGTTCATCTGCAGTTTTAAAGGTAGCAATAGTATGAACTTTTGACATAAAAAGCCTATTTCGTAAAGGGCCATCTATTAACGCAGCATTTCCAAGCATTGTGACCATATCTTTTCCTATGTATGGCTCTTGGATGGGAATTTTGGAGTTTTCAAAATGTATTTCTGCTCTTGACTTAGATAGTTTCATTAAAAAGAGCATTATGCTAAATTTATTAAAAAATAAAGGGTGTCTAATTAGATCTTCAAAAACTGATGCATCTGTGTATACATTTGCAAGGCGTAACATAGGTGATATATCAAAGCCAAGTAGTCTACTTATGAGGGGATTATACTGCCATTTTAAATTTTTAGGACCTAATGATCCAAAGGTTGAATCACCGCATATTCCATAGAAACCTCCACCTGATTTAACAAAATTTTTAATTTGCCATCTGTATAGAAGAGGAGTTTGCCAGCCTCCGACTCCTCCAGGGGCTATTACTAAATCAATATCCTTTAGTTGTAACAAACCTGATTGTACATCACCAAAAATATAGTTATCCCAGAATTCATAAATCCTAAATCTTACATTATATTTGAACTGAGCCTTTTTTAAACAAGTATAATGCATAGAATTCGAAAGTTTGGCGGTAAACAAAACATCTAATGGATCCCAATGCTGCCTGATTATAGCTACTCTTATAACCGGTCTATCTCCTGTAGTGGTACTATCTTCTTTTGAGTCTGTGATTTTTACAGAACTAACAATAAATACATTAGATAATAATAACAAAAATAAGAATAAAACCAGAATTTTTTTATTTATATATCTAAACATTTCTGTAATTTTCTCATCTATTATTAAGTACTTCTAGTATTTAACAATTTTTAATGTTTATCTGGAATTCTTATTTAAAATACTTATTTTTTATGTATGCTTATTTATAAATTTCAACGAGAAAGTTTTTTATATAATCCCTCTATTAAAAAAGTATAAATAAATATTTTGGGGGTAAAAAATGAATAAAAAATTAACTAGCATCATTGCTATTGGAATTTTAATATTTTCAAGTATAACTGTTTTAGGCCAAAATCTAAACATAGATTCTACAGAAGAAATTTCTTTTTCTGAAAAAACTATTGAACTAGATTTTTCTTTTTCCTATCCTGAAATAGTAGAGCAGTACAACTATTCAGTTGTAAGAGTTAAAGAAACCAATCATAATAGAATAAAAATGTTTGACTATGAAACAAATTATCCAGTTCTACCAGTTAATCTCTCTGTATTTGAATTACCTTTCGGATCAAAAATAGAAGATATTAGTTATGAAAACTCTACTGCTGAAACAATTGAACTTGAACATAAATTATCATATGGAAAAGCACAGTTTGATAGTATCAAATCAGTAAAAATTCAAAAAGTAAATTATGAAACTTTATATGAAAATCTTGGTAATTATCCAACTGATTGGGTTTTATATCACACAGGGGGCGGTCTTTCATACAATAAAAGAGTAAGTTTCCTAGTATTGCAAGTATATCCTGTAAGATATCATCCAAATGAAAATGAGGTATCATTTATATCTCACATAAAGGTTAATATAAAATATTTACAACCAGAAGAACCAATAATTAAGGAAGAAGAAAAACAAGATTTTCTTATCATTGCACCAAATAAATATACTAATTTGTTAAAACCTTTGGTGAATTTTAAAAATAAACAGGGTGTAAAAACAAAGATGTTTTCAACTGAAGACATCTACAATGAAAATCTACTAGCTGGTAGAGATAACCCTGAAAAAATAAAATATTTTATAAAAGGTGCAATTGAAAGATGGAATGTTACCCATGTGTTACTTGTTGGAGGAAGAGATGGGCAGAAAAATAGGTGGGATTTACCAATAAGATATAGTTATGTTGTTCCAACTGAAGAACAAGAATATCCAGAACAGCGTTTTGTAAGTGATCTTTATTATGCAGATATTTATGATTCCAATGCAGATTTTTCAAGTTGGGATTCAAATAATGATAACAGATTTTCTGTATGGAATTCTTCTTTTAGAGAAGAGATGGATCTTTATCCTGATGTATATCTTGGAAGGCTTGCCTGTAGAAATAAATTTGAAGTAAATACAATGGTTCGAAAAATTTTAAGATATGAACGAACTGGTTTGAACGAAAAAGACTGGTTTAAAAACCTACTTTTAGTTGGAGGGGACTCCTATGTAAACCATGGTCAATGGCCCGAAGGAGAAGTTGTAAAAGAAGGAGAAATAGCCTGTAATAAAGCAATAGATGTGTTACCAGGTGTGAATCCCTTAAAAGTATATTCTTCAAATGAAGATATTAGTGGTAGAACCATAAACAGAGAATTCAATAAAGGAGCAGGTTTTGCATATATTTGTGGCCATGGAAGCAGGGTTTCTTGGAGTACTCATTTTCCAGATCCAGTGGATGAATCAAGCAATTGGACAACTGGTTATCATGTAAAAGATATGATACCACTTAGAAATAAAGAAAAGCTGCCTATTGCAGTAGTTGGCGGTTGTCATAATGGTGAATTTGATAAAACAGTTGGTATAAATATTAGAGAAGGAATTCAAAAAATGGGTCTTAAATATTTTATATATAGATTTTTGTTTGATGGTTGGACACCTAACTGTTGGGCATGGTGGCTTACAAGTAAACCAAATGGTGGCACAATTGCTACAATTGCTAATACTGGCCTTGGAACCCATGGAGATGGAGATCAAGACTTAAACGGTGTGATAGACTATCTTGAAATACTTGATGGCTGGCTTGAATTAAGGTTTTTAGAATTATATGGTACAGAAAACGAAGATAATTTAGGATTAAACCATGGTCAGACTATGACAGAATATCTACATAAATTCCTAGGTGACGATGCTAAAATGGATGTAAAGATGGTACAGCAATGGGAACTATTTGGAGATCCCAGTCTAAAAATAGGTGGATATAACTAAAAAATAAGAAAGAAATAAAAGAAGTAAAGGAAATATTAGAAAAATATTCTCTTTTTTTTGTTTTACTTCTTTTTTAAGTACGGAAGACCAGTTCTCTTGTTTACACCAACAGCGTAGTTATCTGGTTTGTCACAAGGTGTTCCACTTTTTGGTGATCTTTTACTAAAGAAGTAGATTCTTTGGTTTTTCCCGCCTTTAAGTTTTACATCTCTACAATATAATGTCCATCCTTCATGTGTAAAGGCCATAATTTTTTACCTCCAGAACAGGAATGCATATCTTATGATTTAAATCTTTCCTTATTCTCTTCCATAAAAATCACTTTTTTAAGAAGAAAAATACACATCGATAGTAATATTTATATACTGATCTATATTCCGCGTGCAAATTAAGGTGTAAATAATATATGATAAATGCGTATATATTAATCGACATGGAACCTGGTGATTCAGCAAAAGCTATATCTGAAATGAGAAAAATCGAAAACATTGCAAAAATATCAGTAGTTGCAGGTGAATATGACATAGTAGTTCGAGCGCAGGTGAAAACCTTAGATAAACTCTTAAAAGTTACAAATAAAATCCAAATGATTCCTGGTGTTAAAAAAACAAATACACAAGTAATCGAAAAAGAAATAGCACTATGAGAATAACAATACGTAAAAAATATTTATTTTATGCACTTGCTTTTGCATCTGCTATAGTTGCAGCAATGAATTCTGGTGTAGATGCAACTGTTAGTAAGCTTTTTGTAACAGATCCTTGGGCTCTTGGATTAGCAATTTTTTTAATGGGTATACCTGTAACAATAATTTTTGCATCGATTTTATCAGTTAAAATTGGAAAAAAAACACTTGGTCAAAAATATGTAGATCCCTCTTTTAGAAAATTTAGATTTATTAGAAGAGAAGAAGTAAAATATCAACTACTTGCAGGCCTAGGAAATGCTCTTTATACTATTGGATATTTTGCATTGTTTGTTATAATTGAAGATCCTAGTGTAGTTCTTCCTTTTGCTCAAGTTGTAATATTATATCTTGTTTTGATTGAATCTGTAAATGAAAAAGATATGCCAACATTACCTGAGTTACAATCTATAATAATTGTAACTTTTGGCGCAATCCTTGGTTCTATTAGTTTGACTGGTAATCTTAATTTAGAGTCAATATTAATTGTATTCTTGGTTATAAATCCAGGATGGGTTTTACTTACTGTTTATCAACGTAAGCTTAAATGGCTTAAAATTGACGGTAACTATAATGATTCAATAAATATTCGTTTTTGGAATGTTTTAATAGCATTTTTAATAACTGCTGTTATGATTTTCTTTTTTGATATATTTACAAATGAAAATCATTTAATTGAAGGATTTATTGCAACATTTAATCATATAGGATGGGTAACTTTAATCGCAATAGGTGCTCTGTTTGCGTTTATTTTCTATATTAGGGCTCTTGGTATTGGAAAAGCAAGTATCGCCCAAGCAGTCCGCTCTTCAACAATTATTTTTACTATACCTGTTTCAATTTTTATTGCTTATTTAGGAATAATCCCTCAATTCCCGCTAGATCCCACAATGCTTCTCATCAAAATAATTGGTATTATCATAATGGTTCTTGGAATTGCCTCTTTTGCATTAACTCTAGTAAAAGCATATATTTTTATTAAGATAAAATCAGGATATGATATTGATGAAACCATGCAACAATTATGGAAAATAAGAGGAGTATCAAGAGTTACAGCGGTTGCAGGAAAATATGATTTTATACTAAAGATAAGAATACGTACCTTAGTAAAAGGATATGAAAAGATAATTAGAAATATTGGCAAGATTGATGCAATAGAGGAATATAAATGGGAATCTGTTCTTAAAGAATGGGAAGATATTTAATCTATAAAACTTAGTTAATAAAAAAGGATTAAATAACTGTTGTTTATTCCTGAAATACTAATATGTGCGGTATAGTGGGAATTATTGGTAATAAGCCAGTGTCACGGTTGATATATCATAGCCTTTTTTCTATCCAGCATCGAGGTCAATCATCAGCTGGAATGTTACTCTATGATGGAAACATAAATGTCACTAAAGATGCAGGGCTTGTTAGAGAAATTTTTAACGAAGAAAAAAAGATTAACGTACCAGGAAAAGTAGGCTTAGGTCATACCCGTTATTCAACAGCGGGTATGGATGATATAGAATCTTTAAAGAGGAATGCACAACCAGAATATTTAGTAAATCCCTTCTTATCAGCTGTACACAATGGAAATATTTTCAACTGTAGTGATATTTCAGAGATGACTCCTAGAAAACCACGAACTGAATGTGACATACAATGTCTTTTACTTCCTATGGCTGATAGACTATATAAAAAAGATATAAATGTAGATTTAATATTTGATGCGTGTGAGGATATCCTTAAAAACGTTAAGGGCAGTTATTCAGCTCTTTTTTTAGCTGATTCAGGAGATGATCCTTATCTTTTTGCAATAACTGATCCATATAAAGTTAGACCCCTTGTTCTAGGTAAACAAAATGGGACATATTGTTTAACATCTGAGACAAGAGTTTTTAAAAAAATAAACTTTGAATACATAAAAGATATACCTGGAGGATCTGTAGTAATAATTAACAAAGACGGAGATATTTTTGAAAAACAAATTATAAAAAAGAAAGAAAAACCCTGTATGTTTGAATTTGTATATTTTGCAAAACCAGATTCAAGAATTGATGGTAGATCAGTACATAACGTTAGAGGCAATATTGGAAGGCTTCTTGCTAAAGAGTATCCTGTTGAAGCAGATATAGTAGTACCAGTTCCAGAATCTGGTAGACACTATGCCACAGGCTACTCTATAGAATCAGGAATTCCTCTTGATGAAGGTATTATGAAAGATAAAGACGAAAGATCATTTATACAGCAAACTCAGGAAAGTAGAGATAAGGTAGTAGAAGAAGGATTATCTTATTTAAGATCTGTTTTAAAAGGGAAAAGAGTTGTGATAATAGACGACTCAATTGTTCGTGGCACAAACATGAGAAAACTAGTACATGGTATTAGAGATGCAGGAGCAAAAGAAGTACATGTGAGAATCGGTTGCCCTCCACTTATAGCACCATGTTATTTAGGAATTGATATGAGAAGTAAAAAAGAGTTTATCGCTAGAGACAAAAAGGGAAATATTAGAAAAGTTGATGAGATAAATAAAGATATAGGCGCAGACTCACTTGCTTATAGTAGTATCGAAAGCCTTCAAAAAGCAATAGGGTTTGATACATGTAGAGGATGTATTGATTTTCCAGATGGCTACCCTGAAGAAATGAGGGAAGATGTAAAAGATTTCTTTAAACAAGACAAGAAAGGTAAAAGAGCCTATGGTGTGATGCAATAAAAAAATTTTTTGTGTTATAAAATGATTGAAATAACCCGTGGCACACATGAAGAAAGAATAATAAAAATTTTACAAAAAACATATCCAATAACAATTGATCAAATGAAAAACAAATTAAAACTATCTAAAAAAATAGTTGTAAGGGTTTTAAAAAAATTTCAGACAAAAGGAATTGTAAGACTAGAACCTCTTTCTGATAAAACATATGTGCGTCTTTTAAGACACGATTTTAGTTTTATTGGTAAAAAAAGGCAGCGTAAATTTATAAAACATCACAAAAACAAGAAACAAGAAACAGAAGAATATGATGGTATTATGTACTCATAAAAATATTAAATAACATTTACCCAGACTATGGGTATGTCGCTGGGCACATTTTTTTTAGCTTTTTTGTGTGTTTTCTTCAACATTTACATCCCTATATAAATTTCTCTTTCTTATGATATTTAAATGTATCGTGAAATTTTAGCGATAGGACATATTTTTATAATATAATAATTTCAATATGTTAAAAATAATTAATAATCTCCAATAATTTGTACAACTCTATTATCTACTATTAAAAATTCTATTAGTTCTCCAGATTTTTCCAATTTTTTTAGTAAATCATAATCAAGTAAATGTTCATAGTTAGAAACAACTCTGGATCCACTAGGGCTCCAGCTAGCAATTTCAATATTTTTTAAGTCAAAATTTTTAACACTACCAAGTATTGTAAAAGACTCAGTTCTAATACTATAATTACAGGAATTACATTCGATTATTGTATCATAGGGAATATATGCATTTTCAGCATCATGGATAGGTTCAACCTGAATCATTACCATATTGCCACTGCATTTAGGACATACCATAGACTCGGTATTTTTATCCCATATGCTTGCAACAACCTCCACATTTTTTTTGTTGTATTTTTTTTCCACCAAAATCCAACCTAATATATATGTTAACTCATAACATAAATACTTTTCCTAAGAAACCCGGGAAAAAACACTTCTTTAAAAGATTTATATAATAAATATCAATTATTGATAAAAGTGAAAAATTAAATGAAAATAATTACATTTCTCACAGATTTTGGAAATAAAAGTAGCTATGTTGCACAAATGAAAGCAGCAGCCTTAAATATTACAGATTTGAAGATTGTAGATATCACTCATGAAATAAATCCTCAAAGTATTGAGGAAGGTGCTTTTATATTAAGAAATACTGTACCCTATTTCCCAAATGCTACAGTACACGTTGCAGTTGTAGACCCTGGAGTTGGAACAAAAAGAAGAGGAATTGTAGTTGCAACAAAAACACAAGTTTTAGTAGGCCCAGATAATGGACTTCTAATACCTGCGGCAGAAGAACTGGGGGATTTTCAAGTATATGAAATAAAGAATAAACAACTTATGAACAAAGAAATATCAAATACTTTTCATGGAAGAGATATATTTTCACCAGTTGCAGCACACATTTTGAATGGTATATATTTTAACGAGATAGGTCCGATAATTCATGATTACAAAAAACTTAATTTAAAAAACTCAAAAATTGATGATAAAACAGCAGAAGGAAAGATAATTCATATAGATACTTTCGGAAATATTATTACAAATATTGATGGTGAAAAAATAAAAAAATATATTGATTATGGTAAAAAGATAATGTTATATTTAGGTGATAAACAAATAAAAGTGCCTTTTGTAAAAACATATGGTGAAATAAAAAAAGGTGAAACTCTTGCAACTATTGGAAGTACAAAACAATTTGAAATATCAATAAATCAGGGAAATGCAAAAGAAAAATATAAGGTAAATCAAAACGATGATCTTAAAATTCTTTTTGGTTAATATTTCTTTTTTTCACTTGAGAAATTGGTATAAACTTTATCTCCAAGATAGTAACAAGGTTCAACTTTCTCCATATCTAAAATACCTTTAGGAAACTTTTCTTTTTCAATTACTGCATTTAAAACCTCACCTACAAAAAAAGTGTGATCTCCAAGATTTATTTTGTTAAAAAACCTGCATTCAAAATAAGCAAAGCTTTCCTTTATTGCTTTAGTAGAAACTTTTTCTGAGTCTATTAGGTTTAAATTTGTTTCTTTAGCTTTGTCAGTATTTCTACCACTATGTGTGCCGCAGAATTGAATATTTTCAACTTGGCTATACGGCATGAAGTTTATTACAAATTCTTTATTTTCTACTATTAACTTATGTGAATGTCTTTGAGGGGCAATAGATATACCATAGAGGGGCGGGTTTTTTGATATGGTACAGTGCCAGGCAACTGTTATAATATTTGTTTTTTCTTTGTCTTTTACTGTAACTAGTGCTGCTTGAGTTGGAAAAGAGTAGTAATAGAATTTTTTTAAATCTCCAGTTTTTTTCATAATTATTTTTCTCCCTTAATTAACGATAATGATTGTTTTATCTATTTTAAAACTTTATGATTGCATCTAAAAGACCATGGGCATAGTTTATACATCCAAAACTTGTAAAAAAATCCTTTTTTTTAAGATAATACTTGCTATCTTCAAAATACTGGCTAGCTAATTCAATAGTTTTTTTTTGAGATTTTGATAAATTAAGGTCTTTAGTTTTATCTATGTTTTCCTCAAACATTACAATATCTTTCTCAATGCGCTCTTCTTCTTTCATAAAAAAATCAAAACAGTAATTAATTAAATCTATAAAAAATAAATGTAAAAAAGAAAAAAAAGATTGTTTATATTTGGATTATTTTTTGTAGCGCTGGTAGTCTTTCTAAAATACTTGTTATAAGATTGTAGAGAGGAGTATTCTTTATCAATTGTAAAAATGTTAGAACTTTACTACGAACTTTTTCCTCTGTTATATCTATATCAAGTGATTCATCCCAGTCTATTTCTAATCCGTGTTCATCTTTTGCTTTCACTTTAATTGTATATGTTCCTTCTTCGTCAAATGTATGTTTATATGTTACTTCATCACCTGAATTTATTGGCCCAAGCCAATTTGTCTCTTCGCCGTCTACATTGATTTTATAGTAAATTTCATCTCCATCTGGATCAGTAATTGTTGTAGTAAATGAAAGTTCTTCATCGACTTTTCCACTAGATGGACCACTTATGCCATGTATTTGTGGTGGGCAGTTGCTTTCTGCTTCTATATCAACTGTGTCATCTAAGAATAATTTTTTAGGTGGACACTCGTCTGTATAACCAATTACACTTGCATAATTGTAACAACTTAATTCGCATTCTTCACAGTCTCCAGTTGAACCTATAACAATTGCATCAAAGGTTATTGTTATTGTTCCGCTATCTTCTAAGTCACCTGTGAAATTAAACCATATTGTTTTTCCATCAGATGAAATTTCAGTTGTATCAAGAGTTGCATCTCCAAGGGTTACATCCCAGTTAACATTGTTGTCATATTCAAGGATGCAAGGTATTTCGTCTTTGAAGCTTATATCTGTTAGATTTTTTTCTCCATAGTATTCAAGCTCTAGTTTAAATTCTACTTCTTCACCAACTGTTGTCTCAACAGTATCTTCCCAATTATTTTCTCCTTTTTCTCTACCTTTCTTTTCAAAGGTTGTTGGAGGTGGACAGCATAATACATCTACACAATCATTATCCATGAAATGATCACATGGACAGCATCCCCATAATACAGCCATTGCACAGTTTTGATCCCAACATCTTTGTTGGCATTCTATACAACCACAACCTGGACAATATTCTGTAACCTCAGTTTCAAATATTATTTCAACAGTTTCGCCATTTTGTAAAGCTAGTGTTGCATTTGTCCAATCCCATATAATGAATCCTTCTTCTAGAATAAATTCCTGTTCACAGATTTCTACTGTTTCTCCTTTGCCAATTTTAATTTCTATATCTTCAAGTGATATTTCTTCTCCTGCTACCTTTATTGAGATTGTTTCAACATAGGAAAGACATTCTGGCAGGTCGTCCATAACAAGTAAGCATTTCATGGTGCGCTTACCATAGTAAGTTGTTGTAATTTTAAATTCAATGTTTTCAGATTTACTTACGTAATCAATTTTATCTGCCCAAGCTGATCCATTCCATACTTTTTTCTCAACAATTATATGATATTTGATTGTTATTTCAACTGTATCTTCATCATACAAGCATTCACAATTACATATGCAACCTTTTTCTACTGCTGTTACATTTACAAAATTTTCACCAGTAATTATCTCTTTTTTATTTGATGTGTCGACTTCTACCATTAAATAACAAATCTTTTTAGCACCTTTAGGTAGATTAAAGGGCCCCCAAGTTATATTCTGACCGTCTATTGAACTAGGAGTGTATGACGAATCATGATAGGTTAGAAAATCAGGAAGAACATCTGTTACAACTACATGCTCTAGATCTACATTTCCGGTGTTTGTTACATTTATTTTGAATTCAAGATAAGCAGGATCTCCTAAATCACTATAATATATGTTTAAAGGTCCATCTTCCCATTCATCTGTAACAGGATTTCTAACTTTTTTATCTATTGAGATATCTGGATTTTCTGGCTCGTTAACTATCACTGTTGCAATATCTTCACCATATACATGTTGTTTGCAGCATGTTTCCCATGCTTTTACATCAACTAAATTATCCTCGCCATCGCTATCAGTATAATCAACAACTTCAGCATCAAAATATATAGTTACTGTATCTTGTTTTTCCGGATACATTGATGTATCCCAGAGTTTGATATCTTGATCTAGCCAAGTGTTTTCTGAATCTGTAAGATTCCAATATATAGTTTTGCCAAGTTCATCTGTAGTCCCTGAATAGGTCTCAGATCCATATTCTATTAAAACATTATCTGAAAATTCTAAACAATCTGGGAGAGTATCTTTTACTGATATATTGGTATGCATATAGCTATTACCACAATTGGAGTGATATGAAACAGTAATTCTAAATGTTAAAATATCACTAATTGCAGCTTCTACTTCATCAACGTAATCTTCCCCATCATAAACTTCCTTTTCAACAGTTATTTCAGGGATGCAGTTTGCATTTATCTTCGCTGTTCCTACACTAATTGTAGAAACGATCATCAAAAGCGCTAATATTATATTAATTGCGTTCTTTTTTTTCATGTTTTTGTTTTCCCCCTATAATGGCCTCCTCAATATAGGATTCTCAAATATTTATACATATAACAATATATAAACATTGCTATATATGCATAATTATATATTTACTAAGACAAATAGAAAAATGATATTTTAATCTATCTATAAATTTGAAAACTTTTAAATATATAAAATAAAACTTTGCTAAAATTATTATCTCTTTATATTAAATTATCTCCGCTGAGAAGAACTGGGGATAAAACGCATAAGCCTGCAGTAATTATTCATACAACTAGATATTTGTATGTCCTATTTTATCAAACTTTCATCACTGATTTTTGCTAGATATACTCCTAAATTTGTTAATACTTGAAGTGTAAGTGAAATAGTTGCGTAAAATGAACGCCCGGAGTTTATTAATCTAAAGGTCGCTAAAAAAATGAAGATATTATAATCATTGCGACAAGAGCAGTTAAATTAACATCTACAATTGCGGCATATATTTTTGGAAATTCATGTTATTTATTATGAATGTTATCTTTCATGTTTGTTAAAAGTGCTTTTTCAAGATCTTTCATTTTTTTATTGTTCTTTTATCTTTTTGATTATCATCTATTTTACTTTTTAAATTCAGAAAATTAAATTTCTATTAAATAATTTTTGAAAATAGGTTTTTTCTCTTAATTTTGTCGTGTTTTATCCGATAAAATGTTTTATCGTCTTCAGGGCGACAAAATAGAAAACTATTTAAACCTATAAAACAACATTATTATAGAAATAATTTAATAAAAAAGGTGCAAAAATAATGCCGAGATCTGGAATTAAAGTTACAAAAAAAATAGAGAAATCAGTACATCATATACTGAAGTCCAGAGCTAGATCTCGAATTTATGTATACCTTCTAAGAAAAAATGGTGCAAAAACTGAAGATATAATAAAAGGAACAAAACTGCATCCAAGTACAGTTAGAGAAACACTTTCTAAAATGTTTGAGCAAAATCAAATATATAGAAGGAAAGAAGTAAACGAAAAAATCGGGAAGAATCCGTATTTATATTATCCAATTCCACCAATTGAACTTTTAAAAAGATACTCAAGAGAAATTGAAGAAAAATTAAATGAAATTGCAAACCTGGGTTCATCAAAAGAGAGAAAGTACAACTCCGTTGAAATAAACATTATAGAGCGAGCTGATAAAACATGAATGTTAGATCAATAGCAAAAATTCTTTCAAAAAGACCTCATCTGATCATATTGCTATTCACATTATTTACTGTCTTAATTGGCTCACAAGCTGTAAATGTTCAAATGGTTGCTGATTATGCTAGTTATTTACCACAAGATAACCCAGCAATTCAACTTTGGGAAGAAATAGATGAAGAATTTCAGGTGGGCTCTACAATTGTTATTCTTGTCGATCAAACAAATAGAGATCCCCCACAGGTTACATATCCTACCGTTCTTAATGAAATGGATTCCATCTATAGGGTTTTATATGAATATCCTCAAATTGAAGGAAAAGATACAGGAATTATTTCAATAAACTGTTTATCAAAATACATTAGAGAAGAAAATAATAAAAGATCACCGTTAGGTGAAGCTAGCGATCAAATACCTGATGATCATGACACTATTTTAAAGTACATGCAGAGAGAAACTATCAGAAGGCTAAAAGGTGCGTTATATACTAGTGACAACAAACATGCTGTAATGATAATTCAACTAAGAGATGATGCTAATTTTGAAAAGATCTTAAATAACGTTGAAAATGTTGTAAAAAACGAAAGTACAAAAGATACCTTTATGAAAATTACAGGCACCATACCCATGCAGAAAGCAATACAGAAAGAAAGTATGGCAAAATTAAGAATTGTTTTTATCTTTTCAATAATTTTCATATCAATTGTTATTTTTATCTTTCACAGAAACATAAAAGGAATACTTATTGCTTTTATCCCTCCAGCATTTTCACTAGCATTGACATTTGGAATACTTGGAATAGTGGCACCAGACTTAACACTAATATCTGTTGCAATAGTTGCTCTTTTGATGGGGTTAGGTGTTGATTATTCTATTCATCTGATGAATAGACTTGCTGAAGAGAAAAATATTAAAAATGATGTAGATAGAGTAGAAAAAATACTTCGATCAACAGGAAAAGCAGTTCTACTTTCAACTGTTACTACAATTATTGGTTTTGGATCATTAATGATTTCTGAAATGAGTCCAATGGTTACTTTTGGCTTTGGATGTGCAATTGGTATTTTCTTCTGTTTTATATCTGCTATCATACTTGTGCCTTGTTTGGTATTAATTCTAAACTTTGAAAAGACAAACGAATTAGCTACTTGGAAAAAATTAGCTAACTTTGCTTTGAAATATCGTAAAAGAATGATAATAATAGCTATATTTTTCTCAGTTATGTCTCTTATATTAATTCCAGAGATAGATACTGATGTAAATTATTTTGACATGGCTCCAGCAGATGTACCAGAAATTGATTATATGAAAGAATACTCTGAAAAGTTTGGCGGCGGAAACTTTAATGCACTTTTAATTGAAACAGATCCACATGGACTTGAAAACCCAGAAGTTATTGAAAAAATATATGAAATGGAAGAAAAAATGCGTTCTAAAGGAGTTAGAGTTTCTTCTATTGCAGATATACTTGTCGAAGTAAATGAGTTACTTACAAGAAATAAAATATTAGAAAAATTTTCAGATTTAGCAGATTTAAGTAATATAACCTTTGATAGAATTGCTCAAGAAGGAGCAGTAAACAAAGATAAATCAAAAACAATTGTTTTAGTAACAATTCCTGTTGGGTTAAGTATTGAGGAAACTTCAGATATAGTATACGACATAAATAAAATAGCAGAAAATACAGTTCTTCCAGAAAATGGTAGAGTCTCAAAACTTACAGGTCAGGATGCAATATATGTAGCAGTAAATGAAAAGCTCTATGATGAACAGATAAGATCTATGATAATAGCATTGATACTTGTTCTCGCAGCATTAATACTTATTTTCAACTCGTCAATATATGGCGTTCTTACAATGGTTCCAGTGTTTTTCGTTCTCACTTGGGAACCAGGTTTTTTAGTAGCAACGGATATACCTCTTTCAATTATTACAATTACTATTGCATCAATTATGGTAGGGATAGGTATTGACTATGGTGTACATATTACACACAGAGTTAGAGAAGAAATGGAAAAAGGTTTATCAAAAATAAATGCGACAAAAAAAGCAATAGAAAAAACAGGGCTATCATTAGTAGAAGCTGCATTAACAACTATTGCAGGAATGAGTTCTATATATTTGATAAATATTCCTTCTATGCAGGAATTTATAACTGTTGTAATATTTATGACTGCAGCGTCATGTATAGCTGCAGCATTAATACTTCCTGCTGTATATGATTTAAAAATTTTTAAATAAAAAAGTTTAAACTTTTTTTAAGAAATTTTTCTCTTTAAAAGATTTAATCAAGAAAAAATCAAATACAATATTTCCAAAAATAATTATTAAACCTATCACAAGCTCGCCATATAGATTAAATTCTCCTTTGATGAAATCTCTAAAATACCAATCGTTTATCAATAAAATTCCAACTATAAGTGGAATGATTATAAGAATAGGAGTGAAAAGTATCTCTGTTTTAATTACTTTTAAAGTATTCTCGTCGTTTTCTACATATTCCATTTCTTTTTTATTCATATCATACGCCCCACGGCCATTCAAAAGGATAAATAACTAAATCAGGATAGTTAAAACCTAGATACGGTATTGCAAACCAAATAATTAACACTAAGATTGCTGGTAGAATCTGAATTAAAAAATCATCATCTAACCAATAGAACTTCTTTGTTTCACCAATAAGTGCACCTAATCCTCCAACTATAGATACAATTAAGAATAGAAAGATATGGGCTTTGTACCATGCTATCATAAAAAAAGACATACATAAAATAAAACCAGCAAAATAAGAAAATTTTTTATCAAAATGATTTCGCACTTCACCAATTATCGGGTCACCAAGACATGCACATAAAATACAAGGTATTGCTATCTGCTGAGGAAAAAACATTAAAAGTATAAGTATTCCTAATGCAAAAAAAACATAGCTTCCTATTCTTTTTTTTTCATACATTCTAAGTCCAAAAAAATGATTGCTTGAAACAAATCCTTTTAGTCTTAATAACTCAAGTGATATTGCAAATATTACAATTGCTGTTGGAAACACTATTTTTAATAAATCAATCCATTCCAACTCTGGAAGCATATAATAAAAAACAAATGAGGCACCAAAAGTATGAAATACTCTCCTGTACCAGTGTGCATCAAAAGATATAGAGTTAATTTTATCTTTTGTATTTATTAGTTTTTCTCTTGTCTCTTTTATTTTAAATTTGACGTTATTAACCATTTTTAAACAACGGATTTTTCTTTATCAAGAGTAACAATTCCTTGTTTTCCACCTACGATTATTTCATCTGCAAGATCTACAAATAATCCATTTTCTACAACACCTGGTATTATATTTAAATCACTTTCAAGTTCTTCAGGATCTTGAATTCTTTCGAATTCACAATCAAGAATATAGTTGCCATTATCTGTTATATATGGTTCATTTTCCATAATCTCTCTTAGTTTTATCTCGCAGTTGAATTTTTCAATAGATTTTTTTGTAGCAGTCCAGCCAAATTTTACAACTTCAACAGGTAGATCGAAATCTATTCCGAGAGCTTTAACAACTTTTGAATCATCTACAACAATTACTACTTTTTTTGAGTTAAACGCAATAATTTTTTCACGGGTTAAAGCTCCTCCACCGCCCTTTATTAAATTTAGATAAGAATCTACTTCGTCAGCACCATCGATAGTTAGATCAATCTCTGGGTTTTCTTCAAGAGTAGTTAAAGGAATTTTTTCCTCTTTTGCAATCCTTTTTGTATGAATGGAAGTTGGTATTCCCTTAATTTTTAAACCTTCATTTCTAACTTTTTTCCCTAGTTTTCTCAAAGCATATTCTACCGTTGAACCTGTACCAAGACCTAAGATCATACCATCTTCTATTAGCTCAACTGCTTTTTCTCCTGCTAATCTTTTAAGTTCTTTTCTATCGTCCACTTCTTCACCTAAGACATGTAATCATTATTTAGTACAAAAATATGTATGGTATAACTAATTCCAGCTATTTATTAGATAATTAAGTTACCATTGTAGTCTCAAGATAAAATAGAATCTAAAACTTCTTTATGAATGCTATAAGAATTATCATCATATAACACAAACTTTACTAATTCTATATTAGTTCCCTTTGACAACTCATCTATTATAGTTTTCAGAGCAATTTTTGCAGCATCCCTCATTGGATATCCAAAATAACCTGTACTTAGTGCAGGAAAAGAAATACTTTTGATATCATTTTTTTGAGCTATTTTTAAACTTTCTTTATAGCAAGAAGCTAAATTTTTCGGATCGCTTTCTGAACCAGAATAGACTGGTCCTACTGTATGAATAATATATTTTGAAGGTAGATCATATGCTTTTGTAAGTTTTGCTTCACCAGTTTTACATCCACCTAATTTTTTGCATTCTTGCCAAAGCTTGGGGCCTGCTGCTCTATGAATTGCACCTGCTACGCCCCCACCAGTAGCAAGTCTTTTATTTGCAGCGTTTACAACTGCATCAGTTTTTTGTTTTGTAATATCTCCAATAGTAATTTCTAGATAGGAATCTTTAATTTTTATTTTTTTCATACTTTCACCTTTTTTCTAAAACTAACTTAAATTTTTTTTGTAAGTAACATAAAAGACAACAAATAGGTGAGTAAAAAATTTTATACTGAGTATTTTTATTAAGGTCTTTTGGTAAGTATGTTATCAGAATGTGAAGAACATGGATATTTCCGAGATAAAAACTGTCCAATTTGCGAAAAAGAAGGAAAATTTATAATGAATGATGGGGAGCTTAGCTCACTCAGTAGAATAATGGCTGGAACTCTTAGACATTTTCCTGAAAAACTTGGTGTGATGATGGATGGTCATGGATGGGTTGATATAAGAGATTTAATAGATGCAATAGGAACAAGTAGATCTGGTTTTAACTGGCTTAGAAAAAAACATATAAAAGCTCTTGTTGAAACAGACCCCCGTGATAGATATCAAATAGATGGGGGAATGGTTAGAGCAACATATGGCCATACTATTGATGTAGATCTATCTGATTTACCTGAGGCTGAAATTGATGAATTCTATTATCCTGTAACTGAAGAAGAAACAGATATGATTTTAGAAGGAGGTCTTAATCCAACTGATCGAAAAAATGTGCATCTTTCAGGTACTATTCAAAAAGCACAAGAAGCAGGAAGGGTTAGAACTGATGAACCAATAATTCTAAAAATAGATGGAAAAAAAGCAAAAAAAGATGGTATAAAAATATATCACGCTGGAAAAGATGTATATATTACAGATGGAATTGATGCAAAATATATTTCTAAAATTGATGAAAAAGATTAATAACAATTTTTGTGGTGAAGTTGCTGTCGAGAAAATGAAGGATTTTATTTGTATCAATAACCCTGGCGGTCTTGTTCCATATCTTAAAAAAGAGGAATTTGGGACCGTAAGTAAACCTAGAAATACACTTCTCGCGGACCTTTTATCGCGAACTTATTTTATGGAAAAAGTCGGCACAGGAATAAAAAGGATACAAGAGGAATGCAAGAAAAATAATAACAAAGTAGAGATTAAACCAACAGATCATCATTTTCACATAACATTTTCTGCCCCTAAAGGAGAAAACAGGGGAGAAAGTTGGGAGAAAACTAGGGAGAAAACTAGGGAGAAAACTAGAGAGAAAATTATTTTCTTAATTAAAGAGAATCCTCAGATTTCAATGAAAAAAATTGCAGCTAAGATAGGGATATCTGAAAAAGGTGTTGAGTGGCAAATTAGAAAATTACGAGAAGATGGAGTTCTAAAAAGAGTTGGGCCTGCAAAAGGCGGTTATTGGGAAATAATTAAATGAGAAAAAATGGTAAAATGGTTGTAAATACTTTTGAGCTGTTTGGTATCGTTAAGCCTAAATATGCCGTCTTGTTTCTCCCTATGTTTTTCTTGATGGGCTTGTAGCTCAGCTAGGTAGAGCAATCGGCTCTTAACCGATTGGCCTGGGGTTCGAATCCCCACAAGCCCGCTGTTCTTACTTGAAGTGTTTTGGCACAGCATTTTCACCCCTTTTTATACTGTTGTGGCAGATGGATGAAGATTTTCTAACTAAAATCTTTCTTTTTTCTTTTTGGAGGTGATAGGTTGAAACAAGTGTCAGTTTATGATAAAATGACAAATGCTGAAAGAGAAGTTGCTGAAGTATTGAAAGAAATGGGTATCAAATGGTCTTACGAGCATCCTGTTTTTGTTTGGGATGAAAATAAGAGACCCCGGGTATGGGCACCAGATTTTTTTCTAACTAATTTTGGAATTTATGTTGAGGTATGTGGTTCAAGGGAATTCGACTATGAGTATAGAAGAATAATATTCAGCAATAATGGTTATAACGTCATTTTTTTGCATTTATATGATGAATCTGAGAAATGGATAAATCACTTGTTTAGAGATAATTAAATATTTATTAATTATAGAAATAACAAGTTATCTGAGCTGCTTAGTAATTGTTAGCAAAATTTATTAGAGAGAGTTACTAATTATATGCAACTTTAATGGGTGGGGGGATAAATGAAATTAGGTCAAACAACGAAAAAAATACTATTTATACAGTTTATACTTAGTGTCGTATGTTTTACTTTTTTATTTTTCACAAATGGCCCAATATTTATGATATCCTGTATCTTAATATGGTTCAATATTTTGTTGCTTCCACTTGTTTTTTATTTTGATTATCTTGTTCATAAATCAAAAGAGAAAAGAAAAAAAGATAAAAAACAGAAGACAACTATTAAGAAAACCAAAACTTATGATTCGTTTTATCTTGTTTGTATAATGCTTGTTTTTTTAATTTTGTTGCTTTCAATGATGTCTTTTCCGTTATTATTTTCTTCATCTGTTATGAAATGGAATGCAGAATCAAATAAAACTGAGGTACAAAAAGAAGTTGATGATGTTGTATCAAAATGTAAAAATGATGAAGAAAAAACAATTGCCTTATTAAAATGGTTTGATAGATATTCTGGCAATATATTCAACATCTGGGGGCATCCGAAACTTGGAAGCTTAATATTTGGTGATGGAGATCCATATTATTGCATATCTTGTATTAGGATAAACAGCCGAGAACCTCCTCTTTGGGTTTATACAAGCAGGTGTGGTGCTTGTGAAGAACATTCAGTATTTTTTAGAGAAATGGCAACTATGGCAGGTCTTAAGACACGTAGCGTTATTTGTCAAGGTATCGATCATCTTTGGACTGAAGTATACATCAATGATACATGGGTTATTGTTGAACCGGCAAATGTTGTGCTGAGAGATAATAAAACTGGATACAATCTAACTGCAGAATCATTTGAAAAGAAACATGCTAGTAGAACTAAAAATATATCATATGTTTTTGCTGAGTATTCAAATGGGACAATTGAAGACATAACTTATAGATATTCAGGGGATCTTTCAAATGTAAACATTTCTGTAGTTGACCAAAATCTAAATCCTATTTCAAATGCAAAGGTAACAGTTTTTTCAAATAATAGGTTTATAAGACAAGGAACAGGTTTGAGCTTTGAAACAGACGAATATGGAAAATATTCTCTTAAAATTGGTAGAGGTAATGTTACTTTAGAAACTGTTAAAGATGAAGGAAATGATTATCTTTATAATGAGTCGACTCATAATTTTATAGATGAAGAATCTTATTATGATTTAACTATTGTTTTAATGAGCAATTGGACCAAAGATAATCAACTTATTTTGTATCTATCTGCTATACTACTTATTCTTTCGATATTGGTGATTATGTTCATTTACACATATAAAAAAGAAAGAAGAAAGTAAGAAAAAACTTTATTTTACCACAACACTTTAAATTATACTTATTATATGAAAACTATCTTTATGAGAGGAGGCAGAAAATGGCGCTAACACAAAGTGAACTTAATTCTCATCTTTATCAGTCAGCTAATATTTTACGTGGTTCTATTGATAGTTCTGAGTATAAGCAGTATATTTTTGGTATGCTTTTTTTAAAGCGGTTATCTGATCAGTTTGATGAGAATGTTGAGCGTATCAAATCTGAACTTGTTTCTGATGGAATTGATTCTCTAAAAGCTGAAAAGATAGCAAGATCTGATCCTTCTTGGCATCATGGTTCATTTATGGTTCCAAAGCGTGCCCACTGGTCTGAAATTAAAAAAGTTAGTGTTGATATTGGTGCTGCAATAAATAAAGCATTTGAAACACTTGAGCATGAAAATCCGTCTCTTGAGGGTGTTTTAGTTGCTATTGATTTTAATGATAAGAATCGTATTTCTGATGCTGTTTTAAATAAGCTTATTTTGCATTTTAGTAAACATAATCTTGGTAATTCAAACCTTGAAAGTTCTGATATTCTAGGTGGTTCTTATGAGTATTTGATTAAACATTTTGCTGATGATTCTGGTAAAAAAGGTGGTGAATTTTATACTCCTGTTGAGGTTGTTAAACTTCTTGTTCGCCTACTTAAACCTGCTGAGGGTATGAAGATTTGTGATCCTACTGTTGGCTCGGGCGGTATGTTAATTGAGAGTATTAAGTATCTCGAAGAAAAAGGTCTTGATAAATCCCGGGTTTCGTTATATGGTCAGGAGAAAAACCTGAACACTTGGGCTATTTGTAAGATGAATATGCTTTTGCATGGTGTTTTTGACGCTCAAATCTTTAAGGGTGACACTATGGCTGAACCAAAGATGGTTGATGGTGGTACTCTTATGGTTTTTGATAGAGTCCTTGCTAATCCCATGTGGAATCAAAAAGAGTGGAGTCGTGAATGGCTTGAGAAAGGTGATCCATATAATCGTGTGAAATATGGTCTTCCTCCAAAGTCGTCTGGGGATTGGATGTGGATTCAGCATATGACATCAACTTTGAAATCTGATGGCATGCTTGGTATTGTTCTTGATAACGGTGTTTTATTTCGAGGTAATTCTGAAAAGAAATGTCGGCAGGGTTACATTGATGATGATCTTATTGAAGCTGTGGTTGCTCTTCCTGCTAATCTGTTTTTTAATACAGGTAGTCCGGGTACAATTCTTGTTTTTAATAAAAATAAAAAAGAAAATCGTCGTGGAAAAATTTTATTTATTGATGCATCTTCTGAATATGAAGAGGGAAAAGCTCAGAATTTTTTACGTGAAAAACATATTTCTAAGATTGTTGATGCTTTTGATTCTTTTTCAGATGTTGATAAGTTTTGTAGTGTTGTTTCAGTTGAAGATATCATTGAAAATGATTATAATTTAAATGTATCTCTTTATGTTGATACAAGTGATCCTGAGCCAGATATTGATGTAAGTAGTGTAAATAAGGATTTGAAAGGAGTGATTGAGGTTCGTGAGAAGAGTTATAAAGAAATGCAGGGTTATTTGAAAGAGTTGGGTTATTGTGACTGATAGTGTTATAAAATTGACTACTATTAAAACTACTATTAGTACTACTACCACTACTACTATTAAGTATTTCAATAATTTGAGGGATAATTGTGGATGAAAAAGAATTACTTGAGTTGATTAAAACAGGTGAAGGTTACACACTTGAATTTAAAAAACAATTTACTAGTTCAATTGATAGGGAAATATGTGCTTTTGCAAACAGCAAAGGTGGAAGAATAATTCTTGGTGTTGATGACAAAGGTGAAGTTGTTGGATATAATCTAACAAATTCTGATAAATCAAAGATTTATGATATTGCAAGGAATATGGATCCATCTTTTTCTGTTGAAGTTACAACTGTTGATAATTTAATAGTTATATCTGTTCCTGAGGGAAAAGATAAACCGTATGCTGTTCATGGTCATTTTTATATTAGAATTGGTTCAAATTCACAACAGTTGGATAGAGAAGAAATTTTGTTGTTTTTTCAGCAGCAAGGACAAATAAAGTTTGATGAAAAAATAAATTCTAAGTTTGATTATAAAACCGATTTTAATAATGATGCTTTTGAAGAGTTTTTAGATAGAACTGAAATTAAATTAACGATTTCTAAGGAACGGTTTTTGAAAAATCTTGGATTTTTAGAAAATAACAAACTTAATAATTCAGGTGTTTTGTTTTTTTGTAAAAATATATCTAGGTTTTTTTTAAATGCAAATATCACTTGTGTTTTATTTCAGGGTGATTCTAAACATACAGTACTTGATAAGAAAGTCTTTGAAAATGATTTGATTTCAAATTATGAAGAAGCTATATCATATCTAAAAAATAAGCTAAATACAGAGTATGTGATTAAAACGGAACGCGAGGAATATTTAGAATTGCCTGAAGATGCTCTTCGTGAAGCACTTTTGAATGCTATTGCGCATAGAGATTATTTTTCTCCTTCGCATATTCAGGTTAATATTTTTAAAAACTCAGTGGAAATTATTAATCCTGCATCTTATCCTCAAAATATTACAATTGAGGATTTATTAAGCGGCAGTCATCCAAAAAATGTTTTTTTGTTTTCTATGATGCAGCGTGCAGATCTTGTTGAAAAGATTGGCTCTGGTATTAAACGAATTAATGATGCAATGAAAGATTACCGGCTTTCTTTACCTGTAATAGAATATAAGAATATCTGGTTTAGGATTATTTTTAATAGACCTGATCTTCAGAGTAATAATTATAGTAAAAGAGTTCTTGGCACTGTAAGTGACACTGTATTTGGCACTGTAAGTGACACTCAAAAAAAGATATTAATAGAGATACGAAAGAATCCAAGTATTACTTATGATGATTTAGTAGAAAGAGTTGATATGAGTAGAAGAACAATTATCAGGCAAATGAATGAATTAAAAGATAAGGGAATTGTAAAAAGAGAGGGTTCAGCTAAAACAGGTCATTGGGAAGTTATTGATAAATAAAACGTTTTGAATGGAGTGGAAAAGGAAGTAGAAAATGAATTTTGATTTAGATGTTCCTGATGGCTGGGAAATGAAAAAATTAGAAGAAATATCAAAAATAAAAGGCGGTAAACGCCTTCCAAAAGGTGAAAAGTTAGTAGAGTATAAAACGAATTTTCCTTATATACGGGTATCTGATTTTAAAAAAGGATCTGTTAAAAAAGAAAGTATTTTATATTTAAAACCAGAAGTACATAACAAAATTAAAAGATATAAAATATCTTCAGATGATGTATATATATCCATAGCAGGAACAATAGGTTTAGTTGGAATTATCCCAAAAGAATTAAATAATGCAAATCTCACAGAAAATGCAGCTAAAATAACAAATTTAAAAAATATTGACAAAAAGTTTTTGCATCATTTTTTAGAATCTTCATTAGCTCAATCTCAGATAGAGAGGTTAAAAGGTACAACATCTCAACCAAAATTAGCTCTGGAAAGAGTTGGTAAAATAAAGATTTTGATCCCAACAATAAATGAACAACAAAAAATCGCTGACATATTATCAAAAGTTAATGAACAAATTGATTTAACTGAAAATATAATTTCTAGAACTGAAGAATTGAAGAAAGGTTTGATGCAGAAGCTTCTTACAAAAGGCGTTTTTCATAATAATTTAAATGAGAGGAAAATTGGTTTAAAGAATTATAAACTACCAGAAAAATGGGAATTAAAAACAATCGGAGATACTTCTTTCTTAAAAGGAAGAATAGGGTGGCAAGGACTAACTACCAAAGAATATTTGAGTAAGGGCAATTATCTTTTAGTTACTGGTACTGATTTTAATGATGGGGATATCAACTGGGATACTTGTGTTTATGTTGAGGGAGATAGATACAACATGGATGAAAACATTCAGCTAAAAAATGAAGATATTTTAGTTACAAAGGATGGCACAATTGGTAAAATAGCCTATGTGAGCTCATTGCCAAAACCTGCAACCTTAAACAGCGGTATTTTTGTTTTAAGACCGCTTAATGGAGAGTATTATCCAAAGTTTCTTTATTATATCCTAAATTCATTTTATTTTGATTATTTCATGAATATACTAAAAGCAGGTTCAACGATTTCTCATCTTTATCAAAGAGATTTCGTAAAATTTAAATTTCCTGTTCCACCTTTAGATGAACAAAAACAAATTGCATCAATTCTATCAAAAGTAGATGAACAAATACAAGATAATAAAAAAGAACTAAAACATTTACATGAATTAAAAAAAGGCCTAATGCAGGATCTACTAACAGGTAAGGTGAGAGTTTCTGTCTGAAGCATCAGAAGAAATAAAAATACAAATAGATGAATACAACCTTGTAGAAAAACCTGCAATAGATTTATTTAAAAAACTAAAATATAACTACATATATGGAAAAACACTAAATAAAGAACCACAACAATTTTTTTTAATAGATATTTTAAAAACAAAAATAAAAGAACTAAACCCGTGGATAACAGATAATAATCTAAATAAGATTATAAGAGAAATAACAAAAATTCAAGCAACATCAGATATAGAAGCAAATAAAAACTTATACTACAAACTTGTAAACTACACAAGCATAAAACAAGACAAAGGATATGGTAAAAAATCACAAACAGTAAAAATAATAGATTTCGAAAACATAGAAAACAACGATTTCACAGTTATAAACCAGTTCAGCATAAAAAACAGAGAATTTGCAATAATACCAGATCTTGTAATATTTGTAAATGGAATACCAATAGCAACAATTGAATGTAAAAGTCCAAATATTAACTATCCAATAGACCAAGCAATAGATCAACTATTTTCTTATAAACAAAAAAATGAACAATTTTTTTATTCAAATCAATTTCTTATAACACTTGCAAGATACCAAGCCAAATATTCAACAACATACTCGCAAGCTAAGTTCTTTTTCGACTGGAAAATACCATACCCAAATGAAGAAGAACTAAAACAAATCATTGAAAAACCAACAAAACAAGACATACTATCATACTCGATATTCAAAAAAGAAAATCTACTAGATTTAATACAAAACTACATAGTATTTGAAGAAATAGACAACAAACTACTAAAAAAACTTGCAAGATACAACCAATACATAGCAAGTAACAAAATACTACAAAGAATACAAAAAGAACAAGGTGGAGTAATATGGCATACACAAGGCTCAGGTAAATCACTTACAATGACGTTTACAGCTCAAAAAATAAGAAGAATTCAAAAAATAAAAGACACAGAGATACAAAATCCATGTATACTAATTGTAACAGATAGAACAGATTTGGATGATCAGATAAGTACTACTTTTAAAAATTGTAACTTTCCAAACCCAATACAAATTGATAGCATAAAACAACTCAACGAAGAACTAAAAAATCCAACGGGTAAAACACTTTTTACAACAATACAAAAATTTGGAACAGAAAAAGGACAAATACATCCAGTTCTCACAGAATCAGACAATATCTTAGTCTTTGTAGATGAAGGACACCGTACAAACTACGGACAGCTTGCACTAAACATGAGAACCGCGATTCCAAATGCAAAATTTATAGCATTTACAGGAACACCCATAGATAAAAAAGATAAATCAACACCAAGAGTTTTTGGAAAATATATTGATAAATATCTACCAGAGCAATCAATCGAGGATGAAGCAACTGTAGGAATAAAATACCAACCAAGACTTGAAAGAGTTCATATAAAAAGCAGCAAATTAGATGTCCTCTTCGATGAAGAATTCAGTGATTACACTGAAGAAGAACGAGAAGAAATAAAGAAAAAATATGGAAAATATAGATATGTAGCTGAAGCAGATGATCGAATAAAAGATATCTGCAAAGATTTATTAGAACATTATAAAACAACAGTTCAACCAGAAGGATTCAAAGCACAAATAGTAACAATATCAAGAGATGCTGCTGTAAAATATAAAAAATTCTTAGATGAATTAGGAGCTCCACGCTCAGAAGTAATGATATCAAAAAACCCAACTGATAAACCAGATTCAGATCTAAGAAAACATTACAAAACAAAAGCAGAACAAAGGGCGATAATAAAGCAATTTAGAAAAGAAATGACAGGGGAAGACGACATCTGCTTCTTAATCGTATGTGACATGCTTTTAACTGGTTTTGATGCACCAATAGAACAGGTAATGTATCTAGACAAACCATTAAGAGAACATAACTTAATGCAGGCTGTTGCAAGAGTAAACAGAAAATACAAAGAAAACAAAACTCATGGATTAATTATCGATTACTGCGGTGTTTCAAAAAAATTAAAAGAAGCACTTGAAATCTTCAATGCTGGAGAAGTAGAAGGATTCTTGCAACCTCTACTTGCAGATGTAGCAAAAGCAGAACAAGCAAGAAATAAAGTAAAAGCATTTTTTGAAAGAATACCAAAAACTTACGATTCACAAAAATACGTAGATGAATGTATAGAACTATTATCACAAAAAGATACCAGAATAAGATTTGAACAAGCACTCAAAGAATTCATCATATATGTTGGAAACATAATGCCAAACCCACAGGCAAACCAATTCAAAAAAGACATACACTTCTATGGAAAAATCTATCAAATAATGAGAAACACATATGATATTACTGGAACAAGTGTGGTAGATGTATCAGAAAAAGTAAAACAGCTAATAAATAAACATTTAGAGTCAGAAGGAATCGAAGTATTACATGAACCAATGGATCTTTATTCAGATAAATTTGACAAACTCATAAAAAGAAAAAAATCAAACAAAGCAAAAGCAAGTATAATGGAGCATAAAATAAGAACAACAATAAACAACCTAATGCCAACCAACCCAGTATACTATACATCACTAAGACAAAGACTTGAAAAAATAATAAAAGATCGTAAACAAAAAATCCTTGATGAAATCAAACTACTAGATGAATTAGACAAATTAAAAGAAGATCTAGATGCAGAAAAAATAGCAAAAAAACACAATATGAAAAAAGAAGAATTTGCAGTATACAAACTACTTAAAACACAAACACAAAAAGAAGAAGAAAAACTGATAAAAGCCTCAAAAGAAATATATTCGAAACTGGAAGACCTTGCAGTAATAGACTGGAAAGACAAAAGAAACCATCAGAAAATAATGGAAAAAGAAATCAAAAGAAATCTATACAAACTTAATTTTGAAATTGAAGAAGCAAATAAACTAGCAAATGAAATAATGGATCTAGCAAGGAGCATACTATGAATCAGATACATATAGGTACAACAACAATAGATTATAATCTAAAGTTTACAAACAGAGAAAAGACAATAGGTTTACATATAGACATAGATGATGGATTATCAGTATATGCTCCAAAACATTTATCGATAGGTCAAGTAGAAAAAAACCTACATAAAAAATCAAAATGGATAATAAAAAATATAGACAAAATCTCGGAAATAAAAATAAATCTAAGCCAAAAAGAATTTCTGGCAGGAGAAAAATTTCCACTACGTGGAAGAAACTACAAACTAAAAGTTATAAGAAAAGAAAACACAAAACCTGCACTTAGTTTTTACAAAGGAACATTTACTGCAACACTACCCAAGAATATCTCAGAGGAAGATCACAGAATAATTCTTAAACCTTTATTTCAAAAGTTTTATTATAAAAAATCAGAAGAAATCATAAAAGAAAGAGCAAAAAGATATGAAGAATACTTTGATAAAAAACCAGAAAAAATAAGAATAAAAGAATTAAAAAACAAATGGGGAACATGTACAGGTAAAAACAACATAAGTCTTAACTGGAGACTTGTTTTTGCAAAAACATCAATAATTGATTATGTTGTAGTTCATGAATTATGCCATTTGAAACATAAGAATCATTCTAAAAAATTCTGGCGAGAAGTTGAAAAAATATTACCTGATTACAAAGATAGTAAAAATTGGTTAAGAATACACGGTAACACACTAAATTTATAATTTTAGATCAAATCTTGATCTTTAAAACTCAGATAACTATTTTTTCCGACTATAACATGATCAACAACAGATATACCAAGCAACGAACCAGCGTTTTCTAATTTTTTTGTAATTTCAATATCTTCCTTGCTGGGTTTTACATCACCACTAGGGTGATTATGAATAAGAATCAAAGAATTTGCACTAGATTTTATTGCTGGATTAAAAACCTCACGGGGATGAATCAATGAAGTATTAAGAGTGCCAACAGAAATCAGCGCTTCACCGATTATTTTATTTTTAGTATCTAAAAATAAAGCGTAAAATTGTTCCTTTTTCTTATCTTGCAACGCATCAACAAAATAGTTAAAAACATCTTGAGCTGTGTTAATCTTTTGTTTAAAACCTTTTTTATTTAGTTTATTAGTTCTTCTGAAAATTTCATACATTGCCAGAATTTTCATTGCTGGAACCTGGTTTTTAAACTCTTTATTTAGTTCATGAAATGATAGATTGGAAAGTTTATCAAAATTATAATCTTTTAACACTCTATTTGATATATCAACAGCGTTTTCTTTTTTGTTTCCTCTTCCAAGAACAACTGCTAAAAGTTCAGCGTCAGAAAGAGCTGAAACTCCTTTTTTCTTAAGTCTTATTCCAGGTCGATTATACCAAGGTATATCTCTAATTTTCATTAAAACTTAATAATATGCATTGCAAATATAATATTTTTGCAATAAAATATACCAAATTAATAAATTTTTATGATTTATTTTTTGTCTTCAAGTTCAATGTCTAATATTGCTTCTTTAGGATTTCTTAACTTATATAATCGTTTTCTTGGATCAACCGCAAGAATGATAGACTGGGACAAAGAAGGAGACGCATTTGCAAGAGTCCAAGTATGGCTTGGTCACGCCGATCCAAAAGACACAACAATATATGTCCAATTGCACAGACTTTGGGATGATAACAAAGGATCATGATTGAGCCGTGCCCTCAAACGTGACTGGCATGGGGGAATGGACGACTCAAAAAACAGTAGTGCACAACATATAAGATAAAAGGTGACTGTTGTGCCAAACTATAGTAAAGAGAGCAAAGAATCCCCACAAGCCCGCCTATATGTACAAGAAATAATATTATTGTAATATTTTTCTTTTGTTTTTAAAAAAATTTATAACAAACTGTTTTATACCATTAATTGAAATAATATTTAATGGTGGATAAGTGTGAGGGATATAACTACTAAATTTGGTAAAAATGCAGGAACAGTTTGGCAAAAACTAAATGAGAAGGGATGCCTTACAAAAAATCAAATCATAAAAGAAACTAATCTTGATGATACTGATTTACATGCAGGCATAGGTTGGCTTGCACGTGAAAATAAGATTGCAGAGCATGACGCAGATTGTTATAGATTAGATCAAACAAATCTAGAATCAAAAATAGGCTCTCATGCAGGGATGGTATGGAAAATACTTGATATTTGGGATGATGTTGATTACAATTCCATAAAAAGATTGTCTGATCTTTCAGATGAGGAGATCCATGCTGCGTTAGGCTGGCTTGCAAAAGAAGATAAATTAGCTGTTAATAAAAACAATAGATTTATTCTTAAGTAGATTATATAGAAAAACAAAATTGAGTTGAAGTTAGGCTTAATAATTGAATAATATTCGAAAAGGATGTTTAGATTAGAAACTAATTCAATAATTTGTTTCAGGGGAAAATAATGAAAATAGCGATGATAGGATGGGAATATCCGCCATTTAAGGCAGGCGGTCTTGCTACTCATTGCTATGGACTTACTAGAAGCCTTTCTGACAAAAACACAAAAATAGATTTTTATATGCCAAAAACAAAAGAATCAGCTTCTAATGATAAAAAAAATCTAAATATTATTGAGGTTGGAGAAACAGATGTTTTTCCCTATGATCGACCTGACTCAAAAGAAATAGGTGGGAATTTTTACGAATCTGTTTATTACTATAACAAGTTAGTTGTTTCAAAAGTTGAAAAAAATATCAAATCTGGCTGTAAATATGATGCGATACACTGCCACGACTGGCTTACTATGAAAGCAGGAATTGAAATTAAAGAGAAATTTGATATACCTTTTGTTTTAACAATTCACTCTACAGAATATGATAGATCAGGATGGCTTAATCCTAACCAGTGGTTTATAGACTTAGAACGTGAAGGAATGGAAAAGGCAGATAGGATTATAGCTGTAAGTAATTTTACAAAAAGAGTATGTATAGAAAAATACAAGATAAATCCTGATAAAATTAGTGTTGTTCATAACGCTGTATATCCGGTACCTGAGGGACATAAAAAAGAAATAGTACTTTTCTTAGGTAGACTTACCATACAAAAAGGAGCAGAATTTTTTCTTGAATCTGCAAAAATTGTAAAGGACTACGAGCCAGATACAAAGTTTGTAGTAGCTGGGTCAGGTGATATGCTACCAAGGCTTATCGATAAAGCTATTGAAATGGGCATTTCAGATAAGGTTATTTTTACAGGAAGACTTACAGACGAAGAGGTAAAACACATTTATGGGATAAGTAGTGTTTATGTTATGCCTTCAGTATCTGAGCCGTTTGGTATAACAGCACTAGAAGCAATATCAGCGGGGACTCCAACAATTGCTTCAAAGACAGCTGGTTTTTCTGAAGCATTCAATAATTGTCTGAAGGTTGACTTCTGGGATACTCATGAAATGGCAAATAAAATAATTAGTGTCTTACGTTACAAACCGCTTCATAAAACACTTTCAAACGAAGGAAAACAAGAAGTGGAACTTTTTACTTGGGATAGAGTTGCAACAAAAACTATAGATGAATACAGGAGTGTAAAAAGATGACCTCTGTTTGTATGTATTTTGAAGTGCATCAACCAATGAGGCTTAATCGTTTTTCAGTTTTTAACGTAGGGAAAAAAATTAATCATTCAGATTATTTTAATAGAAAGCAAAACCAGGAAATCTTTGACAAAGTAGCAAAAAAATGTTATCTTCCAACAAATAATTTACTACTTGAATTGATAAATAAATACGATGGAGATTTTAAGGTATCTTTTAGTCTCACTGGAACCTTTCTTGAATATTGTAAAGAATTTATGCCCGAGGTGCTTGATAGTTTTAAAGAGCTTTTTAAAACAGGTTCAGTTGATATGATAGAGGAAACCTATTATCATTCACTATCAAGTCTTTACGATGAGCTTGATGAATTTGAAGACCAGGTCAAATTGCATAACAGAATGATAAAAGACAATTTTAACTACAAGCCTCGTGTCTTTAGAAATACTGAAGCAATATATGACAACCGTATTGCAAAAAAAATTGCGGATATGGGTTACAAAGGAATACTTACTGAAGGAACTGAAAAAATTTTAGGATGGAGAAGCCCTAATTTTCTTTATAAGCCAGTTAACTCAAATATAAAGGTTTTACTTCGAAACTATAATTTAAGCGATGATGTTGGATTTAGGTTTTCAGCAAGAGCCTGGAAAGGATGGCCTTTGACTGCAAATAAATATGCTAAGTGGATTTCACAAGTTCAAGGTGATATTGTAAACCTTTTCATGGATTATGAAACATTTGGTGAGCATCAATGGACAGAGACAGGAATTTTTAATTTCTTGCGGCACTTACCTGAAGAAGTATTTAAACATAAAAATATAGATTTTGTAACAACAAGTACAGCTGTTGAAAGATATAATCCAGTCGGAGAAATAGATGTGCCATGGGCTATATCATGGGCAGATGAAGACCGTGATGTATCTACATGGCTTGGAAATGACATGCAAATAGCTTGTTTTAATGAACTTAAAAACATTGGAAACAAAATAAAAATCAAAAAAGATCCAGATTTAATTTCTACCTGGCGCAGACTTCAGACAAGTGATCACTTGTATTATTGCTCTACAAAGGGTCTAGCTGATGGAGATGTACACGCCTATTTCAGCCCTTATGAAGGACCATATGATGGTTTTATCAACTATATGAATATTTTACAAGACTTAAAACAAAAAGTTGACTAATTTTTAAATAGCATATATTTTTTAAACTAATCCTTGTTTCTTAACTTTGAGGAGAGACAGATTTGAAAATTGTTCATTTTTCATGGGAATACCCGCCAGTTATATATGGAGGACTTGGTACTTTTGCAAAAGAGCTTACCAAAAATCAAATAGAATTAGGACATAATGTTACAGTTTTTTCTTTTAATGAAAATAATAATCTTGATACTTACAGAGAACAAAATAAAATATCGGTATACAGGCCTAAAACACTTGATTTAACTGAAACATTTAGAATGTTTGCATCATATGAACTAAAAAACTGGGGGGATAACTTCAAATTTTTTGCTGATGTTATATCCTATAATACAATGTCAGCATCTCAACTGGTTAATCTTTTGATTAGAAAAGAAGGGAAAAAATTTGATTTAATTCATGCACATGACTGGCTTGGAATTCTTGGTGGATTGATTGTAAAAGATGAAGAAAAAATGCCTCTTATATTTCATGTTCATTCTACAGAAGTTGGAAGATCTGTGGGAAGAGGATCGCATACAATAAAAGATATAGAATTTGAAGGAGGACAAAGAGCGGATTGTGTGATAACTGTTTCATATTCTATGAAAGATGAACTTGAAAAACTGGGCTTTCCTCCACATAAAATTCGGGTATGCTGGAATGGTGTAGATCCAAATAAATATGATCCAAATAAGGTTTCAAATGAAGAAAAAATAAATCTAAGAAATAGCTATGGTATCGATGATAAAGAAAACATGATTTTTTTTGTAGGACGCCTTGTAACAGTAAAAGGTGTTGATAGTTTAATAAAGGCAATGCCAGATGTTGTTTCTAACTTTCCAAATACAAAACTAGTTGTTTTAGGTATTGGAGATATGGAATTGAACCTAAAAAACATGGTTAAAAATTTGGGAATAGAAAACAATGTTATTTTTAGAAATGAATTTATCAGTGAAAAAGAAAGAATCAAACATTATGCTGCAGCTGATTGTGTGGTTCTTCCTTCAATATATGAACCATTTGGGATAGTTTGTACTGAGTCGATGAGTATGGGTAAGCCAACAGTGGTCGGCGCTACTGGTACAAATGGTTTTAGAGAACAAATTATTCCAGAAGGAGAAAAACAAAATGGTTTTCATATAGACCCTCATGAACCTAGTGATATAGCCTGGGGAATAAAACAGGTTTTAGAAGATAAAGAAAGAGCTAAATGGATGGGTGAAAATGCTAGAAATAGAGCAATTGAAACCTTTAGTTGGGAAAAGGTTGCAAAAAGAATGATTAATATTTATAGTGAGGTTTTATGAGAGAATGGATTGTTACAAATGGCCTAGGTGGATATGCATCTCTAACTCATAAAAATACAAATACAAGTAAGTTTCATGGCCTGTTAGTTTCAAGCCTTAACCCTCCTACAGAGAGATGGCTTTTTGTATCAAATGTTATTGATAAAATACAGCAAGATAACAAGGATATTTCACTTGAAAATTTTAGAAAAGGTTTTAATTTTGACTATTTTCCAAATTTTGTATATAGAAAAGATAATTTAGATATCAAAAAAACAGTGTTTATGCAGCAAGGTAAGAATACTACTATTTTAAGATATGAGATAAAAAACACTGAGCCAGTAACCCTGATTCATATGCCAATTATTAATTCCAGGCATTTTTATGATGTAAATAGTAAGCGTTATCTATCTTTTAACCAAGAAACAAAAGACAGCACTCTTTTTTTAAAACCTGATAACAACAAAAAAACCTTAAAAATTATTTTTAAAAATTCTGTTTATAGTAATAGAAAATATTGGGAGACATTATACTATGAAAAGGATAGAAATCGTAATGATTCATGGATAGACAATGCTATTCACATTGGATATTTCTATAAGCATTTTAAAAAACCATGTACTTACTATATAGTACTTACAACCGAAAAAGATTTTAATATTAACCCAGAAAGAATTTATTTTGAAGAAAAAAAGAGAAAACAAAAAATTATCAATAATTCTAATTTATCAAAAAAATTTGCTAGATTAATTGTTTCATCAGATAATTTTATTGTTAAAAAAAATAACGGAAAATCTATTATCGCAGGTTACCCTTGGTTTGGAGATTGGGGGAGAGATACACTTATTTCTTTACCTGGTTTGACATTAGTTACCGGTCGATTTAATGATGCAAAAAATATTCTTACTACTTTTTCAAAATATTGTAGAAATGGTCTTGTTCCAAATGTTTTTAGCGATAGAGATTCAAAAGCATCCTATAATACAGTTGATGCATCTTTATGGTACATAGATCGTGTTTATCAATATCTTAAATATACAAATGATACTACTTTTCTTAAAAAAATCTGGAAGACATTAGTTGAAATAATTGATTCTTACAAAAATGGAACTGATTTTGATATTCATATGGATAAAGATTTTTTAATCAGTCATGAACCTGGTTTAACATGGATGGATGTAAAAATAGATGATTACCATTCAACGCCAAGGAATAATAAAGCAGTTGAAATCCAGGCTTTATGGTATAATGCGTTAAAAATAATGAGTGTTCTTTCTAAAAAACTAGGTAAGAAAGATATTTATGATAATTTATCAAAAAAGGTAAAAGAAAGTTTTAATAATCAATATGATAAACTTTATGATGTTATAGACAAAAAAGATATTTCTCTTAGACCAAATATGATTTTTTTAGTTTCTCTTGATTTTACTATGATTGATAATTTCATTCAAAAAAAGATTGTAGAAAAAATTCAAAAAAATCTTTTAACGGTTTTTGGTATTAGAACACTCAATCCAAAAGATCCTTCCTATAAAGGACATTTAATTGGGCCTTACAATAAGGATTCAGCTTATCATAATGGTACTGTTTGGCCATGGCTTTTAGGTCCTTTTGTTAAATCCTATGTAAAGATACATGATAATAATGAAAGCTATCGGATTAAAGCATATACTGAATTTATAAAACCTATGTTTCTTGTTTTTGGCGATAAATGGGATGGTTCTATAAATGAAATATTTGACGGTGATCCAGTGTATGATCCTAGAGGATGTATTACTCAAGCTTGGAGTGTAGCTGAGATATTAAGAACAATTGTTGAAGATATTGAAGATGTCAAGCCAAACTATGAAAAAAATTTTTTACTACATAAAATAAGCATTTAACACATATTGCTGTATCATACGATTTGTATTAAAAAAAGATGCATTAATTGCAATACAACTACGCATAGTTCGAATCCAGTTATCTCTATCGTTGTAAAACTTAGGCAGAATAGTATTTTCTAATTTATTATACAAATCATACTTGTCTATCTCATCATCTGAAGCGTCTTGTTCTGTTTTCTCTGGACCTATCGACCAACCTGTTATGTTTTCAATACAACCCTCAAGCCACCAGCCGTCAAGAGTTCCAAATTGTGGAACACCGTTATGTGCTGCTTTCATGCCGCTAGTTCCTGATGCCTCTTTTGGCCTCCGCGGGGTGTTAAGCCATAGGTCTACTCCTGCGGTCATCAACTTACCGATTGTTATATCATAGTTATGAATAAATACGATCTTTACCTTTCCTTCAATATTTTTCATAACCTGGTAAATATGTTTTATTATATCTTTACCAGATGTATCTTTAGGATGTGCTTTTCCAGAATAAATAATCTGAATAGGGCCTACTTTTTTAGAAATTTCAATAAGATGATTAGGATCAGATATCAAAAGATCAGGTCTTTTATAGGCTGTTTGTCTACGTGCAAAGCCAATAGTAAAATCATCATAATTCATGCCTACATTATATCTAGTATTTACAAAATTAATTAATTCACGTTTTGCACCCAGGTGAGCATTCCAGACTTCATTTTTATCCATGCTTTGAGCAGAGCGTAGTATATATGGATCAGATCTCCAGCCAGGCATATGTTTATCAAATAAAAATTGAAAAGATTCTGATACCCAAGTAGGTGTATGAACTCCGTTTGTAATACTATCTATTGAATAGCCTGGAAACATAATACGGGAAACCTCCCCATGTTTTTTTGCTACACCATTTACATAATGGCTAAAAAATAAGGCAAGCCTAGTCATATTTAACCGATTTTCATAGGTAACATCATTTAAAATAAAATCAGGTAAGAGACTTCCGAGCATACTTTTTGCCATGTTGACATCAAATTGATCATGACCTGCTGCTACAGGAGTATGAGTAGTAAAAACACATTGTTTTCTAACCTTTTCAACATCGTTATATCTATTAAATAACTCAAGGGTTCCAAAAGCAGCATGCCCCTCATTCATATGGAACCTATCAATGGTATCATAACCTAGAGTTTTTAAAATTTTAACACCGCCTACACCAAGAATTATCTCTTGAGCAAGACGGTATTTGTTGTCGCCACCATACAAATATTTTGTTAGTTCTCTATCCCAATCACTGTTTCCTTCTACATTTGTATCTAGGAAAAAAACAGGTACAATATATCCACTAATCCCCTTTCTTTGATATAGCCATACCTTTATTTCTACGTCTCTACCTTCTATTTTAACAGAAGTTCTTTTAGGTAGTAAAGTCAGAAACTTTGAGACAGGGAATTCCATTGGTTGTTCTTCTTGGTTACCATTTTCATCTATTTTTTGATAAAAATAGCCATTCTCAGAAACAAGTGTGACACCAACGATTGGTACATTTAGATCAGCACAAGATTTAATTGTGTCTCCTGCTAAAACTCCAAGGCCACCACTGTAACTAGGAATGTGTTCGTCTATACCAATTTCCATGGAAAAATAAGCAATTTTGGGTTTTCCGCCGAGACCTTTTACTTTTTCTAAAACTTGTTTATCGTTTGTATTAACAGTAGACTCCATCTGCTCTCCTTCCACACACTAAGATATATTCTTAGGTTTTATAAAATATTTCATTTTAATCATTTTTCAGGGAAAATACAGTTGATTTTATAAATATCAAAAACATATAGAATTTTAGTTTGTGGAGTTAAAAAATGCCAGAAAAAACTTGTTCAGTTTGTAATAAAAAAATTTCCTTAAGTAATAATCCATCAGGTCTTGTATTTAAAGATAACATTTTTGTTTGCGAAGAATGCTGTGAAAAACATCCAACAGAAGAGATAACTCGTATGTCAAAAACAGTTATGCATACTGATGGTATGCCAATTGCTTTATGGCTTATACATGAGGCAAATAAAGATAAGACTATGATGACCCGAAAACGATAATTTTCCCGTAAATTTGTTTAATAGCCAATGAAAGCCAATATTTATATACCATTAAAATTATATAATATTAATAATAAAAGAACTTAAATAAGGTGTATAAATGAATAAAAAAGTTTTAGCTGTATCCCTAATTATATTTTTGGTGTTTACATTTACTTCTCAAGCAATAGAAAATAATACTTCCAAAAAAGAAATTAGTGAAACAAATTTAGAAATTTCACAGTCATCCTTTGAGGATTCTGGAACTATTGTTTACAATGATTTTGAAGGAGGGTTTTATGGGATACTTGCAGATGTAGGCCAATACTACGATGATCATCTTATAAATAGATACAATCCGACCAATTTACCAGAAGAATTTAAAGAAATCGGTAAAAGAGTTACCTTTACAGCAGTATTACGTACTGATTTATATTCTATTGAAATGTGGGGGCCCCCAATCGATATAATAAGTATTTCAAACGAGACAAATCCTTATGGGAATCTAACCATATCATTAAAAACTGATAAAGAAAATTATAGCCTTGGAGAAGATATAAATATTTATTTTGAGATTATTAATAGAGGCTATAAAAATATAACATTGTGGTTTCCAAACACTAATACTCATAATCTAATTATAGAAAATGCTTTCAAAATGACAGTATATGGTTATCCATTTTATTCAACAGGGTTTAATCCCGTAATTACAACAATAGAGGTTCCAGCTAAAGAAAAAGTATATATTAATCATTCATGGAATCAGAGAGGCTCAATTTTTACCTTAATTAGATTACTGTTTCCATATCAGGTATTACCAGGTCAATATACTATCGTTGGCTTTATTCCTCTGGAATTTAATGATATGATCATAGCCAATAAAACAAAGATTAATATTAAAATATTTTCAATCCAATGATTTTTTAAAGTATAACTTTACGAAAATACTTTTTAAATAGTATTTTATTCTCCAGCTAATGATTACTATAAAAATCGGTGGCAGTGTTATCACTGATAAAACAAAAGAAGACACTTTCAAAACAAAAACTATGGATAATATTTCAAAACAACTAAAGAAAGCAAATAAAGAAATTATTATTATCCATGGGGCAGGATCTTTTGGACACATACTCGCGGAAAAATATAATTTAAATGAAGGTTTTTCAAATAGTGATCAAATAATAGGCTTTTCTGAAATACTTGAAAAAGTTCAAACCTTAAATACATACGTTTTACGATCGCTTCAGAGGAATTTTATTCCAGGGGTTTCAATTCCGCCACATGCGATATTAAGATTAGATAACCATCTTTATGAAAAAACAGATCTAAAAATTTTTAAACAATATCTTGAAAAAGATTTTGTACCTGTTACTTTTGGCGATGTAGTGCTTGATAAAAAACTTGGTTTTTCTATATGTTCAGGTGATCTTTTAATTTATGAACTTGCAAAATATTTTAAACCGGAAAAGGTAGTTTTTGCAATTGATGAAGATGGATTATATTCATCTAATCCTAAACAAGATGATAAAGCAGAATTTATAAGAGAAATAGATATAAAAGGCCTTGATAATTTAAAAACCTCTCTAGACAAACATTCAGATGTTACAGGAGGAATGACTGGTAAAATAAATACTATTAAGAAAATTGCAGAAAAGGGTATTGACACAGTTTTAGTAAATGGTAATAAACCAGATTGTTTATACAAAACTTTGAGTGGAGAGGAATGTAAAAAAACTATTATTTATGGTGAAGTAAAATGAATCAAACAGAGTCAAGAAAGGATGAACATATAAAAATATCACTAGAAAATGATATATCTTCAGATATAAATTACTGGGATTATATAAAAATAGTACACAATGCCCTTCCCGAGTTAAATAAAGACGAAATAGACTATACAACGACTTTATTTGAAAAAAAATTAGATGCACCAATTATAATTGCTAGTATGACTGGCGGATATAAAAAAGCAGAAAAAATTAACAAAAATCTAGCAATTGCCGCAGAAAAATATCAAATAGGTATGGGTATTGGGTCGCAAAGGGCAGCGATTGAAAAAAAAGATCTTAAAAAAACATATTCTGTTGTAAAAGACTATGATATACCACTTCGTTTTGCAAATATAGGTGTTTCTCAAATTGTAGAATGGGGATTTGATAAATCTTATCAAAATGCATTAGAAATGATAGATATGATTGATGCAGATGTATTTGCAGTGTGTCTTAATTTTTTACAAGAAATTATACAATCAGAAGGCGATTCAAATGCAAAAGGTGCTTTTAAAATAGTTAAAAAACTTGCAGAAAAACTAGACAAACCTGTCATTATAAAAGAATCAGGGGCAGGTATCTCCTATGAATTAGCTGAAAAATTTGTAAAAACAAAAATTTCTGGAATTGATGTAGGAGGACTAGGTGGAACAAGTTTTGCAGCAATAGAACACCACAGAGCTAAATTAAAAGATGATACGCTTCATGCTCGAGGAGGTAACACTTTTTGGAATTGGGGTATTCCAACACCTACTTCCATTATTGAATCAGGTGATGCAACAGATTGGAATATTCCAATAATTGGTACTGGTGGTATTAGAAATGGGCTTGATGCTGCAAAGGCTATTATGCTTGGTGCAGATGCAGCAGGTATTGCAAATACTCTATTAAAACCTGCAATAATTGGAAAAAAAGAAACATTATTTGAAATTGATGCTATAATAAAAGAATTAAGAGCTGCAATGTTTTTAACTGGATCAAAAAATATAAATGAACTTAGAAATGTAGAATGGACAGTTATAGGAGACCAACTATGGATATAAAACATGAAATTAAAAAAAGAGCAGATTTTTTTAATAAAGAATTAGAAAAGTACCTAAAAAACGGTGGACCAGAAACACTATATGATGCAGCAAGACATCTACCATTTGCTGGTGGCAAAAGACTTCGACCATGTATTTCTATGGTTTCATGTGAAGCAGTAGGCGGAGATGTCTTAAATGTTGTTTACTTGTCTATAGGTTTAGAATTAATACATAATTTTACTCTAGTCCACGATGACATTATGGATAAATCAAAACTCAGAAGAGGAAAACCATCTGTACATACAAAATATGGTGAACCAACTGCAATAATAGCAGGTGATTTACTTTTTACAAAGGCTTTTGAATCAATGCACAAAATACCTAACAGTCCTGAAGTTTTTAAAAATGTTGAATATGGTCTCATCGACTGTATTAGAGAGATATGCGAAGGTCAGCAGCTAGATATAGAATATGAACAAAGAAATAATGTAACTGAGGATCAATACATTGAAATGATACGTAAGAAAACAGCTGTTTTTTTTCAATATGCTGCAGAAGCAGGAGCAATACTTGGAGAAGGTGATAAAGAAAAAGCAAATGCCTTAAATCAATATGGTCTTTTTTTAGGGCTAGGCTTTCAAATATGGGATGATTATCTTGATATAAGTAGCAGTGAGGAAACTTTAGGAAAAGACATTGGAAATGATATAAGAAACGGGAAAAAAACACTTATCGCAGTGCATAGTATTAACAATGCTGAAGGAATTGATAAAAAAGAACTTTTAAAAATTTTTGGAAACAAAAATGCATCAGATGAAGATATAAGAAAAATCTATAAAATATTTGAAAAAACTGGTTCAATAGAATATGCTAAAAAAGAAGCGTTAGAATATATAGATAATGCAAAAAAATCTATACTAATCCTTCCAGACTCTGAATCAAAACAAATTCTTATGAATCTAGCAGATTACGCTATAGAAAGAAAAAAATAAAACATTTTTTTGTTTGATAAAAATGATAGATAAAATAAAAGAGACTGCCCAAAAATATGCTCTTCAAAATGCTATACAATTCAACGGTAAAGCAAATTCTAAAGCAGTTATTGGTAAAGTAATTGGTGAACTAAAAAAAGAGGGAATTAACCCAAGGGAAATTATACCTGTTGTAAAAAAAATTATCTTTGAAGTAAATAAGAAAAGTATATCTGAACAAAAAAAAGAGCTTGAAAAAATAGCCCCAGAATTATTAAAAAAAGAAAAAAGAGAGAGAGATTACAGTCTTTCAGATCTACCAAACGCTACCAAAGGAAAAGTAGTTACTCGTTTTCCACCTGAGCCAAATGGTTACTTACATATAGGCCATGCAAAAGCAGCAGTTGTTGACAGTGAATATGCAAAAAAATATAATGGAAAATTTATACTTCGTTTTGATGATACAAACCCTGAAAATGCCATAGCTTTATTTTATGAAGAGCAAAAAAAAGATTTAAAATGGCTTAATATAGAATGGGATGAAGAATATCACACTTCAGATAACATCGATAAACATTACAAGCTTGCTGAAAAACTAATAAAAGACGGCAATGCCTATGTTTGTGATTGCAAATCAGAAAAAATAAAGGAATGTAGATATACGGGTGTGGAATGCAAATGCAGAAATATAGAATGCGCAAGTAGCCTTGATAGATTCAGAGATATGATAAATGGTGATCTTGATGATGCGATACTACGTTTAAAAGGTGATATGGCCTGCGATAATACAGCTATGCGGGATCCTACTCTTTTTAGAATCATTGAAAAAAAGCATCCTTTGCAAGGAGATAAATATAGAGTATGGCCGACTTATGATTTTGCTGGAGCAGTAGAAGATAGCCTCAGTGGTGTCACCCATCCTTTTAGAACAAAAGAATATGAACTCCGCGATGAATGCTATTTTAAACTACTTGATTTACTTGAACTTAGAAAACCTAATCTTATGGAGTTTGCAAGACTAAACATCCAAGGGATGCCTGTATCAAAAAGAAAAATTAAGCCTTTAATTGAACAAAACTTGGTATCTGGTTATGATGATGTACGTCTTCCTACCCTGCGTGGCCTAAAAAAACGTGGTATTAAACCACTTGCGATAAAAAATTTTGTTTTATCACAAGGTATTTCAAAAGTTGAGTCAACAGTTACTTTTAGCCTTGTTGAATCTGAAAATAGAAAGATTATTGATCCAGTTGCCAAAAGATTCTTTTTTGTAAAAAATCCAGTAAAACTATTTGTTTCAGATGCTCCTAAACTAAATAAAAAAATTCCTCTTCATCCTACAAATAAAGAGTTAGGTTTTAGAAAAATTGATTCAGATAAAATATTTTTTGTTCAAAAAGAGGATATGGATAAACTAAATACTTCTGATATTTTTAGATTAAAGGATCTTTTTAATGTTGAAATACATAAAAAAGATGAAGTAATTAAAGGCAGTTATAAAGGTGAAGAATTAATGCCTGATTCTCTTAAAATACAGTGGACTACAGAGGACTTTATTGAAATAGATGTTTTTGTACCTGATTTATTATTTAAAAATAAAAAATTTAACAAAAACAGTCTTAAAAAAATACATGGTTATGCAGAAAACAATGTTAAAAACCTAAAAACTGGAGAAATAATACAGTTTGAGCGTTTTGGTTTTGTAAGAATTGAAAATAAAAATGGAAAAATTGTAGCTTATTTTACACATAAGTAAAGTTTTTAAGTATACAACTGATTTATTTTATTTGCACTCGAAGTATTTAAAAAGTTAGGGATGGGATGACATGCGTCAGTATAGAAAAATAATGCTAGAAATATTTTTTTTGTTTATGCTATTTTGTTTTTTTGTTCAAACTGTATCTGCTGAAAGTTCAGCTATAAGTCCTTCTCTTGATACAATTGGTATATCAATTGCGGTTCTTGTTGTTGCAATAGCTACAATTATAGCATTTTTTACATTTGGTGGAATTAAATATGTCACTCCAGAAAATGTATTAGATACAGATGTTAGAAAAAATCTTTATACCTATATTGAGGAATACCCTGGTTCGCATTTACGTGAAATTGCTAGAGAACTTGATTTAAAACCAAGTAATGCTGCATGGCATCTTAGAAAACTTGAGCAAACTAATCTAGTAAGAAGTAGAACCATTGGTGGAAAAAAAGTATTTTATCTTGTAGATGGAGGGGTTGAAGCAAGAAAAGAAGCAATAGCTGAGTCTATTCTTAAAAACGATAATGCTAGGGAAATAATGAGGTATCTACGTAATAATCCTGGAAAACATTTACTTGAAATTGCAAATGCACTTGATTTAAACCATCATACAGTTAAATGGCATATCAAAAAAATGTATATGGCAGAGCTTGTAGAGGGTGACACCAGTAATTCAGCATATCCAGTATATTATCCTACAGAAATGGGTAATAGTGCTTTAAAAAATTTTTCAGATCATCTAAAAAAACCTAAAGGTAAAGCGTCATAAAAAATTAAGAAAAAAAAGATGTTTTTATATTCTTCCAACATCTGTTACTTCTGCACTATCAACATTTTCAACTTTTTTGATTGTGTCAACTACAGGGTCTAGTCCACCTGCATCGTCTGGTACTTCAACAGTTACATCTAGTCCTTTTAAACCAAATGCAACATTTTTTATTTCTATTCTACCAACTTTTGCTGGTGATTTTATTATATTTTTTATGTCTTCAATCATTTTATTGAGTTTTTCATCTTCTATTACTTCACTTGGCATTACACGTATAAGAGCTATTACTGAACCCATTTTATTTTCCTCCTAAAAGTTTTTATGGTCCTTGAAAACTGCATTTAGGGCAGTTATATTTTACACTTTGTTCTCTACAGCTATTGCATCTGCCTATTATTTCTTCGCAGTTAGGGCATTTAAAGGTTGTATAACCCTGTTCAATTAGTCCTTTCCCGCATGAAATGCATCGATCTGCTTTTTTCATAGGATTTGCTGAATGAGGATTTAATATTTAATGTTGACGGCTGTTTTTATCTAGTATTTACTTTTCTATATCATCGATCTCTTCTTTTTTTTCATATTTTTTGATTTTATCCATTGAAAAAGAGGCCACAGATTTAAAAACGCTATATTGGAATATAGCACCAAAAATGAAATTCATATAAAAAGTAATCATTCGATGAAGAAGTATAAAGACCCCTAATAAAGACTGGGAAAAACCAATGATCACGCCATATAAAACTGTAGCTCCGCCCTCTGCTACTCCAGAACTACCAGGCATTGTAGGCATCATAATTATTACTAACAAGAGTGTTTGTGCTGCGTATGACTCAATAAAATAAGGCGGTAATCCTAGAAACATTAGTAGCATAGAAGGTATCATAAACCCGGCAGACCAGGAGATTGCAGTAAAAATCCCAGCTTTTAATAATGATTTTCTTCCTTTTCCCTTGAAAAGTATTATTCCGCTGTGAAAGTTATCTACTTCTCTATTGATTTTTTCAACTGTTTTAAGGTGTGTATCTTTGTTTTTATAGAATCTACTAAATTTGTTGTTTACCCAAAGTAGAAATTTCTTTGTTTTTTCTGGTTTTGCAATAGCGTAAAGAAATATTATAAAAAAAGTTACAAAAACAAAAACTCCAATTAATAATGCGATATTTAGATATCCAATATCAGCTGCGTTTTTTGCTGCTAATTTGCTAAATATGAAAAATGAAATTGGAACTAAAATTAAAACAAAAATAGCATCAGTTAACCTCTCAGATATTACTGAAGCACTTGCACTGCCAAAACTCATTCCTTTTTTGTTTAAAAGGTAAATTCGTACTGGTTCTCCTCCTGCCATAGAAGGCGTAATACTAGCTAGAAACATATTTGTTATAACAATTTTTAGTGATTCTAAATACCCTAATTCTATATCTTTGTCAATTTCACATGCAATAACCTTTAGCCTTGCTCCCCAAAATATCCAGTTTGTAAAGTTTAGGATTACTGCAAGAACTAAAAATTCATAATTTAGTTCGGTTACTTTTAATGTCTCAATTGTGTTTTGATCTACAGTAAAGTATAATATGATCAATATTACAGCTATACTGATAGCAATACTTAGAATAATAGGTATTTTTACTGTTTTGTTTTTACGTCTCACAGAAACCTGTTATTTTAGGCTCCCTATTTTTTACTTATGGTAATTTTAAATCCTTCTTTTCCATAAAACTTATCAAAGAAAACATATTCCCTTCAAAAAATAAGGGGTTTAACTATGAAACGTTTACCTATATCAAAATATCTAAAAACTGCTAGTTGTGCAATGCAAAATAAACTAGCGGGTGAAAGCATATATCCTTTTTATGCATCATATAAAGTCACTCATAAATGTACTTTGAGATGTTCTTTTTGTAATGTTTGGATGGAAGATACACCTGATTTACCTCTTGAAGGAGTAAAAAAAGTAATTGATAATATTGCAAATAGTAGTATAGTAGTACTTAGCCTTGAAGGGGGAGACCCTCTTGTAAGAAAAGATCTTGGAGAAATATTAGAATATGCTTGTACTAAGCCTTTCACACTATTTTTTACAACCAATGGTCATCTACTTGATAAAAGACCTATGGATGAATATGGAAAACACATAGATTATTTACATATTAGTATAGATGAAGGTCATGATAATCTAGAATTTTTTGAGCGACTTAAAGAATTCCAAAGTTATGGTCCTGAAATATGCATCCAGGTAGTTGTAACAAAAGATACTATGGATTCAGTTGAAGAAAAAGTAAAAAAAGTTTTTGATGTTAATGCTAGAACTGTTATTATGCCTGCATGTCACTTGGATGGAACAGATGATTTTTATCCAGATCCAAAGAAATTCAAAGATAAAATATTAAAATTAAAGAAAAAATATCCAAATACAATTACTACCCCAATAGGATTTCTTGATAATATAAATAAACCAAATGGATGCTCGACTAGTTCAATTATAATTGATTCAGATGGTGGTCTTTTTTATCCGTGCAGAACAATTGGTGAAAGACTATTTGATTTAACAAAAGGAGATCTCATGGACTTTTTCAGATCAGAAGAAGCAAAAAAAGCAAGACAACAGATGAAAGAATGTAATAGAGAGTGTGGATGGTATCAATACTTTGCAACAGATGTATTTGCAAGCCCAAAAACTATAATGTCTTCACTAAGTCCTTATCTATTCAAAAAATAAATTTTATTCTTTTTCTCTAATAGGTTCGTATCCATCTTTTATTGGTTTACCATATTTTAATAGGCTGACATAATTCCTAATATTAAATGAAAGATATTTACATAGACCCCAATTTTTTATCCTGCGTGTTGAAACTAAAACGATTGCTCTAGAATGAACAATTTTTCCTTTTTTCTTAATTCTAAGAAAAATACTTGTATCTTCTCCGTGTATTTGTTCTCTAATAAAGCTCCCTACTTCGAGTGCTTCTTTTTTTCTAAGAGCCATATTTGCTCCTGTTACAAGTGGTATTTGAAATTTAAAAAGAATCGGTGCGATAAAGGCAAAAACAAGTCTCATTCCTGCATTATCAATTAAACCGTCGCCGTTTGGATAAGTCATTCCTCCAACTGCAACAACTGCTTTATCTAAAAATGGCTTTGTAATTTTTTCAAACCATAAATCAGAAGGCATTACATCAGAATCTACAAATAAAACAATTTCACCTTTTGCATTTCTTAAACCAGTGTCTCTACCTGCTGATATCGTTGGTTTTTTTTCAAAAAGAACTTTTGCACCTAAATTTTCTGCAATTTCAACTGTCCTATCTTTACTATATCCATCTACAACAATAATTTCGGTATCCTTTGAAATTTGCTCTTTAACTTTTTTTATGCAATTGCCTATATTTCTTTCCTCGTTTAAAGCAGGGATTATCACAGAGTATTTCATTTGAAAGTTTCATCTCCATATATTAGTTCGTTTGGATGAAATATTTTTCTAATATAAGTCCAATTTATTTTGTAGACCTCTGCCCACTGGACAGGTTCACCTGTTTCATCATCTATCTCCATACTTTCATTTCTATAAACCAACTCAAAAGGATGTCTAGAAAATTTATCATAGGCCGCAGTCCAGGTTTCATTTGTCATATAAATAGTTCTAAATTTACCTTTGTCTGGTCCAATATGAACAAGTTCTTCTTTCATAAGTTTGTCAACTACTACATGAGTTATCTTATAATGATTCTCTCCCAGGCCGTATAATTCTTCAAAATATTCTGAAAGATTTTCTGCAGACCAAAGATATACTATACCGTCTTTAGACGTGTTGAAACCCTCTGCTTCAAGCATTCTTTCTAATCTATGATCAGAAGTTATAAGACTATTTTTTTTATCAATATTTTTTCCCATCCAAGTTATAATTTCCATATTTTCAGATGTTATCTCTTCACTTGATTGATTCAATGATTCATGAGATGGATATACAGATGCAGCGTTTGAAACTATTAAAAGTGTTATTAATATAATAGCAATATTTCCAGTTTTCTTTAAAGAAAAATTAATTTTTATTTGACCTGAACTGAGTTTACTTTTAATCACTGAAAATAATTTTTTATAAAATGGATCAGAAAACATGCTCCCTATTCCAAAGACTACAAGAACGGATATAGGATACATTAAATATTCAAAATGCCTATGAGGATATAGGTGAGTATTGTTTGTTATCATAGCATAGAAAAGTGAAATAAGTATTGCAAAAAGCCAACCTCTAATGGTAAAACCATTTTTACTTTGAGATGTATATCTAAAACCTGCTAATGCAAGCGAAACTGATATAATAAGAGGAATTGTTAAAATAATTGCTCGTATATTTAGAGTAAATCCAGTCCAAGGCAAAGGATATTTCAAAAAAATAGATAGAGATATTATACTAGCAAAAAAAGCTATTAAAAAAAGAAGTATCCTTGATTTTTTGCTTGTTTTATCTTTTTTTATAAACGGGTTTATTTTTTTTAACAAACAAATAGATTTGTTTTCTGATTCTTTAATTTTAGTATTTGATACTCTTATTATCCTAATAAATAGAAACATAGCAAAAAACATAATATAGAAAAGAATAATTGTAAAAGTTGAATTAAGTCCTACTCCAAAAATTTTGATACTATTATTCATAAAACCTTCAAACACTGGAGTTGCGATAAAAGCCCAATATGAAAAAACAAATGCTGAAGTAAAAAGGATATAATAAATATCTTTTCTCAAATGTTTAGTCCAATTATTTTTACTTGCATTTTCAAAAAACACAATAAGAATCAAAGATATTAGATAAAAGTAAGTAGTCAAATGATGCGACATTACTAGTAGAATTGTTGAAATAATTAGAGGATAAAAATACATAGTTTTTTTCCTATATTTTACAAAGAAATATAGGGATAGAATCATAAAAAAATGGCCCATAGTAAGAGGTGATGCATGGCTTAATTGATACACATGAAATGGTAATACAGCTAATACCAAGGCTGATAAAATAGCTATTTTTCTATTTTCAAATATTTCATAAACCAAAAAATAAAAAATTAATACAGTAAGTCCACCGAATATAGGTGTAATCTTTGCCATAACTGTTAAAATATCAATTCCTGTAATCCAGTGTCCTATTCCTGATATTGAATACAACACTGGAAAATAATTATAGCTGCTACCCCAGCCGTAATAGGGTTGATATAGTTCACCTGTTTTTACAAAATCTTTTGCAATACCATAGTATATCCCAAAATCGCATCCCCATGCTGCATTTATCCAGGTTGGAATTGATCTAATAAAAATTGCTATACCTGTAATTATCAATAACCAAAAAACCCATGTTTTATGTAGATTTGCAATTTTTTTGTAAATTTCTCTTGGCATTATCTTTTCCACATGATTAATAAAACATATTTAGTATTTACCTTCAAATTTTTTATAATAAATTTTTATCTGTTTGATTATATACTATATCTATAATCTTTTCAACATTTTTATCAACGTCTATGTCTTTTTTTATACCTTTTGATTTTTCAGCTTTTTCTATATCTTTTGATAGATCTAATTTATCTTGATTTACACAATGGAAAAACCTTTTTTTGTTATGATATTTAGCAAGATATTCTTGTTCGACTTGACCGGGAGTTGGGACCATTAAGGCCTTGCTTCCTATCACTGCTAGATCTAGGATTGTGCTATAGCCGCTTCGTGATATAACAATTTTACTTCTGTTTAAAAAATCCTCTCTTTTTTCTTTTGGTAAAAATGAATAAGTTTCATATTTTTTATCTTTGTATTTATCTTTTTTTTCTGATTTACCAAGGGTTACGACAATTTTACCTGACAGGCAATCAATTTGATCTAAAAGTTTTTTTTCAAACATTGTTCTTTGCGGTTCAGGGCCGGAAATACTTATCAAATAATCTATATCTTTTGAAGTATTTTTTTTCTTAAAATCTGAAAGAACTCCTACATAATTTAGTTTTTTTTCATTTATACGATTTAGGTTATGTGATAAATCACCTGAGAGGCTATCACTTTTAAAATCAGGAATAATAATTCTTCTGAAACGTTTAAAGAAAAAAAGATTAAATATTTCACTTCCTCGTTCAAACATTTCAAGTCGTAAAGGATTCATAATCCGCATCTGGTGTGAAATAAAAAAACTGGGTATTTTTTTACTATACATGTCATAACGAGCATCAGATATAATGCGGTTGCATTCTCTATTTTTAAGTATTTTAGTTAATATTGTTAGTCCCTTTCTCATCTTATGTATAAATAGGGGCCAATATACAACACTTTTAGCCATAAATTGCCTTGAGTTTTTTGATAAAAGCATGGGGTAGCCTGGAATAGTTAAATATTCAGAAACTTTATCGCCTAGTTCATTTTTTAAAACATCTAGTGAGCGACCTTCTGATATAATTGTTACTTCATTACCTTCCTTTATTAGTTTACGAATTACTGGTAAAGAACGTGTTGCATGACCTAGACCCCATGCACAAACAGCGTAAATTATTTTCATATCGGAACAGAGGTAATTGTTTTCTTGTTAAATAAATAAACGAAAAAACGCAATTAATTTATATCCTAGTTTTTTCATTCAGCATTTGAAAAATATGAACTTTAAAGAAAAACTTAAAAGAATTTCTGAAAAGAATGATAGTATTTTATGTGTAGGACTTGACATTGATAGAGATAAAATGCCAAAACATGTTTTTGAAAACAAAAATCCTTATTTAGAATTCAATAAAAAAATTATTGATGCAACTAAAGATTTGGTTTGTGCATATAAAATAAATATGGCTTTTTATGAAATACTTGGAAAAAAAGGGTATTTTCTTTTAGAAAAAACAATGGATTATATTCCAGATGAAATAGTTACAATACTTGATGGTAAAAGAAATGATATAGGTAATACTGCAAAAAAATATGCTAAATCAATTTTTGAAACACTTAATTCTGATTCAACAACAGTTAATCCTTATTTAGGTGTAGATGGAATTAAACCGTTTCTTGAATATAGTGATAAACTTAGTTTTATTTTATGTAGAACCTCTAATCCTTCTGCAAAAGATTTTCAGGATCTTAAAACACCAAAAAAACCTGTTTATATAAAAGTTTCAGAAAAAATTTCAGAATGGAATGAAAAGTTTGAAAATTGTGGTGCAGTAGTCGGTGCTACTTATCCAGAGGAACTTAAAGAAATTAGAAATATTTTAGGTGAAAACATTCCAATTTTGCTGCCCGGTATTGGTGCTCAGGGTGGAGATGTTGAAAAAACAGTTAATTATGGTACTAATAAAAAGGGAAAAATGGCTATTATCAATTCTTCTCGTGGTATAATATATGCTGGATCAGATAAAGAATTTTATTTAAAATCTAGAAGCAAAGCTAAATTGCTTAGAGATAAAATCAATTCTTATCTTTGAATTATCACCAAAACAAATATTAAGTAGTACTTTACTATAATTTTCCATCCTTGTTTCGAAGGTCTCTATGATTCGTGATTGGAGATGCAAAAACAAGGAAACATTTTGATACCAATACGGGTCCCTCTTTGACCAACTAGACGTAATAGTCAAATGGAATGAAAAAGAGGACAACCATGGTGTCAAACATGCTGCAATTATGTTGCAGGGTTATTTCACTGCTGCTTATTTGAAATAGCTCTGCAACTGCGGCAAAAAATATTTTTTTTTAAAAAGAGATTTAAGAAAAATTAAAGAGAAATATTAGAGATTATTTTTTTAGGGTAAAATGTAGTTTACAGTTAAATCTATTTTTTGAATATCTACGATTGGTAGCTTATCAAACCCGTTTATATCAGCTGGTAAAAATCCCATGACGCTAAAATACATAGTCATGTTTTCACTAGTTACATTTGCTGGGTCATTACCAATCAAATTGTAATTTACTGGTAAAGATATCTCTTGTGTTTTGTTTTTTCCAAGATATGAATCTACAACATTAGCTGATCCAAAAAGTTTTCTTACAGGCATTATTCTATCAAGTAATCCTTTTATTGGCCACCATAAGTTTAGCTGTAACAATGGTTTTCTTATCATTACAGCACTATAGATTATAGATCTAGGCAATGTAAAATTAAAAATTCTATCACTGTTGTTATCTATATCTAGATTTATTGTAATTGTATCATTTACCATGTATCTTGTTTCATTTTCATCTTCTACTGTTTCAACTTGTAGATTTATTTCAGATTCATTTGATAGATCTAGATGAGGTGCTACAATTCCTAAGGTTTGGGAAATCTCAACGTCTATTTCTCCATCTAAAGAATCACTACTTACTGATGATATAGAACCTACTAACATCAAAATCGAAATTATCGCTACCGATATAATCTTGTTTTTCATATTAACCACATTTTTTTGTTTCTTTGTTTATATATTTGTATTTCATAATATATATAATTTATGTTTTATATTTAGTAAGACCCTATATATTTAAGATATATAAATATTATGGAATATTTCTATATTAAACATTAAATATATAGTACTTTCATTTTAAGAAACTAAAAGTGCCAAAATCAAAGGCTGTCTTTCATTGAATATTATTATATAATTATTGTAGCGAAAACTAAAAAT
>CAZWYI010000006.1:0-81020 GCA_964638155.1 uncultured Thermoplasmatales archaeon | reverse complement strand
CACACGTTAAGATGGAAAATTGAATAAAACAGAAGGTTATTCAAAGTCCTCTATAGAAGAATGCTATGCATATGAATGGGGGGCAAATCCATTTCAGAAAGATATATTTTTAGAATTTGACTGGACAGAGTCGCATACTGAGGGAGCAACAAACATGCCCTCAGAAGAATTAATAGATGAGATGAAACTAAGATTCGCTGAGCACGATATAAACCTAAATGTAGATCTTGGAAGTCTTGGCGGAAGTGAAGTTATTCCATATGTTACAAACTTTAATTTTGATACTCTAACTGACCTTTACTGGGATTATTTTTTACATAATGATTTAGAAAACCCTCGTAAAAATATATTCCACTATGGACTCATTTGTGATAAAGGCCCAGGAAATGGTTTTGCAATGATTGGATGGGGGCACCTGAATGGTTTTTGTATTTCTGCAGATGTACTTAAAAAAAATCAACAAATACAACCCCGGCAAAAACTAATAACCCACGGCAGTATGCATGAACTAGGTCATACCATGGGTCTAGTAGTAGATGATTTTGGGGGAAATGATAACCATGGTGCAACAAAACCATTACATAGAGAGTTTTGGAAATATAGAAACTACAAGAGTATTATGCATTATAGATACACATATTCAATTCTAGATTTTTCAGATGGCGATAACGGTAAAGTAGATTACAATGATTGGGCAGGTATGGAATTTGATTTCTTTAAAAACACTCATTTTGAGTGGCCAAAAAACACATGATAATAAAAAAAATACTTTCAATAATATTTGCAATAGTTGTTTTAACATCAACTGTAAACTCAATTAGTAATAAAAATTCAAAAGATATTTATGTAGATGATAGTGGTGGAAAAGACTACTTAAAAATTCAAGATGCAATTGATAATGCTTCTAATCTTGATACAATATTTGTATACAATGGAATTTATAACGAGACACTAAAGATTAATAAATCAATAAAAATAATTGGAGAAAACACAACAAATACAATTATTGACGGAGAATATAATTCGGAAGTAGTAGAAACAACAAAACCCTATATAGAATTTAGAAATTTTACAATTAGAAATTCAAATGGCAAACCAAAAAATTCTGGAATGAAAATCGATTCAAACAATACATTCATTAAGAATTGTATTTTCTATAACACTAAATCTGGAATTTATCTTAATAGTTGTTCAAATAATACTATTGATAATTGTACTTTTCAAAAAAAATGGTGAAGGAATCTTAATTGATTCTTCAGAAAATAATAAAATAAGTGGATGTAACTTTAACCATAACTCCATCGGTATAAATGTGAACCATGGGACAAATAATGAGATTTCCTTTTCTTATTTTAATAACAACGGAATATCAACATATTTTAATGACACAAAAAAACTTAAATTAAAATCTTGCAATATTAGTGATAACAGTGTAAATCTAGGCGGAATTTTTTAGTTTCAAGTAAAAAAATCACAATAAATAACTCAATAATTAACCATAATGGCGTAGGAATTTGTATTTATTCCTCTGAAGACATTTTAATAAAATCATGTGATTTTGTAAAAAATACACATTTTGGAATTTCTTTTAGAACGCCATCTGAAAATATAACAATAGAAAAATGTAACATTCTAAATGGTTTAAGATATGGAATATATATAGAAAAAGACAACAATTGCGCAATAAAAGATTGTAATATTTATAATCACCATCTCTCTGGAATAAAAATAAAAAAATCATATTGTGATGCAAGGAATAATTTTTGGGGAAGTCTTTTTGGACCTAGTTTTTTATTAGGATGGAAAAACTGTAAAGTTACATGGATACCTGGCTTAACCTTTTATTATCCATATAGAAACAAAAAAATCGAGAACACGGGTCCAAATTTCAAAAAAAATAAGGAATATATGAATGGTTTTAAATTTGAAATCCCAGAAAATAAAATTATTTTCTCAGGAATAGACACAGATAATGATGGTATTCCAGATTCCTGGGAAGAAAAATATGGTTACAATAAAACAATATGGGATGATCATATGAACCTAGATCCAGATAATGATTCTCTTAATAATTTTGAGGAATGTTATACTGACAATTGGGGTTCAAATCCATAATAAAAAAGATATTTTTTTAGAGCTCGACTATATGCCATGTGAAAATCCAGAAGAAACAAATAAACCATCTCAAGAATTACTTCAGAGACTAATAGATATCTTTGAAAATAAAGATATCACTTTACACATAGATACTGGAGAACTAGGAGGTGGAGAACAGATTCCTTACTGTAAATCAAAGTTTTCTTTTGCAAAACTAAGGGACTTATACTGGCAATATTTTTTGAAAAATAATTTAACTAATCCGAGGAAAGGAATATTTCATTATGGTATAATTTGCAATTACTGCCCTGACCTTAATTTTCCTTTTTTTGGATGGGATGGGCTTGATTCATTTGCAGTATCAACTGAGTGGCTAAAAGAAACAATGCCCTTTTTTTCAAGGAAAAGATTAATTGTTGGTGCAACTGTTCATCACCTAGGACACACCTTAGGTTTGATAGCAGATACAAATAATGCAATAGATAATATGGGTACAACCAAAATTTTCAACAAAGATTTTTTTGTATATAGAAACTATAAAAGCTGCATGAATTATAGATACAAATATTTACTTTTTTCTTATTCTGATGGATCACATGGAAGAGGTGATTTTGATGAATGGAGCAATCTAGATTTTTCTTTTTTTAAAAATACAAACTTTAAGATTTAAAAAATGAAACAAAAAAAATTATTTTGTTTGGTTTTTCCCAAACATTTTCCAGTCTTTTATATACAAATGAGTTTATAAAATAGATTTGGTGTTAAAAAATGAAAAAAATAGCAATATTAACGGCATGCTTTGTATTAACTAGTACAATTTTTGGTATGTCGTTGGCAGTAATACCAAATGTTGTAGAAGCTGATGAAACAAACTTTGAAGAAGAAATAAATGTCACAGTAGAACCATATGAGCCACATGGTTCAATAGACATCCAAGGGATTGCAAATATTGAATGTAGACCAAATCTTCTAGTAATAAATATCAGAATAAAATCTTTAGACCCAGATTCAGCAAATAAAGCATCTGATAAAGTAGCTACAATTCTAAATAAATTGATCGATTCCCTAGAAGAGCTAGGAATTTCAAAAGATGATATCGAATCGACCAGTTATACAATCAACCAAAAATATGAATGGACCTATTATGAAAATGGAAACAGAAAAGAAAAAGTTTTCAAAGGGTATTTAGCAGTAAACAACTTGAGAGTTGAAATAAAAGATTTTGACAAAGGTGGAAAGGTAATTGATGCAGCAGCAGAATCAGGTGCTCTAGTAGACAGCATTAACTTTGAGCTAACAAAAGAAAAAAGAAATGAACTAAAAATTAAAGCAATGAAAATAGCTGCAAAAGATGCTAAATTAAAAGCAGGAACAATAATTTCTGCTCTTGATGAAGAATTAGGAAAAGTTACATCTGTAGACCTAAATCAGCATCACTACAAACCATACAATTAGTGGAATAGAAAAGTATCTTTTTCAGCAGAATTAGGAAACTCAGATAATATTGCTCCACCAACAGTTATACTCCCAACAGATTTAACTGTAAGTTGTACAGTTAACGTTGTTTTTGATATAATATAAAATAAAAGATTTCTTTTTTTTATTTTTTCAAAATGGCATTTTATCACTATAAATTTTTATAGATGCGATAAAAGAATCTATAAACAATATACATGAATCTAAAAAAACTAACATCTAGTAAATATACTTCTTATTATGGTATAATATTTCCAATACTATTGATTTTTTTTATTACTCTATCAATTTATTTTTCACCATGGTTTAGTTTAAATGAAAATTGGTTTAGTAGATTAGGTGGAAATACCGGTGAAACACCAATATGGAGGGCTAGAGGAATAGGTTCTCTTTTTTTTAACATAGGCATGATTTTATCAGGATTTATCGGAATGCTTTTTGCGATTTCATTATTCAAAAGTAAATTTTTAAATAATAAATCAGGAAAAATTGCGAAATATTTGTTATTTTTTAACATGGTTTCATTATGTGGAATTGGTATATTTCCAGCAACAATACTATTACCACACAGAATTTTTTCAGCAATTTTTTTTGCTTTATGTCCGATATTAATATTTTTTATAAGAATTTCAATGAAAAAAGAATTTGGAAATAAATTATCACTAATTTTAAACATATTTTGTTTGATTGGGATGATACAAGTAATTATTGTATTTATATTACCAGAATTTATGTATTTAAGTAAAGCACTTGGAGAAGGGGTTGTAACCTTTTCTTTTTTTATTTTTTGTTTTTTATTTAGTGTTAAATTATTGCCTTCATCTAAAGGTTATAAAAGAATCAAAAAGGATAAAAATTATTGGACTCCATCAAGAATTACTAAAAAGGTTCAATTTTAATTCATTTTATTTTTTAATCATAATCTTTAATTAACTATAATAGATTATAGCAGAATAATTATAAAATTTATGGAGAAGAGTGTTTATAATGAATTTAGATTTTATAAAAAAACTTTCAAAAAAAAATGATTCAAAAATTGTAATGCTTGTAATGGATGGTATAGGCGGCCTTCCATCAGAGTCAGATGGAAAAACAGAGCTAGAAACAGCCAATACTCCAAACCTTGATAACTTAGCTAAAAAAGGTATATGTGGACTACATAATCCAGTTGGAAATGGTATAACTCCAGGGAGTGGACCCGGACATCTTGGTATTTTTGGATACAATCCAATTAAGTATCAAGTAGGACGTGGAGTTCTTGCTGCAAATGGAATAGGTTTTAATTTAAAAAAGGGAGATGTTGCAGCACGTGGAAACTTTGCAACAATTGATAATAATGGAAAAGTAGAAGATAGACGTGCTGGTAGGATTTCTTCAGAAAAAAACAAAGAATTATGTGAAAAACTATGCAGAAAAATATCACTATGTGATACAGATCTATTTATTGAAACTGTTAAAGAACATAGATTTTTACTTGTTTTAAGAGGAAAAGATCTTTCCGGAAAAATTCATGATACAGATCCTCAAGAGATAGGTGCCAAACCATTTGATGCAAAAGCATATTCTAAGGAAGCTGAAAAAACAGTATCTATTGTAAATGATTTTATAAATAAAGCAAAAGACGCATTAAAAGATGAAAAACCTGCTAATATGGTTTTATTACGTGGTTTTTCTCAAATCCCAAATTGGCCTAGCTTTCCTGAAACATTCGGCCTTAAAAGTGCTGCTATTGCAGCTTATCCCATGTATAAGGGTTTGGCAAAACTCATTGGCATGGATCTTTTAGATTCGGCAGATACCGTTGAAAGCGAGTTTGAAATTCTAGAAGAAAAATGGAATGAATATGATTTCTTTTTTTTACATGTCAAAAAAACTGATAGCTATGGAGAAGATGGAAACTTCAATTCAAAAGTAAAAGAAATTGAAAAAATTGACAAGCTCATTCCTAGAATTACAAATCTTGATCCAGATGTAATAATTGTCACAGGTGATCATTCTACTCCTTCTTTTCTTAAGTATCATAGCTGGCATCCAGTTCCGACAATAATTTACTCTAAACAATGCAGACCAGATAATGTAAAAAACTTTGGTGAAAGAGAATGTATCAAGGGAGGTCTTGGACCACGTTTTCCTGCAGAAGACTTGTTACCCCTGGCTCTTGCAAACGCAAAGAGACTTGATAAATTTGGAGCGTGAATTTTTTGGTAGAAAATTATTCCAGACATAAAAAAATAATGAGGGGAATTGGAATACCTCTTTTTGCAATTGGAATATTCTTATTAATCTATAGTTTTTTAAATTTATCAGGTGGAACTATTCATTTATTTGGGATTGGTGGATTTATGATGGTAATCGGTTTTGGATTAATTAGATTTAGTTTAGTCAGACCCCTATCAAAATACTATGCATCAGAAGGATCACCTGGAATAAAAATTGCCTCAAAATCTATGGGCGAAGGACTAAAAGAATCAGGTGCTTTTTCTAATAATAAAAGAGAAATTATAAAAATTAAGTGTCCTCATTGTGGTTATCTTGAAAGTGAGGATGCAGAGTTCTGTAGTAAATGCGGTAAAAAAATTTAAAAATTATTTTGTTTTGTATTTACCGTTTTCATATCTGAGAATATTTTTCTTATTTTCATCTTTAAGATGATTAGGTAGCAATTCTTCAGGAAAGTCCTGAAAAGAAATTGGCCTTAAAAATCTCTTAATAGCCTGTGTTCCAACGCTAGTAATATTTGGATAGGTTGTAGCTGGATACGGGCCACCATGTTGCATAGCATTGCATACTCTCACTCCCGTGGGAACACCATTCATTATTAATCTACCAACTTTATTAGACAGTTTTCTAATTAAAGGTTTTACAATTTTGTAGTCTTCTTTTTCCAATTCTAATGTTGCAGTAAGCTCTCCATAAATATTTTCTGCAATGTTTAGAAAATCATCAAAACTTTTACATTTTACAATAAAAGAAACCGGGCCGAAATGCTCTTTTTGGATATGTTTTTCTTTTAAAAACACCTCTGAATTTGTTACAAATAAAGTGTTTTGATAAACTATTTTATCTTTTATTTCTTTTCCGTCTGTTAAAAGTTCCACTCCAGAGATTTCTTTACTTTCATTAACCATTTTCTTTAATCCTTCCTTCATTCTTTTATCCAATAAAACACCTGGGTCTTTCTCTTCCATAAGCCCCCTAATTTTTTTAATGAATTCATCAGTGTATTTATCATCATTTACAAAAATCAAACCTGGTTTTGTACAAAACTGACCTGAGCCAAGAGCAATTGAATTTGCAAGAGTTTCAGCAAGTTCTTTATTTCTTTTTTTCATTGCCTTTTTTGTTATAAAAACAGGGTTTATACTTCCCATTTCTGCATATACAGGAATTGGTTTTTCTCTTTTTGTAGATAGATTATAAAGAGCTCTACCAGCATTTCTTGACCCTGTAAAACCTACTGCTTTAATATAAGGATTAAGAACAATTTCTTCTGATATTTCTTTTCTGTTTCCATGGATTAATGAAAAAAAACCTATAGGAAAATTATTTTTTTCTATTGATTTGTATACTGCTTTGGAAAATAACTCTGAAGTTTTTGGATGCAAGGGATGAGCTTTAACTATAACTGGACATTTTGCAGCAAATGCTGAGGCAGTATCTCCTCCACATACTCCAAATGCAAAAGGAAAGTTACTAGCCGGAAAAACTGCAACTGGCCCTATTGGTAAAAGCATTCTTCTAATATCAGGCTGAGAATTATCTTTTTTATCTATTATTGCTTCAACATATGAGCCTTCTAAAATATAATTTGCAAACATTTCAAGTTGATTACAGGTTCTACTTCTTTCGTTTATAAGTCTACTATTTCCAAGTGCTGTTTCACTGTCACAAGTTTTTATAAGTTGATCACCTAGATTGTAGATTTCTTTAGAAATAGTATTTAAAAAACGAGCTATTTTTTTATCATTATATTCAGATACAATATTAAATGATTTTTCTGCTTCAACTGCTGCTTTTTTTATTTCTTCTTTTGTTGCATTAAAAAAGATTATTTTTCCTTCCTTGTTTTGCTTTGGATTAAAACTTTTAAATTTTTCTTTACCTTTTTTACTTTGATTTCCAGCGATGTAATTTGAACCTTTAATTTTATTCATAGATATTTTCCCAATTCTTTTATAAGAACACTATCTTTAAAAATTTTTTTAACAATTATTGATTTTAAAAATTTAAATTGTTGATTTGCTAACTAAATTATTAAGTTTTATTTTAAAAAGTGCAGAGAACAATATTGGAGAAGAAGAACATCAGGAATGTCTTCTGGAAAAGAATCTTAAAAAGTAAATTACAAAATTATTTTTTCAATTTTAGGATAAACCGGTTTCCACATCATATTTTTAATTTCTTTAATTGATAATTCTTTTGTTTTTTGTTCAAGTGATACTTGTTTTGATGTAGCAAAAGCAATATTTGCACTTATATTTCTTATTTCTTTTATATTAGGATAAACCATATTCTTTTTCAATAGAGAATCAGAAGTTAGACCTGCCAAAGCAAAGGCTGCTTTTGTAAAAACCTGATCGCTAATGTATTTTGCTTTGCTTAAAATTGCGCCAAGTCCTACTCCGGGAAATACATATAAATTATTTCCCTGAGATATGTTAATTTTTTTTCCTTCAAAATTAAAAGGATTAAAAGGTGAACCCGTTGCAACAATTGCCTTTCCTTTTGTAAATTTATAGATATCCTGAGGATTTGTTTCTGATTTAGAATTTGGATTTGACATAGGAAAAATAATTGGAATAAGTGTATTATTTGCCATTTCTTTTATGATAGTTTTATTAAAATGATCTGGCTGACCTGAAGTCCCGATTAAAACTGTCGGCTGAAAGTTTTTAACTACATCTAAAAGTGTAATATTTTTAATATTTTCTAAATTCCAACTTTTGTAAAAAATATTACTCTTTGAAAAAGGTTTTTTATAATCCTGCATTTCTCGATCTTCAGTAAGCATTCCTTTGCTGTCAAGTAAAACTATTAAATCATTTGCTTGATTTTCAGATAAGTTATATTCTGAAGTCAAAGCAGATGATATTTGCCTTGCGATACCAACTCCACCTGCTCCTGCGCCATAGATTACAAAACGTTGCTTGTTTAATTCTTCTTTTTTTATTTTTAAAGCATTAAGAATTCCAGCTAGAGCTACTGCACCTGTTCCTTGTATGTCATCATTAAAACTTAATATCTTGTATTGATATTTTTCTAAAATGCTAAATGCATTTTGCCTGCTAAAATCTTCCCATTGAATTAGTATATTTGGAAATTTTTTTGTTATCTCTTTTACAAATTTATCGATAAAATCATCATATTTTTTACCAGTGAATCTAGTTGATTTGTACCCAAGATAATATGAATCTTTTAACTCATCTTCATTGTTTGTTCCAACATCCAATGTCAAAGGAAGTGTTTCCCAGGGCTTTACTCCTGCCCCCAATACATATAATGCTAGTTTTCCAATAGGTATATCAATTCCACCAACTCCTTGATCCCCAATTCCAAGTATTCCTTGATTATCAGTCACAACAGCAATTGAAGGATTTTTGAATCTGAAATTACCTAATATATCTTGAATATAATTAATAGTGGAAGGACATATGAAGACTCCTCTAAACCTTGCAGAATCCTTTGAATATCTTATTACTGCATCTCCCACAGTTGGTGTATAAATTATTGGAAGTATTTCTTCTAAATAATTGTTGCAAAATGCATAAAATAAGATTTCATTTCTATCCTGCAGATCTCTTAAAAAATTGAATCTTGCAATATCAAGAGATCTTTCATTATCTTTTGAGTAATGATGAGAATCTATGTTTTTATATTTTTTATAAATTTTTTCAATTTGATCTTTCAGGGTTAAAACTCCTGGAGGGATCATACCCTGAATTCCTAAATTTTTTCTTTCTTCTCTAGTAAAAGCAGTTCCTTTATAGAGCAAAGGATTTCTTATTATTTCATAACCATCTAAAGTTGTTAAAAATTTGAAATTATTTTTATCTTTTTTTACATCAAGTTTTGTACTCATTATTTTTTCATCCTACTTCTTATTTATATTCTTTGTTGCAATTATATCAATATTTGTATTTGATGCGTTTTTTATAAGCACTTGTCCTAATTTAACTGGTGCTTTTACCTTTGCTTTTTTTATCTTACTTAAAACAGAAAACAAGTGTTTTTTAGGTACAGGTTTAGTACTCTTCACACTGACAAGTGGCCATTCTCCTTCTAAAACCAAAACTGAAGAAGTAAGCATTCGTTTTGGGTCTAATGCTTCTGTTCTTGCATATTCAACTCCGCGTTTGCATTTGTTTCCATCTAGAATTGTTACATTTGAGTCGTCTTTTTTTACTAAAATGTTACAACCGATTGGGCAGACAATACAAGTTATTTCCTTTTCTTCACTCATTAAGGGATACCTCCAGTTCATTTGTCTTTTTAAAAACTTCTGGAGAAAAAAAAGTTTCAAACTCAACCATGTTTGCAGGGTTTACATATCTAAATTTTTTACTGAAAATTTCATTTCCTTTTGCATTTATTTTTAACCTTACTGACTGACTTGGTTTTTTAACTCTTAATGTAAAATGAATTGTTTGAGGTTTTGAAATAATTTGAGGGACAATATATCTGATTCTTTTTCCTGATTTTACTTTTATATTCTTATTTATAGTAGACTCTTTTTTTGCAGCATATTTACCTGCATTTTTTGCACCTTGTGCTAATACATCAACTGTATCATAAACCTGCAGACAATTGCCACATGCAAAAACACCTGAAAGGCTTGTTTCATAAAATTGATTAACAATCGGTCCACCTGTCGATTCATCAAGTTTAATTCCTGCATTTTCTGAAAGTTCATTCTCTGGAATAAGTCCTAAAGAAAGAAGCAATGTGTCACATTTTATCTTTCGTTTAGTTTTAGGAATTATATTCCAATTTTTATCAACCTGGGCAATTGTTACACTTTCTAAACGTTCTTTTCCTTCAATTAAAGTGACAGTATGATTCAAAAACAGTGGTATACCATAGTCATCTAAACACTGAACAACGTTTCTAGGAAGACCACTTGCATAGGGTAGAATTTCAACGACACCTAGAACATTTGCACCTTCAAATTTTAACCTGCGAGCTATTATGAGCCCCACATCCCCTGATCCTAAAATAAGAACATTTTTTCCAGGAATTTTGTTATATAAATTTATAAAAGCTTGAGCAACGCCTGCAGTATATATTCCACTGGGTCTTGTTCCAGGGATTTGTATGTTCCATCTTGTTTTCTCCCTGCAGCCCATTGCAAGAACAATTGATTTTGCTTTAATTTGTATTAAATCTTTTTTATTTACAGCTGTAAGTTTCAGGTTTTTATCAAGATTTAAAACCATAGTTTCAGTTAAAAATTCAACACCTAATTTCTTTGCATGAGAAATATACATTTCTCCATATTCAGTTCCAGTCATAGAAGTTCCAGTTTCTTCAACTCCAAATCCATCATGAATACATTGAGGTAGAATTCCTCCAAGCCAATTATTTCTATCTAAAACTAAAACTTTTTTTGCACCATGTTCTTTTGCTGAAATTGCAGAAGCAAGACCTGCAGGACCACCGCCAATTACTGCTACCTCTACAGATTTATTTATCATGTTCTACCTCTCGATTTCTTCTGTAAAATAAATTTGAATTTGGTGATTTTAGGTTTATATTTTTAAAATTCATATTAAAATTTTCTTCCATAATTCTAACAATATGCTGTGTGCAAAACCCACCTTGACATCTACCCATTCCTGCTCTACATCGATATTTAACTGCAGATAATGTTTTTGCACCCAATGGATTTGATAAAGCTCTAATCACTTCTGCTTCTGTGACATGCTCACATCTACAAACAATTCTCCCCCAGGATTTATCCTTTTGGATTAATTTTGTTTTTTCTTCTAAGTTCATTTCAGAAAAACGTTTTTGTTTTTTTGGTAAAATGAATTTTTCCTTTTTTTTCAAAACCATTTTATTATCTATCATTTTTCTAATTTCTTCTGCAATTGCAGGAGCAGCAGTTAGACCCGGAGACTCTATTCCTAAAAGATTTATCAAATCTGGAGTTTTTTTGCTTTCGAAAATTCTATAGTCTGCCCAAGCACCTTCTTTTTCTGATGCAAGTTTACATCGAATGCCGGAGTATGCATTTATTACTGCATCTGATGGCAGGCTAGGGATTATTTCTTTTGCTTCTTTGTATAAAACTTTCATTTTTCCAGATGTTGTCCTTTTATCATCTGGATCATAAATAAACTCTGCACTTGGACCAAGAAGCAAATTCCCCTCAATTGTTGGTGTAATATGAACACCTAAAACTCCTTTTTTTGTATCAGGTACTGGATAAATCATTGAAGTTACCAAATTACTGTATTTTTTATCTAAAACAAGATATTCTCCTCTACATGGATAAACATTAAAATCTGATTTTTCAAGCATTGCAACTATTTTTCTGCAATTCATCCCTGCTGCATTTATAATTATATTTGATTTGAATTCCCCTTTATTTGTTTTAATTAGAAATTTATCATTTTGTTTTTTAAGATCAGTTACTTTTGTTTCAAGTAATATTTTTGAATTATTTTCAACAGCATTCTCAGCAAGGGCAATAGTAAACTCATAGGGGAGAGTGATTCCTGCACTTGGCACCCATAATGCAGAGTAACATGAAACATTGGGTTCTGTTACATCTGAACCTTCTACAATTTTTAAACCCATTACCCCGTTATTTTCACCGATTTTTTTAAGTCTTTTTAGTTTTTTTTCTTCATTTGGATTTTTTGCAATTACATATTTTCCAATCCATTTTACTGAAATATTTAGTTTTTTAGAAAGATCATTAAACATCTCATTTCCTTTTACACAAAAACGAGCTTTAATTGAATTTTCAGCAGAATTTATACCACTATGCAATACACCGCTGTTTGCTTTGCTTGCAGCTGATGCAACATCTGATCCTGCTTCAAAAACAATTACATCAACTTTATACTTTGAAAGTTCCCATGCAATGGCAGAACCGATAACACCCCCTCCAATAATTGCAACATGGTAATTTTTCATCAGTTCGGCGAATATAAGTAAACATATAAATATATTAGGTGATTTATCTTATAATATATCTGAAAAGACAGAATAATCTGAGGGAGATAAATGGATGTAAATATACCATACGGGGAAAAAGAGATTACTGTTTCAATAAGTGAACCTGTTGAAGTGATTTATCCAAAAAAAATTAAAATAAAAAATGAAAACAAAGTTATAAAAAAAGCTTTGGAAAAACCAATTGACATGGAAACATTTGAACAATTTGCTGAAAAATCAGAAAAACTTCTAGTTATTGTTAATGATGCTACAAGACCTACTCCAACAGCAAAAATATTGGAATATTTATCCCCTATTCTTTCGTCACATCCACATGTTACATTTCTTATAGCAACAGGGGTACACCGAGCACCTACCGATGAAGAATTGAAATACATATTTGGAAAAACATATAATTTATTTAAAAATCAAATTATAATACATAATGCACGAAATGAAGAGGAAATGGTTTATCTTGGAACATCTAAAAATGGAACTGAGATGTATATAAATAAGCTTGTTTCCGAGTATGAAAATGTACTTGTTATAGGAAGTGTGGAACCTCATTACTTTGCAGGATTTACAGGAGGACGAAAATCATTTCTTCCTGGAGTAGCTTCATACAAAACAATTGAGATGAACCATAAGCTCGCCTTAAGTGATAAAGCTTGTTCCCTTGCTCTAAAAGGAAATCCTGTTCATGAAGATATGGTTGATGCCATGAACGTATTAAAAAATATCAATGTATTTTCAATACAAACCATTTTAACAGGAGAGCATAAGGTATATGCAGCAACAGCAGGTGATTTACATAAATCATTTGATGCAGCTATTGAACATGCAAAGCAGATCTTTTGTGTTCCATTAAAACAAAAAGCAAATATTGTCATAACTGCAGCACCATATCCTATGGATGTTGATTTATATCAATCCCAGAAAGCTTTAGATAATGGAAAACATGCTCTTGAGGATGATGGAATTATTATTCTTGTTTCAAAATGCAGAATGGGTGTTGGAGAAGATAAATTTTTAGATCTTCTTGGTTCAGAGACATCATGCCATGAAGTGCTTGAAAAACTTGGTGAAGAATATAAACTGGGATATCATAAAGCTGCAAAAATGGCACAAATTGGAACTCGTGCTGAGATGTGGGCTGTAACAGATTTAGATGATCCCATTATTAAAAAAGCCCAGCTGAAACCATATTCAGAAATTCAAAAAGCAGTTGAAGATGCAATCAAAATTATTAAAGAAAAAACAAAACAACCCAAAATCCTTGTAATGCCATATGGTAGTTTAACTATACCATTCTTAAAGAGGGATTAATCAAATGGAATTTAATTGGACAGAAGAACAAAAATTATGGAGAAAAATTGTTCGTGAATTTGCACAAAAAAATATCACGCCAAAGGTAAGAGAAAATGATACAACAGGTCAAATTCCTATAGATATCATTAAAAAAATGGGGAAATTAGGGCTCCTTGCTCCAACTGTCTCAAAAGAATATGGCGGCGCAGATCTTGATTGGACCATGGCATGTATTGCTGCTGAAGAATTAGGTCGTGCTGATATCAGCCTTGCAGTTCCTGTATTGTATTTAGTAGAGGCTTCTTGGGGATTTATATTTAATAGATACGGTACAAAGAAATTAAAAGAAGAATATCTACCTAAAGTAACATCGGGGGATGCTTTTTGTGGTATTGCTGTAACTGAATCTGAAGGAGGCTCAGACATAGTTGGATCTGCTAAAACTAAGGCAGAGAAGAAAAACAATAAATGGGCTATTAACGGCGAGAAGATGTATATCAGCGGTATATCTGAATCTAGTAAATGGGGAGGAGTACATCTTACACTTGCTCGTACTGATTCTTCTAAAGGCCATAAAGGATTTAGTTTTTTTGCAGTACCTCTCAAAAACAGATCTGATATTGAAACTACTTTCCTTGAAGATATGGGCAGGATGGGTATATCAACTGGTGGTTTTAAAATGAATAACTTAGAGTTATCTGATGATTATCTTGTTGGAGAAGAAAATCGTGGTTTTTATTATGCTATGGAAGGATTTTCAGCTGCTCGAACACTTATTGGTGCAACCTGTGTTGGTGCAGCAGAAGGAGCACTTGAATTTGGAATAGATCATATTAAAAATCGAAAGTCTTTTGGAAAACCAATAGCAAGTTTTGAAGGCATCCAGTTTCCATTAGCAGAGCACTATGGAGATATAGAAAGTGACAAACTTTTGACATATCGTGCCGCTTGGATTATGGATCAAATGTATCAGAAAAAAGGATTTGACCATCATGATGTAGCACTTGCCGCAGCTATGAGTAAACTTCGTGCTCCTGTTCATACCTTTATAGTTATGAATGAAGTAGCAGATTGGCTTGGCGCTGCAGGATATACCAAGGAATACCCAATTGAGATGGGTATCCGTGGTGTGAGATCATACTCTATTGGGGCAGAAGGTACTATGAACATTATGAAAATAATAATTGCAAGAGAGCTTCTTGGTAAAGAGTTTTTATCATATAAATTAAATATGTAAGTATGCAGGCCGTAAGCCCCTCTATGTTTTTTTAATATAAACTGTTTGAATATTTACAAACTCTTTAATGCCATAATATGAAAGTTCTCTTCCAAAACCAGATTTTTTAACACCGCCAAAAGGAAGTCTTGGATCAGATTTTACTATTTCATTTACAAAAACATTACCTGCCTCAATATATTTACTAAGTCTTTCTGCTTTTTTAAAATCTTTAGTCCAAACGCTTGCACCTAGACCATAACAGGTATCATTTGCAATTTTTACTGTTTCTTTTTCATCTTTTACCTTTATTATTGTAGCTACTGGCCCAAAGGTTTCCTCATTATAAACTGGCATTTCTTTTTTTATATTTGTAATAACAGTTGGTAGATAAAAAAAACCTGACATATCTGGTTTTTTCCCGCCAACTAAAACCTTTGCCCCCATTTCTACAGATTTTAAAACTTGCCTATTAATTTGATCTAAACCATCCTTTGTTGCAAGTGGTCCGATATCTACATTTTTATCTAAAGGATCACCAACTTTTAACTCACTGATCTTTTCTGTTAATAATTTTTGAAATTTATCAAAAATACTATCAAAAACAATAAATCTTTTAGCAGCAATACAACTCTGACCATTATTTAACATCCTAGCTTTAACTGCCATATCAACTGTATAATTTAAATCTGCATCATCAAAAACAATAAATGGATCACTACCACCAAGTTCAAGAACTGTTTTTTTAATATTTTTACCAGCTTTCTCTGCAGTTTTCATCCCAGCTTCAGTACTACCTGTAAGTGACACTGCTTTAATTCTATCATCTTCAATGATATTAGATATATTTTTAGAACATATCAATAGGTTTTGAAATTCATATTTATTAAATCCTGCTTTTTTAAAGATATCTTCAATAGCAAGTGAACATTGAGGGACATTTGATGAATGTTTAAGTAAAACAGTGTTACCTGCTAGAAGAGTTGGTACTGCAAAACGAAAAATCTGCCAGAATGGAAAATTCCAAGGCATAATCCCAAGTATAACACCTAGTGGAGTATACTGAATATAACTCGATTCAGCATCAGTTTCAATTATTTCTTTTTCTAAAAATTTGGATCCATTCTCCGCGTAAAAATCACAAAGCCATACACATTTTTCAACTTCAGCCTCTGATTGAGATATAGGTTTTCCCATTTCAATGGTCATAATTTTTGCATATTTACTTTTATTTTTTCTAAGGATTTTTCCAACGTTTTTTAAAAGAAATCTTTTCTTTTTAAAAGTAATATTTTTCCAATTATCAAAGGCCCTAGTACTTTTTTTAATCTTATCTTCAATTTCTTTTTGACTATCTTCTCTAAATTCTTTTAAAATCTCTTTATTAGACGGATTAATAGATTTTAATACCATTCAAATCACAACCATTTTTTAAATATTACAAATAAATCTTTAAGCATAAAACACAGCGAGTATTGAAATTCGATAATCTATAAAAATTAGAGGGAAAAAATTATTTCTTCTTTTTTTCAGCATCTTCTATTTCTTTTTTAATCCATGGTTTAATTTTTTCACCAGTTACAAGGTTTTCAAGATCACTATCAAGATCAGATGGTTCTACCTTCATAATCCAACCTTCTTCATAAGGATTTTTATTTAAAAGAGTTGCATCATCCTCTAACTCTTCATTTACTTCAATTATTTCACCAGATACAGGAGTTACAAATTTACCTACCCATTTAGCAGATTGTATTTTGCCAACTGTTTCACCCTGCTCTATATCATCTCCTTCAAAAGGTAAATCTATATATGTTGTGTCACCTGCGCTTTTTTGATAAAAATCGTTCATACCAACAGTTACTGTTCCATCGGATTCAACCTTCGCCCATGCATGATCATCATGATAATATAAATCATCAGGCAGTTCATAATCATCTATTTTAACCATTATTATTCTCCCTCAAATAATCCTTATTTTATCCAGAATAATTTAGAATAGGTTTATTAATTTTATGTTATAAAATATCAAGAAATAATTATTTCTGGAGTAACAGTTACTTCGGTCTCTATAGAATTACTAATCAGACAAGCACGTTTTACTTTTTTTAATATTTTTTCAATAGTTCTATGATCTTTTTCATTAGTTAGTTTAATTTTCATTTTAACATTTATTAAACTAAACTTGAAAACACCGCCAATCATCTCTACAGTTCCCTCAGCTTTACTTTTATATGATTTTATTTTAATATCTTCTTTTTTTATATACCATAGAAAAGTTGTGAGCATACATACTTCTACTGAACCTACAAAGAGATCTTCAGGTGACCATATACCCGGATGTCCGCCAAACTCTGGAGGGCATGCAACTTTTATATCAGGTTTATTTTTGGATCTAATTATACCTTTTTTTTCTGATGTCCATTCAAGATTTGTATTGTATTTATATTTAACAGGTTCTCCTTTCATATATTATTCCTCAAAACCAGTTTTTGTTTTTTTTTAAAAAAATTTGCATTCATTTTCTTCATAAAAATCCTTCAGGTATAAATCAAATAATATATTTTATTTAATTTTTTTGTTATAATACGATTGATTTATTAAACCCTCTCTTTTTTTCCTAATAGTTATTTGAGCTGGAGATATGCAAAAAACTAGAAAAAAGAAAAATTGTTATCGATGTGGTTATAATGAGTAAGGAAAATATTGTTATTGGAATAATACAATTAATCAAAAAAGCAGAAACTGAACTTCCCAAAGATGTCATCAAAGCATTAGAAAATGCTTTATCCGAAGAAGAAGGTATTGCAAAGGTTCAACTGAAAACAATTTTGAAAAATATTGAATTGGCAAAAAAAACTCAAAGGCCAATGTGTCAGGATACAGGGATACAGACTTTTTTTATAGACGTTGGAATCGATTTTCCACATATTTCAGAAATTGAAAAGTGGATAACAGATGCTGTAAAAAAAGCAACAAAGGAAATTCCTCTTCGGCCTAATACAGTCGATCTTTTTTCTGGTGAAAATCATTCTGATAATACAGGAGACTTTATCCCCTATATTACATGGAATTTCATTAAAGGAGATAAGGTAAAAATCACTGCATTTCCAAAAGGCGGTGGCAGTGAGAATATGAGCAAACTAGGTATGTTAAAACCCGGTGTTGGAATAGAGGGTGTTAAATCTTTTGTAGTTAAAGAAATGCTCAATGCTGCTGGTAATCCATGCCCCCCTACCGTAGTTGGTATTGGAATTGGAGGAGGAGCTGATTTGGCAATGAAACTAGGAAAAAAAGCTCTTCTAAGACCAATTGGTAAACGTCATAAAGACAAAAAAATTGCAGATATTGAACTGGAACTTATTAAACGAATAAATGAAAGTGGTATTGGGCCTATGGGTCTTGGTGGTAAAACAACTGTTCTTGATGTCCATATTGAAAAAGCACATCGACATCCAGCAAGCCTACCTGTAGGAATTGTGGTACAATGTTGGGCTGATCGTAGAGCCCAGATGGTGATTAATCCTGATAAATCCTGGGAGGTGATGTAACTATGGAATATCATTTTCACTTACCTGTTGAAAAAGAAAAAATAAAAAAACTTCGCAAAGGAGATATTTTGTATGTGACAGGTGAAATTTTTACTGCAAGAGACGAAGCACATCATAAAATGTTAGAACTTGAAAAAGACAAACTTTCATTTGATCCTTCAAAGATGGCATTATTCCATTGTGGACCTTTGGTAAAAAAAGATAAAGAAGGTGAATGGAAAGCGGTTTCAGCAGGCCCTACAACAAGCAGCAGAATGGAGATTTTTGAAGATAAGTTTATTGAAAAATATCATGTTCCCATCATAATAGGAAAAGGAGGTATGGGGAAAAAGACCCTTAGTGCACTTGAGAAACATACATGTGTGTATACAGCTTATACTGGTGGAGCAGGAGCACTAGCTGCAGATAGAATTCAAAAAGTAAATTCAGTTTATTGGCTTGAAGAACTGGGAATGCCTGAAGCAGTCTGGATTTTTAAAGTAGAAGAATTCGGTCCATTAGTTGTAGCAATGGATTCACATAGTGATTCGATCTATAAATAAAAGATAGGGGATTTATTCAGCTGCTGCATCTATCATAGATATAATTTGATCACGTCTGAAACCTTTTTGTTCTATAGCACCTGATGGGCATGCAGATACACAGCTCCCGCAGCCTTTACATACCCCTTCGATTACTTTTGAAAGTCTTACTTCTTCTCCATCTTTTACTTCAGTATTAATCTCAATTGCACCATACGGACAGATTTTTTCACAAACCCCGCATCCACTACAAAGATCTTCATCTACACATGCGATTGGTGCATCTGTATAATACTTATCCTTTGAAACAATGTTGAGAGCTCGAGCTGCGGCAGCATAGGATTGAGAAATTGTTTCTTTTATTGATTTTGGAGAGTGAGCAATACCTGCAAGAAATATTCCTTCAGTTGCAAAATCAACTGGTCTCAGTTTAACATGTGCTTCTAAAAAGAAGTTGTCTTCATTAAGCGGTACTTTAAGTTTTTGGGCAAGTTTTATGTTTTCTTCTCTTGGAACAATAGCAGGGCTAAGAACTAATTGATCCGCATGAATCATCAATTGCTCCCCAAGAATAATATCTTCAACATTAACTAAAAGTTCTTTTTTACCTTTTTTAACTACGGGTTTTTTATCCTTTCTGTAACGGACAAATATTATTCCTTTTTCCCTAGCTTTTTCATAGTAGCTTTCTTTGAAAGCATATGTTCTCATGTCACGATAAAGAATATATATTTGTGAATCAGGGTGTCTTTCTTTTATTTTCAATGCGTTTTTAATTGCATCACTACAACATATGCGACTACAATACGGATGTTGATCGTCACGACTTCCGACACATTGAATCATAGCAATGGTCTTTTTAGAAAAACTCTTATCTTCAGCTAATTTTTTTTCAAGTTCTAATTGTGTTATTACACATTTATCTTTACCATATAAATATTCAGAGGATTTTGATTCTTCTGCACCTGTTGCGACAACAATTACACCATGGTTAAAGGATAGTTTTGCAGAGCCATTTTTTATTGTTGTCTCATAGTTTCCAATATATCCATCTACTTTGTCAACTTTTGCGTTTTTGTATAATTTAATCTTTGGATGTTTCTCTACTTTTTTAATAATAGATTTCATGTATTCTTGTACATCATGTTCTTCAAGAGTCCAGTATAAATTACGTAGGTTTCCACCTAGCTTATTTTCTTTTTCAACTAAGAATACTTCAAATCCTTGATCAGCAATACCAAGTGCAGAAATCATTCCTGCAAGACCACCGCCGATAACCAAAGCTTTCTGAGTTACATCAATTTCAATTGTCTGTAAAGGCTCAATTAAAGCGGCTTTTGCTACAGCCATTTTCACAAGTTTCTTTGCTTTTTCTGTAGCCTTTTTTGGTTCTTTCATATGAACCCAACTGCATTGATCACGAATGTTTGCCATTTCAAACAAATGTGGATTAAGGCCAGCTTCACGGATTGTTTCCTGAAATAACGGCTCATGAGTACGAGGAGTACAAGAGGCAACAATAACGCGGTTCAGTTTATGCTCTTTTATCTTTTCAACAATTTTACTTTGTGTATCATCAGAGCATGTATACAGATTTTCTTCAGCATAAACTACATTAGGAAGATTTTTTGCATATTCTACAACTTTTGGCACATCGACATACGCACCTATATTTATTCCACAGTGGCAAATAAACAGACCTATACGAGGATCCTCACCTGAAACATCACGCTCCGGAGGATATATTTTCTTTTCAACTAGTTTATTTCTCTCAGAAGAGATAATACTACTTGCTTTTGCCGCTGCTCCTGAAGCCTCCATAACAGTTTCTGGTATATCCTTTGGACCAGAAAATGCCCCACATACAAAAATTCCTTTCTTTGTTGTTTCAATCGGGTCAAACTCTTGAGTTTCACAGAAACCAAACTCGTTAAGCTTTACACCAATTTTTTTGGATATTTCTTTCATGTTCTCTTGAGCTGAAAGTCCACAGGATAAAACCACCATGTCAAATTCTTCTGTTTTCAATTTTCCATCTTCAGTTTCATATTTTATCAAAAGATTTTTTGTCTTTGGATCTTCCTCAACTGCTGAAACACGGCAACGAATGAATTCAACACCATGTTCATCTTCAGCTCTATTATAATACCGCTCAAATCCTTTTCCGTAGGTTCTCATATCCATATAAAAAATAGTAGGCTTGATGTCAGGGGAGTGTTCTTTTGCAATTACTGCTTCTTTAATTGCATATGTACAACATACAGAAGAACAATAGTTATTACCGCATGCATTATCCCGGCTTCCTACACATTGAATCCAAGCAACCTTTTTTGGCTCCTTTTTATCACTTGGACGTATCACATGTCCTTGATATGGTCCAGATGCAGAGAGAATACGCTCAAATTCAAGGCTATTTAAAACATTTGGAAAACGACCGTATCCATATTCGCTTTTAATTTTAGGATCAAAAAGCTCATAACCTGGTGCAAGAATAACTGAGCCAACATCTAAATTAATATCTTTTTCTTTCATATCATGGTTTATTGCATCTGCTTCACAGGTTCGAACGCATTCTAAGCATTCAACACATCCTCCACAGTTAAGACATCTACGTGCCTCCTCTATTGCTTCTTCTTCAGAGTAACCAAGTTCTACTTCTTTGAAATTATTCTCCCTCTCTTCTAAAGGAAGCAAACGCATAGAAACCATTTTTTCCTTTTTAACACCTTCAGTTGAAATCTCTGCAACAGGCTTTTTTGTTTCTCTTCCCTTTTTTAAATCCTCACCATTTAAATATCTATCAATTGAAACAGCTGCTTTTTTACCTGCAGCAATTGCTTCAATAATTGTCCCAGCGCCCCATACAGCATCCCCTGAAGAAAATACACCTTTTATACTTGTTTCATGGGTTACTCTGTCAATTTTAATAGTACTCCATGGAGTATATTCAAGTTTTCCTTTGTGATCAGCAGTAAAAGAAAGTGAATCAACTTTTATACTACTATAGGGAGTGTATTCTAAATCAACATCTCTTGATAGAAAACCAGTGTCTACTTCTTGACCTATCGCAAGAATAATAGTATCAGCATCAATTGTAAACTCTGAATTAGGAACTGGGTCTATTTTTCTTCTGCCGCTTTTATCAATTTCATCTAAAAGCCTCATCTTGATGCATTTAACAGCTTTTGCATTACCTTTTTTATCACTAATAATTTCAACAGGAGAGGTTAAATACTGAAAATTAACACCTTCTCGTTCTGTTTCATCTATTTCCCAATCAGGCTCAGCAGGCATTTCTATTCTGGAACGGCGATACAGTATTGTTACATCTTCACCGCCAAGTCTAATAGCAGATCGAGCAGTATCAAGAGCTGCATTTCCTCCTCCAACTACTAAAACTTTTTTACCAACCGTTGGAGTTATATCACGAACACCAGTTAGTTTAATGGCCTTCGAAGGGCAAACTTTTGCACATTTGCCACATCCTTTACAGATATATTTTTGAATAATTGGATATTTTTTCTTAGGATTGTTTTTATCTTTTTTTAACCGAATAGCTCCATACACACATTCAGGAGCACATGATCCACACCCAATACATAAATCTTCATCAACTGTTGCAATAGGGGTGGTAATAATATGACCAAGGTTTATTTCTTTTAAAAAATCTATAGCCTGATAAACACCATCGAGTTCTTCACCAGGTATATTCATTTTTTTACCAACTTGTGCACCAACAGCAATTAACACCGAGTCATATCCAAGATTAAACAAATCAGGAATTGAAAAATCCTTACCAATAGCAGTATTAAGTCTCACTTTTACGCCTAATGCAAGAATATCTGACATTTCTCGTTCTAGTATTTCTTTTGGCAGGCGAAATGCTGGTATACCCCAACGCATCATACCTCCAAGAACAGGACCTGCTTCAAAGATTGTCACATGGTATCCTTTAAGAGCTAAATCATGGGCGGCAGTAAGCCCAGAGGGACCGCCTCCAACTATTGCTACGCTTTCTGCTCTTCCTTTAACAGGTGGAACCTGATAAGCAGGTATTTTTAATTCTAAATCCCCAACAAAACGTTTCAGATAAGCTATACCAATAGGATCATCAATATCACTACGAGTACAAGCCTCTTCACATGGTCTGTGACATACTCTACCACAAATAGAAGGAAAGGGTAGTCGTTCTTTTATTACTTGTAAAGCCTGATAAAACTTACCCTGACTGACCAATGCCACATATCCTGGTGCACCCACTCCTGCAGGACAAGCATCTTTACATGGTTGAACACCATGTTTATCAATAGTGTAATTTAATGGTACTGCTTGTGGATACATCTTATAAATAGCATGGCGATCATCTAAGCCTTCGTCAAACTCTGAATCAAGAATTACAGGGCATGCATCTTCACACTCCCCGCAACCTGTACATTTATCAGGATCTACATAACTTGCTCTTTTTTTGATTTTAACATTAAAATTACCAGCATTACCTTTAATATCCACTAGATCAGCATAGGTAATAAGTTCAATATTTGGATGACGGCCTACATCTACAAGTTTTGGTGACATAATACACATACTGCAATCGTTTGTTGGAAATGTTTTATCCAGCTGTGCCATTACACCGCCTATTGCTGGTTTTTGGTCCAACAAATATGTTTTAAAACCAGAATTAGCTAAATCAAGTGCAGCTTGAATGCCACCAATGCCACCACCGACTACTAAAACAGATCCAACTTTTGAAGATTTAGAACTCACATTTCCACCTCCACTTTCTCAAGGATTTGTTTTGCTTTAATCTTATTTAAACGAAAACCAAGTGGTTTTGGTTCTATACCCATAGCTAGACCCAAAACCTGCGGATAATATAGAACGGGTAGATTATATTCAACATCATACTTGGATTCAATTTTTCGTTGATTATCTTCATACATAATACTACAAAATGGACAAATTGTAACCAATGCATCAACATTATTTTTTGTGATATTATCGAGTTTATCTTTTGCCATTGATAACGCAATATCTTCTTCAACACCAAGAATAGCACCACCACAACATTCCAACTTATTTTTATAATCAAATACTTTTGCACCGGTAACAGAAACTAGGTTTTCAACAGATTCTGGATTTTCACAATCATCGAAGCCGTCGTACAGCTCCGATGGGCGTAAATAATGACAACCATAATGAATGCTCATGCTAAGTTTACTTAGATTCTTTGAAATTTTATCCTTTATTTTGTCAGCACCTATATCTTCATATAATATACGAGAAAAATGCTTAATTTCAACACCAGTTTTAAACTCAAGATCAATTTTTTCTAGTTCCTTATTAACCATTTTTCTAAGTTCTTTATTTTCAGTAAGTTCCTTATTTGCTTCAGATAGAACAGAGGTGCATGCATTACATAATGTGCAAATTTTTTCACCTTTTTTTGCGGCTATTGCAAGATTTCTTGCAGCTATAACCAAGGAAGACTCAGCATTACTTGACTTCACAGGGAACCCGCAGCAGGAAAACTCAGGTATATCAACAAAATCAATTCCAAGTTTTTTAGCAACCTCTCTAGCACTCATCTCATAGTTTTGAGCGCGAACAGGAATAGTACAACCCAAAAAAAGGGCATATTTCACCCAAGCACCTCCTGTGGTAGTTTATCGTTAAGAATTTTTGTTAGATCATCAAAATTTTTTTGAACAGGAGGTAAACCTAGTTTCTTTCTTTTTTTATTATCAAAATCTTCAACCTCATAAAGCCTTCCAAATTTTTTTACCAGTCTTGCCTGTTCCTTAAATGAAGGATGAATATATCCTTCACGGGCTGCAATATTTTTTAGTGCAGTCATAATAGAGGTGAGTTGAACCTCCTGAGGACAACGATCATAACAAGTATAACATGTGGAACATAGCCATATAAAATCACTTTTCAAGACTTTTTCACGCATTCCAAGTAAAACCATTCTAATTATTTTACGAGGATTGTATTTTTCATCGATTTCACGAACTGGGCAGCCAGCTGTACATGTTCCACAGGCAAAACATCGGGTTATATTTTTACCACCCATTTCAGCTGCCACTTCATATTTGAAATTTGGGTCCAATTCTTTTGAATCGATCATTTATTTTGCCCCCATAATTGCTTTAGTAAAATCTTTTGATTTTATGCCGGGTGTTTGTACTTCTGTTTCTTCGTAAAATTCTTCGATCGTTGATTCTAGTTCATCTGGTTCTCTTTTTGTGTTTTTAAGTGAGACTTCAAGATTATTTAGTTCTTTTTTAGGGAAAAGTGTAAAATCACCTGAAATACTAATATCTCTAATTTGTTTTTGTTCTACCTCTTGGGATGTACGAACAAGTCCACCTTTTGCTTTATATGTGCTATATAGGATTTCAATTCCCTCTTTTATTTTGACACCTTTAGGAATACGCGGAGTTTTTTTATATAAAAATTCAGGTGAGTTAAACCATTTTGCAAGTTCAGTCATTTTTCTTATGATTTCATCGTTTAGTTTTAATGGTTTGAGTTTTCCAAGAAGATTTTCATATTTTTTAATTAAAACTTCTTTGATTTCTTTATGAGGGGGAGCCTTTCCGATCTCTTTTTTCATATTTGTTACATTTTCTTCCATTGTTTTATAGATCTTATCACGAAATTTTTCATCTGGAACTTTTATAGAATTAGCCATCTTATTATAATCAAAATCTCGTATGATTGATCCAACAAATACCATAGAATCTGCAATATCAGCACCACCAAGACCTGCTATTTTACGATCTTTGGATGTAACAATGTCATTTACTTTGCGAAACTTAGTTGGTATTCCAAATTCTTCATAGGTTTCTATAGGAGGAATAGACAAATATTCATAAATATCATTTATCTTCTTAGGAAGATTAGGGTTATCCTTATTCCATATAACATGATAAAAAATCTGATTTCTATCTAAATATACAGTACCTCCACCAACTTCTCTTCTGAAAATTGGTAGATTTGTTTTGTTACAATAATTAATATCTACTTCTTTTTTAGCATCTTGAAAATATCCAATACTAACAAAAGGCGTCTTCGGCCATACAATATCAACTGCCTCCACACCCATTCTTGCAAGAGTGTGAAAAATAAGCATAGATTGCTGCCAGGGCCTTTCACCTAAATCTAATAGATACATTATTTTTTCTCCTTTGTTGCTTTTCTTAATCCTTTCCAAATTATATCTTCAATATTTCTAACAGATATTGTTTTTCCCTCAGATTCAGATATTTCTTGAGCTGCTTTTTTAAGAGTTGTTTCACATGTAGGACAACTTGTAACAAGCAGGTCTACACCTGTTTCAAGCGCTTCATGGATTCTTTTTTTAGCTATATCATTTGATAATTCTTGATCTGTCATCAAAATTCCGCCTCCGCCGCCACAGCATCTGCTATTTTCTCTATTGTTTTCCATTTCAACTATTTCTACACCAAGTTTTTCTAAAATTTTTCTAGGTTCCTCAATTATTTTCAAGCCACGCGAAAAATCACAGGGATCATGATAGGTAACTTTCATATCTAAATTTACCTCTGGTAATTTTTCAAGTATAAATTCTAGTACGTGTTTTGCTTTTATTTCATATCCCTCTTTTAAAAAAACTGTGCAAGTAGGGCAAAGAGCTACTGCGTTATCAAATGGGAATTTTTCCTTGAATTCTTCTTTATGTTTGTTATATTCTTTTTTAAACCCAAGTACGTCCATTGGAAAACCACAGCATATTTCTTTTACAACTGTTGGCTCCATTCCAAGTTTTTCAAGAATTTTTATATATTTTTTTGTTTTATTAGGACGGCCTAGATACTGACATCCTATAAACAAGGGAGTTTTACCTTTTTTTTCAGGATATATTACTTCTGTATCTCCATAGATGTTACCTGTTTTTTTGATGTTTTTGATAATATATTTGTGAGTATCAGATGCAAAACCTGCATCTACTAATTCTGCACGAGCATTTGAAAAAATTTCAAGTATTTCAAGTTTTGATGGGCATCTCTCCATACAATCTCTGCAAAATGTACATCTAAAGAGTTTATCAGCTATATATTTAGATGGCTCTAATTCTCCAGTAAGGATTCCATAGCTCATTATTACTTTTCCACGTGCACCATCTGTATCCCACTTAATTTCTTTAATAACAGGGCATTTCTCAAAACAATATGCACAGCGTATGCACATGTTCATCTGTTCTTCATACTCTTTTAGATGTTTGCTTTTTGTTTTAGTTTTTGTAGCCAAATTTTCTCCCTCAAACAATTATATTAATTTTATGTTTCAACTCGATAACGTAATTTAGTTGCAGTAAGCCAATCGTCAGGTGAATCCATAAGTTTATTTGGATTTAGAATATTATTTGGATCAAGTGCATATTTTATTGCACGCATCATCTCAAGTGAGTCCTTTTTTTCTTCTTTAAAAGAAGGTCCTTTGGAAAAACCTATACCATGTTCACCTGAAGTAGTACCACCAATGGAGTGAACATAATCATATACTTCTTTTACTGCATTTTTTGCATTTTTCCATTGGGATTCCTTAGTTGTATCCATAAGAATTTTAGTGTGTATTAAACCTGCACCACAGTGACCATATGCACTCATTACAACCTTATTTTTACCTGCTATTTCATGGATTTTATTTATGGTATCAGCAATTTTACTCATAGGTACTGCCATATCATCAGCTAGAGCAGTTGTATATAGGCCCTCTTTGTATCTGGATAGAGATGGAAACAGTTTTTTCCTTCCTGTGTATATTTTTGTCATTTCTTTTTCATCATGAGTGATTTTAATACCATTTCCATTATGTTTTTTACAAATCTTTTTTAATTGATTTATTTCATAATCAACTGTTTCTTTAGTCATACCATTACATTCAAAAATAACAATTGCTTCAACATCAGGAAGATCCATATCTTGAGCGTTATTTACTGCAGTTATTGCAACATTATCCATAAGTTCAAGCATAGACGGAGTTATACCATTTGCAATAGTATCACTAATCATTTTTCCTGCATCTTGAAGTGTTTTAAAGTTTGCAATACCCATAGCACGATATTTTGGAGTGGGTGATATCAGAAGGGTTGCCTCAACAACAATCCCAAGTGTTCCTTCAGAACCAACCATAAGTCTTGCAAGTTGATACCCTGATGAATCGACTTTAGTGTTTGACCCAAGGGTTACTAAATCTCCATTTGCAAGAACTACTTTCATTCCAAGTACAGCATCACGAGTTGCACCATATTTAACAGAGCGGTTTCCTGATGCATTTGTTCCTATCATACCACCAATTGTACATATACGACCGGAGGAAGGTGTTGGTGGGAAAAAGAAACCATATGGTTTTAAAACACGGTTTAATTCATCGTTTACAACCCCCGGTTCAACTTTACAAATAACATCTTCAGGGCGGATTTCAATTATTTTATCCATTTTTTTAATATCAAGAATGATGCCGCCATCAAGTGGAACTGTTTGTCCACTCATTCCTGAACCGGCACCTCTTGTGACTACTGGTATTTTATTTTTATTTGCATAACGCATAATTTCTTGTACTTGTTTTGTAGATTCTGGTCTTACAACTACATCAGGCAATTTACTATGAACTGATGCATCAGATGAATAAACGTATAAATCAGCGATATTATCTCTAACATTATTTTCGCCGACTATATCTTTTAATTTATCGATATCTACATTTTTATTCATAATTCAACCTTTATTGGATTTGGCCCTAATTTTTTGAGTTCTTTTACAAAATCAGTAACAGTATCTGCAAATTTCTGCCCCTCAGATGCAGATATATACTCAAATCTTACCCGCTCTGGTTCAACTCCCATATCCTTTAAAAGTTTTTTTAGAAGTTTAATACGGCGGTTTGTTTTGTAATTACCAGACTGATAATGACAATCACCTGGATGGCATCCAGCAATAAGCACTCCATCAGCTCCTTTTTTTAATGCTTCAAGTACAAATGCAGGTTCCACACGGCCTGAGCACATCACACGAATGCTTTTTATGTTTGGTGGATATCTCATACGACTTGTGCCTGCCAAGTCTGCTCCAGCATAACTACACCAGTTACATAAAAACCCAATAATTTTTGGTTCAAATTCTTTTTTTGCCATCTATTTTTTTCACCTCAAATCTAATTATTTTCATTTTTTAATTCGTTGATAGTCATTTTTACAGCTTTTGGAACAGCAGAAGCAATATTACTACTGAGGTTTTCTTTGAATTCACAAGGAATTTGTTTCATCATTATTCCAATGACAACTATTTCTGTTGGAATTCTTTTCTCCCCTAATTTTTCTGCCATTTCAATTGCTTCAGTTAAGCTTACATCATGAGGATTACAGGAATGCATAGTCTTAAAATCACCGAGAGGAATTCTTTTAACCTCCCCCTCTTTTGCATCATCTGATTTTACAGCATCAACTATTATTGCTTTTTCATATCCTAGGAGTAGGTCTAATAGATTCATTCCGCCAGTTATCGCCTCATCTATAGTGACATTTGAATTATTTTGAAGGTGTTTTTTTAACTCTTTTACTACGTGTATTCCTACACCGTCATCACCTAGAATCTGGTTTCCAACTCCTAATATTATAGTTTTCATTTTTTATTCCTATAGATTTTGTTTTAATGTTTTAATGTGTTTTTTATTATGATCATAGATTTCAACTTTAAGTGGCATACCACCAGGTAGAGTGTGCGTTGCACAGGCAAAACATGGATCATATGCACGAAATGCCATTTCAACCATGTTTAATGTTGCATCATCAACATTACCGTTTTTTATCAAACCTTTTGCTGCATCGCGTATGCTCATGTTTATTGCACCTGCATTGTTTGTAGTTGCAACAATTAAATTTGCTTTATCAATAAGCCCGTTTTTATCAAGTTTATAATGATGAATAAGTGTACCACGGGCAGCTTCTATTACACCAAATCCTTCACCTGGTTTTCCAACTGGATTTTTTACTTTTTCTGAAGTGAGTTCCTTGTCTTTTAAAAGTTCAGTTGCCCTCTCTGTTGCATACAAAAGTTCTATTAACCGAGCCCAGTGAAAGGCAAGGGTACTATTGACTGCTTTTCCACCAAGTGTTTCATAAAATTTGTTGTATTCTTTATCTGCTAGAGGAGTTGCCATGCCCTCAGCTGCATTAAGTCTTCCTAATGGCCCCACACGATATATTCCACTATCTTTTCCATCTTTAAATCCCTTCCAGCCTATACTATTAAGATAAGGGAATTTCATATAGGACCATTCTTCTACATGTTCTGAAATATTTTTATAATAATCTTTCACATCAAACTTTTTGTATTCCTTTCCTTTTTGATCAGTAACACGGATTGTGCCATCATAAAAATTTAACTTATTATTCTTATCAACAAGCCCCATATTATATGTTTTTAACTGATATGGGTCACTAAGTATCATATCCACATAATCTTTATTTTGTAGAACTATGTCATCAAAAAGTTTTAAAGAAAACTTAGCAAAATCAACACAGGACTTTGTCATTTTTTCAATGTCTATTACTTCATCTTTATTAAGCCCCTTTGATACACCACCAGGAAGACCACATACTGGATGAGTTGCCTTTCCACCGAGAATTGCTGTTATTTTCTGGCCATATGCCCTGTGTTTTATTACTTCTTTTCCAATATCAACACCTGCTTTTTCTATAACACCAAGAATATTTCTTTTTGATGGAGGTGCATCTGGACCTACTACAAAATCAGGCCCCCCTAAATAATAAAAATGCAGAATATGATCATAGATGATATATCCCATGTACATTAATTCACGGAGTTTTTTTGCTGCAGATGGAGGAGTGACATTAAAAGCATCATCAAGTGCTTTTGTTGCTGCAAAGTGATGAGCAACCGGACATACCCCACATATTCTACTTGTGATTTGTGGCATATCTTCTGCACGTCTACCTTCGCTGAATCGTTCAAATCCTCTAAGTTCAGGTATCTGAAGGTAGGCATTTGCTACATCACCTATGTCATCTAAAAATATACTTATTTTTCCATGTCCCTCAAGTCTTGTAATGGGATCAATTGTTACAGTTTTCATTTTTTAACAAGCCTCCTATTAAGAATGGCACTAGGTAAACCATATTTATAGAAAGTTCCAATTGGATCTATTACTTGGTCGATAAGTTTTTGAACTTCTTCATCACTCATTTTTTCTTCACCTTCTAATCCAAGAATAGACGCAATTGCTGATATCATACTTGCACCTTGATCCATGGAGTGTGGTGTAGGCCCACCGCATCCTGTACAGGGCATATTTGCATCAAGACAGCGGGCGTCACACCCACCGCGTGTTGCAGGACCGAGACAGATGATTCCTTGTTCAAGTAGACATTTATCTTCGATTTTATCGACCTCATATACACGTTTTATTTCCTTGATTTTTTTCTCTGTTTTTTCAAAACGACATTCATCACAGACAGATTTTGATGGCCCAAGGATAGAGCCTTTTGGTGGTAGTTTATTTTCTGCTATAGCCTCGACCGCTGTCATAATCATGTCAGGAGTAGGTGGACAACCTGGCAAATAGTAATCAACATCAACTGTCTGATCTAGAGTTTTTACAGTATCATAAAATTCAGGGAGTGTTAGATCCCCTTCTTTTACTTTCACTTTTGGTTTTGGTGTTATTTTCTTTTTGTTAACAGTGGATGGATTATCTAAGTAGGCAACCTCAAAAATTTCTTTTTTGTTAGCAACATTACCAAGACCAGGGATCCCGCCACTTACAGCACATGCCCCAAATGCTACAAGGACTTTTGATTTTTTACGAAGTAATTTTGCAATATGTTCTTGTTCCTCTGTTCTAATAGAGCCATTGAAGAAACATACATCGATATGGTTATCTTTCATAGCTTCAACATCTTTATATTTGAAATCCATAGCAACAGGCCAAAACAAGATATCAGCTATTTCTATTACATCTAAAATCTTTTCATCAATATCAAGGACTGCTATTTCACAGCCGCCACAACTAGCAGCCCAGTAGAATGCTAATTGGAGTTTCTTTTTTTCTTTGTTTTTCTTTTTTTTAGTCATATATAATACCACCTAACTTTTTATTTTTCATAAACCCCTTTTCTTTTCAATAACAATTTTGGATCAACAGCATGCTGATCAAAACCGCATAATGAAGGATCAATTCCCAGTGCTATTGCCATCAATTGTGTGTAATAATAAACAGGAATCTGTTGGTATCCCTTGTGTAACTTTTCTGCTTCTTTTCCCCTTTCATCTAAATTAAAACGGCATAGCGGACAAGAAAGCATAATTGCATCGGCATCTCTTTCAATTGCAAAATTTGTGATACGATATGCACGATTTATAACAATATCTTTATTTTCTATAGTATGATAAGAACCACAACATTCTATCTTAAATGGATTGTCAACTACTTCTGCACCAAGAGCCCTTAAAAGATCGCTCATAATAGTTGGATCTTCGGCATCATCAATTGCAACCTCTCTTGGTCTTAACAACATACACCCGTAATAAGGCATAATTTTTAGACCAGAAAGTGGGTTTTTAACCATTTTTTTCAATTTGTCAAAACCTATATCATCCCGTAAGAACTCCAAGAAATGATAGACCTCAACTGTTTTTTTATAATCATTTTCCTGATCCATAAAATCATTTAGAGTTTCAAAATCATCAGGTTTTTCCTTAACCCTAAGATTAGTCTGTTTGAGAGTGTTGCAGCACATGTCACAGAGACTAATTACTTTTTTTTCACCTTGATCTTCAACATGAATCAATGAACGAAGCGGTGCCAGATGTCTCATTAAATCATCATCAGAAAGTGATGATACAACGCCGCAGCATACCCAATCATCCATCTCCTTTAGTTCATGGCCAAGTTTATCCATTATTGCAAAAGCTGTTTTTTCAAGATTTTTTGCAGATGTTTTAAGTGTGCAACCAGGGTAGTATAATAATTTCATAACAATCAGCCAATATTTTTCCTAAATAAACTTACAAACGCAATTTGCGGTATCTTTTCTCTTTCTTTCTTTGTTGTTTTATGAGCATTACTATGATCTATTTTTCTTCTAAGAATAATCTGGCGGAGAGCCTCCATAATTTTTGTGATATTGATATTGCGGGGGCAGCGTTCAGCGCATGTAAAACATGCTGAGCAAAGCCAAATCGTTTTAGAGTTTAGTACCTCCGTTCTATCAAGTATAATGTATCTAATAACCTCATCTGGTGTAAGATCCATATCATCAACATATGGACAACCTGCAGAACATGTTCCGCATTGATAACAGCCAAAGAGATTTTCACCACTGATTTCTTCGACTTCTCTTGCCAGTTCACCTTTTTTAAAAGTTAGCTGACTTATTTCTTTGTTCTTTGGTAGTTTTTCCTTTGGCATATTTATTTACACTCCCCTAAAAGAGCATTTACCATGACTTGTATCTGCTTTGTTTTAAATCCCATCTGTTCTATAGCACCAGATGGACAACCAGCGGCACATGCACCACATCCTTTGCAAAGAGCGCGATTTACTTCTGCAACAAGATGATCAGGATCATCCTTTTTAGGCTCAACACTTATTGCAGAATACGGGCAAAGTGATTCACATGTCTTACATCCACTGCAGAGGTCTTCATTTACCTCTGCAACCTGACCTTCTCCTTTCATTTTCTCCTGCATTATTGGAATTGCCGCCCGAGATGCAGCACCTTCTGCCTGAGCAATTGAATCAACTAAATTTTTTGGAAAATGAGCAGCACCACATAGGAATATACCATCAGTTGCAAAATCAAGAGGTCTGATTTTTGCATGTGCTTCTAAAAAGAATCCACCGGCATCTGCAGGTATCTTTAGCATATTTTTCAAAGTATCAGTTAAAACCTCACCCTCAGTATTAACTGTAAGTACAACTAAATCTGAGTCTATTGTTAGTTCTTCACCTAAAATATCATCATATACTTTTATTTTTATAGGCCCATCTATTGGATCTTTTTTGTCTAAGACTACCTCTGGTTTTTTCTCACTAGGATAACGAACCATTGTGACATGTTGATTCTCTAATACATCAGAATAATATTCCTCTTCTTCTTTTCCAAAAACACGCATATCTCTATATAGTAACCAAATCTTTGCACCAGGATATTTCTCAGAAATAAGCTTTGCATTTTTAATTGCAACACCGCAACCTATACGACAACAATAAGGTCTTTTTTCATCCATAGCGCCAGCGCAGTTTACCATTACCACGTTTTTTGGTTTCTTCTTTAATTCTCCTTTCTTGATTTTTTCTTCAAGTTCTGTTTGAGAAAGAATATTTTTATTTTTTCCATATTGATACTGCCCTTTAAGGTCTACTTCTTTAAAACCAGTTGAAACAATTATTGTTCCAAACTCCAGTTTTTTCTTTTTACCTTTATGTTTAATTGTGCCTTCGTAGTTACCAATAAAACCATCAATATCTGCAAGTGTTGCTTCTCTCATTACAGTAATAAGTTTGTTTTTATTGACTTTCTTAATTAATGGATTAATTATATCTTTTGCTTTGGTATCAGATGGAAACATGGAATGTAGGTGTTTTAGTCTCCCGCCCAGCTCTTTTTCTTTTTCAATTAAATATGATTTAATACCCATATCAGCTAGTGCAAGAGATGCCTTCATCCCTGATACTCCCCCTCCGATAACAAGTACTTTAGGGATAATTGAAAATTCCTCTTCACTAAGAGGCTCTAGTAATCTTACTTTAGCTATAGCTGCATCAATAAGGCCTATTGCTTTTTCAGTTGCCTTATCCCAGTCATCAGAGTGAACCCAACTGCAGTGGTTACGAATATTTGCCATTTCAAATAGATATTTGTTTAAACCTGCCTCAAGTAATGTATCCTGAAACAAGCCACCATGAGTTCTTGGTGAGCAGGCAGCAACTACAATTCTATTGAGTTTTTTCTCTTTTATTGTTTCACGGATTTTTTTACAAGTATCCTCAGAACATGCAAACATCACATGTTCTGCATATTCAACATTTGCTTGTTTTTTGACTTTTTCAGTTAGCTTTTCAACATCAAGATAACCTGCAATGTTTTTACCGCAATGGCATATGAAAACACCAATTCTAGGTTCTTCTAAAGATACATCTTTTTCCGCTGGAAAGTCACGGCCGATATGTCTTTTTCTATCTTTTACAGGTGAAACTGCTTTTGCAGCTGCACCGCTTGCCATACTTACACTATCTGGAATATCCTTTGGCCCCTGAATACACCCTGCTAAAAATATACCATCTTTAGTTGATTGAACAGGGTTATTCAAAAGCGAATCTTGTTTAAAAAAGCCGTTTTCATCAACTTCAATTCCAAGGATTTTTGCTAATTTTTTATTGTGTTTTGAAGGAATAATAGATGTGGAAAGTACAAGTAAGTCAACTTTGTCTTCCTCTACTTTTCCAGAGAGTGTATCTTTATATCTTACAGTTAGGCTTTTATCCTTGTTTTCATAAACATTTGAAGGGCGGCCTCTTTTGTATTTTACACCAAGGTCTTTTGCATGATCATAATATTGTTGGAAATCTTTACCATAGGCTCTAATATCCATATAATATATGTTAATATCAATATCTGGGTTTGATTCTTTTACAATGCTTGCTTCTTTTGTGGCATACATACAGCAAACCCGTGAACAATAGGGATATCCATCTTGTTCACTACGTGATCCGACGCATTGTATCCAACCAATTTTTTTTGGTTTCTTTAAATCTGAAGGGCGTAGTACTTTTCCTGATGTAGGACCAAAACTTGATAAAAGTCTTTCAAACTGCATTGCAGTCATAACATTATCATATTTTCCATAACCATATTCTTTACGTATCTCATTTGGTTCAAATACTTCAAAACCAGTAGCAACAACTACAGCACCTACTTTTACTTCTATTTCTTGGGATTTTTCTAGAAAATTAATTGCCTCTGGTTCACAAACTCTATCGCAGGCTCCACATCCGGTACAGTGTTCATGATCAATTGTATAGACTATTGGAACTGCCTGTGGAAACTCGATATAAATTGCTTTACGAGTTGAAATTTTTTCATTAAAACTACTCACCACATCTACAGGACACACTTCTGTACAGTCATCACAACCGGTACACTTATCAGGATCAACATATTTGGTTTTCTTCCAAATTTGTGCGGAAAAATCACCTTTTTCACCATCTAATTTATTTAGCTCTGCATAAGTGATTAGTTCAACGTTTGGGTGACGAGCAAGCTCGACCATCTTAGGTGCCGCTGTACAAATACTACAATCATTTGTAGGAAAAGTCTTATCAAGTTTTACCATTGCCCCGCCAATAGTTGAAGTTTTATCAATTATTACAACTTTGTAGCCTTTATCTGCAATATCCAGTGCAGATTGCATTCCTGAAATACCTGCACCAACAACTAATACATCTGCATTGATTACTCTTTTTTTCTTTTTAGCAAGCCTTTGTTCTAACGCCTTAACGGTAGTCTCAGGAGCTGGCATTTTATCTTTCAATAGTGCTAATTCTGGTTCTTCTAAAAAGTAATCATCAGTAAGAGGAATTCCTTGGTTATGATCCATTTTTTGATTATAATCTCTTGAGGGCATTTTTTCCTGCCTCTAATCCTTTTAAATAAGCTTTTTCATTTAAATCGATAAATTTTTTCGGAACGCTTTCCATAACAGATTTTTTTACAGCATCTTCATCTAAGAGTCCAAAGATTGCAGTAGATGCACCAACCATTACGATATTTGTCACAATTTTGTTGCCAAGTTCTTCTGCGATTTTTTGGGCTTGAATTTTATAAACTGGTGTTCCGATGTCATGTCTTGGAACAAGATCAGGGTCGATAACAATCTTAGTATCTTTGTTAAGGTCATCTCTATATGTATCAAATGATTCCTGACTCATTGCAACAAGTAAATCTACCCCCATGGGTCTTGGATATCCTATTTTTTCGTCAGAAACAATTACCTCTGAGCGTGCTGCACCCCCTCGTGCTTCAGGGCCATATGATTGAGATTGAACAGCATTATAATCCATAAAGACAGATGCTGCTTTTCCAATGATATAGCCTGATAGAATAACGCCCTGTCCTCCAAAACCGCAGATGCGTATCTCCTTTTTCATTTGTGGATCACCTTCTTTGATTTAGCAGTCTTTTTTCCATCAAGTCTTTCAACTAGTTTTTCGTATTGCTCGAAAAATCCTGGTTTTTCCAAATCCTGAAAAACACCAACTGGAAACATGTGTTTGATTTCTTCTTTTTCTTTTTCAGATCCATAGTTCATAATTCGTTCGTAATCTTCAATCAGAATTGTGTTATTATCATACCATTCCCATTGTTTTTTGATATCTCCTAGCTTATTACGTCGGCCATAAGCAGTTGGACATGGGGCTAAAAATTCAACAAGTGAAAAACCTGTTTTCTCTAGTGCTGCCTTTACTGATTTTATAGGCTGATAAGGATGAGTAACAGACCATCTTGCTACATAATTTGCACCGAGTGATTTTGCTAGATTGCAAATATCAAACGGCGGCTCTATATTTCCATATGGTGCTGTGGTTGCAATGCTTCCTAAAGGTGCAGTTGGAGCAAGCTGCCCACCGGTCATACCATAAATGAAGTTATTAATCATAATCACCGTCATATCTATATTTCTTCTAGCTGCATGGATAAAATGGTTACCACCTATTCCTGAGCAGTCTCCATCTCCTGTGAAAATTACAACATTAAGATCTGGATTTGCAGCTTTTATTCCGGTTGCAAATGCTATTGCCCGTCCATGAGTTGTATGAAGAGCATCAGCATTTATATAGCCAGGCATTCTAGATGAACACCCTATTCCTGAAGCAAAAACTGTTTTATCCATATCCCAGCCGAGTTCCTCAAGTGCCCATAAAGTATATTCAAGTACTACTCCATTTCCACATCCGTTACAAAAAATTGTTGGCCACATTCCCTCTCTGAGATATTTTTTATTCAATTGATCTGCTGTTTTAATTTCTACCATTTTATTTCACCCCCAGATATTTTAAAAGTTCAGATGGTAGATGCATCTCACCGCCTATTTTTGGGGCTACTTCTACTTCACAGTTCCCACTTGCAGCTTCTTTTATAGGATGATATATTTGGCCTAGATTCATCTCTGGAACAATTATTTTATCGACTTGTTTTGCAAGTTTTGATATAACTTTTTCTGGGAAAGGCCAGACTATTTGAAGTCTTAGTAAACCTACTTTTTTACCTTTTGAGCGGGCAATTTCCATAGCAGTTTCTGCAGGACGAGCACTAGCACCGTAAGTTACAAATGCAATATCTGCGTCATCGAGGTTTAATTTTTCAACCTTTACAAGTTTATCAGCATCATCAGTAATCTTAGAGGTGATTCTTTTCACAAGTTTTTCATGATCTTTTTGTTTATCAGTTGCCGGGAAACCTTTTTCATTATGTGTTAAGCCTGTAACATATGTTCGGTATCCTGTTCCAAATGTTGGAAAATCAGGAACCTTAGAATTCTTTTGGGTTTGTGATCTGGTAAAAGGAATGTATTTCTTTTTTGGAACTGTTGCTTCGACTCTATTTATTAGTTTAAGATCTTTTTCATCAGGGATTACAATTCTTTCACGAAGATGTCCAATTTCTCCGTCTGCCATAACACAAACTGGATTACGATATTTCTCGGAAAGATTAGAAGCTTCAATTGTAAAATCAAGGCATTCCTGTACAGTGCTGGGTGCAAATGCAATTGCTTCAAAGTCTCCATGTGTTCCATATCGTGCCTGCATCATATCGCCTTGTGCACCTAGAGTTGGCTGACCTGTGCTTGGGCCTGTTCTTTGAACATTTACTATCACACATGGTGTTTCAGTCATTACAGCAAATCCATAATTTTCCATCATAAGTGAAAAACCAGGTCCAGATGTTGCAGTCATTGATTTTGCACCACCCCATGCTGCGCCTATCACTGCTGCGATACTTCCGATTTCATCTTCCATTTGAATATATGTTCCGCCTGCACGCGGTAGTAATCTAGCCATTCCTTCGGCGACCTCTGATGCGGGAGTAATAGGATATCCGCCGAAAAATGAAACACCGGCGAGTATGCCACCATAAACGCAGGCCATATCACCTAGTAAAAATTGGACTTTTCCTCCCAATATTTCCCTTATTTTCTTAGGATCTCGCTCATATATCATTTTATTTTCTTCCCCCTACTGGTGTTAAAAGGGTTTTTTTATTCTCTCTTTTCTTTTCTTCAGCAATAACAGTTATTGCAAGATCTGGACATAACAATTCACAGAGCCTGCAATAATTGCATTCATTATTTTTTTTGAGTGTTGGTGGGCGCACACCTCTCTTGTTGAGATTGTCAGATTCTTCTAAAGCGTTAACTGGACACCTTTCTATGCAGATGTTGCAACCTTTGCACCAGTCTTCTCTAACTTCTATCATAATTTTTTCCTCATAAAATATCAAGTGATCTAGAAATAGCCATTTCACCACGATAATCTGGAAGTAATATTGGGGCTGTTTTCTTTGGTTTAACTCCTGATTCTTCTAGCATTTTGGTATATTTGTCAAGATGTCTTAGTGTGAGCTTTCCAACTTTTGCTTTTTTAACATATTTAGCAGCATAAATTCCTGCTCTACGTCCGAAGACATTAAAATCAAGAAGTGAATTGCCCATTAGTCTGTTTTTACCATGTACTCCTCCGCTTACTTCTCCTGCGGCAAAGAGTCCTGGAACGCGAGTCTCACATTTTTCATTTATTTCAACCCCGCCATTTTGATAGTGAAGAGTTGGATAAACTAAAATTGGTTGTTCTGTAATATCAATTCCAAAACGTTTGAATTTGCGTACTTCACCAGCTAGTTTTGTAGCTATAGTCCCTTCGCCGTGAATTTCTTCTATCATAGGTGTATCAAGCCAGACACCTGGCATTCCTGTTGGTGTTATTATTCCTCGACCTTCTTTACACTCATGAATAAAAGATGCTGCTTCAACATCACGTGGTTCTAGTGGGAATACAAATGGATCACCGTCTTTATTAAGCGGTTTTGCCCCTAGACCTCGAATTTTTTCAGTTGATAGAATTCCAACAATTGGTTCTGGAAATGCATCACCAGTTGGATGAATTTGAATTGTATCAAGATCACGTAGGTTTGCCCCTGCATGATAGGCCATTATAAGACCATCACCAGTTGCACCATAATGATTTGTAGTTGGATAATTTGAAAGATGAAGTCTACCAGAACCGCCTGTTGCAAGAATTGTTGCTTTTGCTCTTATTACATAATACTCATGGGTTTCAAGATTAAATGCTACTGCTCCTGCAACTTGCCCTTTATCATCCATGATTAATTCTGCAATAGGTGCAAATTCTAGAACAGGGATTTCAAGGTTTCTTGCTCTATCACGGATGTTTCTCATTATTTCCATACCTGAATAGTCTTTGCAACTATGCATACGGTTGCGACAGGTTCCGCCCCCGGAGAGCTCTTGGAATTCTCCATCTTCTTGACGATCATACATTACACCAAGATTTTCATGCCAATTTATGATTCTTGGTGCATCAAGAGCAAGAGCACGTGCAAGTTCAGGTTTATTGGTAAAATGTCCTCCTCCATAAATGTCAAGATAATGCAGTGCTGGACTATCCTCTGGTCGATCAGCTGCTTGGATGCCGCCTTGTGCCATCATACTATTTGCATCACCATGTCGAAGTTTAGTAACAACCAATATTTTATCAATTGAAACTCCTGATTCATGAGCAAAAAGTGCTGCAACTGTTCCTGCTCCCCCTCCACCAATAATTAAGGTATCTACATCATAATCAATTTTATCGAGATCAACATCCTTAGGACCAAGAATAGGTCTAGCCTCTAAAAGATCAGAAAGCCCGTTGTAAAAAACTTCTCCTTTATTAATACCTACTTTTAATTTACGGCGAGTACCTTTCATATAATCTGGATGGTATTTACTAAGCATCGACTCTCTTTCTTCCATGCTCATTGGTTTTACAGTTTTTTTAAGGTTACGCTCTCTTTTTTCCTCTACTTTTTTAATAGATTCCAGCATATAATCTGGATATCCTTCAATATCTGTCAAAATTAGCTGCCCCCTTCATCTTCTTCTTGTTCTGCTTCTATTTTTCTTGAATTATAGAGATCAATGATTTCTTTTTTCTGCATTTTCATTAGTTTTGCAATTTCTTCATCGTATTTTCTTTGGTCAATTTCTTTTAATCTTTTTGCAAGATTTTTTGATTTTGAGTCAAGATATTTACCGCGTAGTCTACGGGCAAGTTGAGCTAAATGATAATGTTTAATGTCTGCCGGGCATCTCATAGCACATAACCCACATTGAATGCAGTCAAAGGATAACTCTGCGCAACGTTCGATATCACCTCTAACTGCCATTTGAATATACTTCATAGTTTCAATATCTTGTGGACAGGATTTTGTACAGGTATTACATGAAACACATCTAGCAAGTTCTGGATAAATTTCTATAAGAGTTGTATCGCTTGGTTCAATTTTTTCAATGTCATATTCAGCTTTTAATCCAGGAACAAAAGGAAGCTGAACAAGATACATTTGATCCTCTACAACTTTTTGACAAGCCAGATCAAAACCAAGTTTTTGTTCATCTTCTATTCTATAAACTGTTGAACAAGCTCCGCAAAAACCTGCTCGACAACCGCAACTACGGATAAAACGATAACCAGCATATTCAAGAGCTTTCATTATTGTAAGACCTGCTGGGACTTTGTAGCTTTTACCCATTATGTAAACTTCAACTTCATCTGATTTTTCTTCCTTGTTTTTTTTCTTTGATTCTTTAACAAGGGCCTGTTTAGTTTTGGTCATTTTGTTTACCCCACAAAACATAAATCAAAATTTTTAAAAATTGTAAAATTACAAGTTATTATTATATCAAACAGGTTAGTTTTTTCTACCATATGTTTAATCAAGATGGTTCCTCCTGAGTAAGTTTTGTATAAGATACTAGTATTAAATACTTATTGTTAATATTATCAAAAAAATAAATTAACGCTATTTAAATAAGAATTTGTGTATATTTTGTAATTAAAAATATCTTTTTCTCAATATTTAAGACTTAATTTAGTAAAATGGTGAAAACATTTATATATAAATTTTACTTATTCTTGTAATAATGAAATCACTAAATCTCACTCCAAAAGAAAAACTTGTTCTATATGGTTTAGTCAAATATCCAACATTTACTGATAAGGAACTTTCGGAAACATTCAAAATAAAACATTCAACAGTTACTTCCATAAGGCATAGGCTAAAGGAAAGCGATTATTTTAGAAGATTGATTATACCCAGACTTCAAAATATGGGTTGTAAAATGTTAGTTGCAATTTATACGAACTTTAGTCCGCTTATACCACTTCAGGAACGTACAGATATAACAGGCAAAGCAATAGAAGTCTTTGAAGAAATATTTTTTTCAGTAGGTGAATATGACAAAGGTTTTTCATTAAGTCTTTCAAGTGATTATTCAACAATTGGTAGAATTAATGACATAAGAACTCAAACATTTGGTAAAAGAGGACTACTCGAAGATGAATATCCAATTATGGTTGTTTTCCCATTTGAAATAAGTCGGATATACAGATTTTTTGATTATGCACCTTTACTTAAAAAAAATTTTAATATCAAATCTCAAAATTCAGAAGAAACAGTAAATCTTGCATTTCAAAAAGAAACAGATGTAGATTTTTCAGATATCCAAAAAAATGTTTATTCCATGATGATTAGCTATCCCGAGATGTCTGATAATGATATTGGTAAGGAGATAGATGTTTCTCGGCATACTGTTTCACGCTTGCGCCGTGGATTTGAAAAAGACAATCTCATAAGACATATAAGCCTACCTAATATCAAAAAGATGGGTTTTGAAATCCTTACTTTTTGTCATATACGTTTTGATCCCAGTAACCCGCCAAACATGGACAATGATGAAGCAGCGATGTTAATGAGCGATTCAACTGTTCTTTTTGCATGTAGACAATTTGAAGCAATAATGATATCAATTTATAGAGATTATGATGATTATAAATTAGATACACTGAATTTGATGCAGACTTTAAAACAAAATAAATGGATTGCAAGAGATCCAGTAATTAAGACCTATAGTTTGAATACGATGGTTTTTATTAAAGATTTAATATTTGCTCCAATAGCAAACAAGATTGTAGGATCTGATTTCTGGGTTAAAAAGCTCTTAAATATGTGAATTTGTATTACGGTTTCCTATGAAACTTTTTGAGTACCAAGGTAAAAAGCTGTTTGTTAAATATGATATTTCAGTCCCAAACGGCAAACTTGTTTCAGGAGAAAAAGATTTTTCAGATCTTAAATTCCCACTTGTTCTAAAAGCACAAGTTCCAATTGGTGGACGAGGAAAAGCTGGTGGAATAAAAACAACAAAAAACCTAGATGATGCTAAAGAAAAGCTTTCTGAAATCATGGGGATGGCTATCCGTTCTTATAAAGTTGGAAAAGTACTTGCAGAAGAAATGGCTGACATCAAAAAAGAGTTATACCTTAGTATATCACTTGATAGAACTAAAAAAATGCCTTTGATTATGGCTAGTGCCTCTGGCGGGATGGATATAGAAAGTGTCCCAGATAATAAAATCTTCAAGGAATGGGTAAACCCGTTGATTGGAATACAATCTTTTAACCGTAGAAATATTATTTCAAAATTAAATGTTGAAAAAGAAGAAGCAAAACAAATATCCAATGTACTTTCAAAAATTTATAAATTATTCCGGGAATATGATTGTGAATTAGTAGAGATTAATCCTCTTATTATTACAAAAAAAGGAAAAGCAATGGCAATTGATTCAAAGGTGATTATCAACGATGATGCAATGTACCGCCACAAAGATATTACTCCTGAGAATATAGAGCTGACAGATTTAGAAAAAGAAGCTGAGGAAATGGGAATATCTTTTGTTCAACTCGGAGGAAACATCGGTGTTATTGCAAATGGGGCAGGTCTTACAATGGCAACACTTGATGCCTTAACTTATTTTAAAGGCTCAGGTGGTGTTTTTCTTGACCTTGGTGGTACTGATGATCCTGAAAAAGTAAAACAGGCTTTTGAACTTATGAAAAAAGCAAAACCAAAAGTTATTTTCTTAAATCTTTTTGGTGGAATTACAAAATGTGATACAGTTGCAAAAGGTGTTAAAGCAGTTATTACAAAAGAAGGTATTGACTGCCCTGTTATTACTCGTATTAAAGGTATGAATGAAGATGCCGCTAAAGAGATATTAAAAGATGCAGGCCTTATCACTGCTACTACCCTGCAGGATGCAGCAAAAAGATCATCTGATTTAGCTGGAGGTGAATAGTCAATGGCAATTTTTGTAGATGAAAAAAGCAAGGTTATTGTTCAAGGTGCAACCGGTCATCAAGGAGTTTTCCATATTGGTGAGATGAAAAACTTTGGAACTAATGTTGTTGCAGGAGTAACACCTGGTAAAGGTGGACAGGATGTCAATGGTGTACCAATTTTTGATAACGTACAAAAAGGTGTAAATGAAACTCATGCAAACACTTCACTTGTCCTTGTTCCTGCGCGTTATGCAAAAGATGCTGTCTTTGAAGCACTTGATGCTGGAATAAAAACTATTGTAGTAATTACTGAAAATATTCCTTTTCATGATGCAATGGATTTTGTTCATTATGCAAAATACAAAAATGCAGTAATTATCGGTCCAAATTGCCCAGGTATTGCAAGCCCAGGGAAGACAAAAATAGGAATCCTTCCGGGAAGTATATTCCTTAAAGGAAATATTGGTGTGGCCAGTCGATCGGGAACCCTTACTTATGAAATAGTAAACTCTCTTTCTGAAAAGAAAATTGGACAGAGTACCTGTATTGGTCTTGGAGGCGACCCGATTATTGGGACTACATTTATTGATTCTCTAGATGCTTTTGAAAAAGACAAAGAAACAAAAGCAATGGTGTTAGTGGGAGAAATCGGTGGTACAGCTGAAGAAGATGCTGCAGAATACATAAAAGAACAAATCTCAAAACCTGTGTTTGCCTTTATTGCGGGAAGAACTGCACCACCAGGAAAAAGAATGGGGCATGCAGGAGCAATTATTGCCAGAGGGAAAGGAACAGCTGCATCAAAAGTAAAAGCATTCAAAGAAGCAGGTGTTAAAATCGCCCAATTTCCTACAGATATCGCAGATTTAATTGAAGAGCACGTTTAAACTAATAATCTTTCATTTTTTTATAACTCACATGGAAATGAATTAAGCTATAACTTTATAAATGGTAATTTATGCAGGGGAAGGGATTTGAACCTAGTTTCACCGGTGAAAAAATACTTTTTTCTCCTGTAAAAACATTTTTAATCATTTAAATCTAAAAATATAAAAAAAAGAAAAAAAAATGTATTTTATTTTTTGTCTTTTTTACGTCTTTTAAAGACAAAAATAATAATAAATAGCAATACTAAAACACCGACAAGAGCACCACCAATTATAAACCATAAGTTACCCCCATCTGTTGTTTCTTCTTCAGCAGGAGTAAGACTTCCATCTGTTGGATTATAAACATAATCCCAGGATCCATCGCCATCACTATCTATATAATAACCTTCTGATTCCACATACATAACATCTGTTTTAACACCAGAACTAGAATTATAGAACTTATCATATCTGCCATCACCATTGGTATCAGCAACATAACTATCTGAAATAAAAGGATCAATATCTTCAACATCACCATCTGTTTTAGGATCACTACCTATTTCTTCTTCCATATCATCAGAAACACCATCGTTATCATCATCCGTATCACTTGCATCACCTACACCATCATTATCATTATCAGTCTGATCAGGATTAGGAACCTCTGGGCTGTTATCAGAGTTATCACCTATTCCATCACCATCTGAATCCTTTGATTCACTGGGATCATCAGGGAATTCATCCTCCTCATCAGGAATACCATCACCATCTGAATCCTCAGGATCATCTGATGGAGCTGTAGTTCCAGTACCAGGTGAAGTAGTACCACCAGTACTTGCTGAATTTGATGTAGCACTGCAAGTCGAGTTGAATATGCTAAAACAGTTTCCAGAGTCATTGTAACTCCAGGCTTTAAAACTATATGTAGTACTTGATGAAAGGGATGTTGCACTAGTAGATGTATCTGTTCCATTATAAAGTAGTGTTCCATCAGAACGATTAACTGGTGCAGTTGATCCCTCCTTGTATCTAATATAGGTTTTATTAGCTTTGTTTCCTTTTGTCCAAGCTAAATTGATTTTACTTGAACTTGCCGCAGTTGCAGTAAAACTAATTGGTTTAAATGGTACATATTCGCCAAGTGTCGTTATTGTGTATGATTTGTTATTCCAATCATGTCCATCAGAAAGATTGACCCACAAATAATATGTTGTGCTAGATTGATTGATCCATGAGAAATTATATGCTTTATACGTGCCATTAGACAGCCCTGAACTTGAATTAACAACCTGCCAAGTGCCAGATGCATTTGTAATGATGTTGATTGCCATTGAATGATTTTCTTCATCTGAAAAATCAATTGATAGATAAGATGGATATAGTGCCGAAATGGTAGTATTCAAAGATAGATTGTAACTTATACTGCTGTTTACAATAGTATGATTTGATTGAATAGGTAGATTGTTTGCAATAGTTGTAAAACAATAAGTATTATTTACCCAATAAGTTCCATCAAAAATTGTTACTTTCCAGAAATATTTTGTTGAATACTGGCTAAAGTTACTGTTACTCATACTATATGTTCCATTTGAAACGCTATTGTTTGTTCCAAAAACCTGCCAAGTGCCACTGCTATTGCTATACCATGTTATATTCATAGTATCACCATCAGAGTCGTTTGCAGAAACCTGCAAAACAGGCAATAATGAAACACCCGTAGAATCATTTACAGGAGTTTTACTAGGAATATCTGCGTAATATGTTGTGATATTGTAATCACTAGCGTTGTTTGTCGACCATACGTTATCAGTAATATTATAGCTCCATGCACGGTAGTAGTAGGTATCTCCTTCAGATACTGTATCTGAATGTGTTGTACCTGTAGTGTTTGCCACATTTGTTCCATCTGAAATGGTTTCAGGATACTCTGTTGTTTTCCTTTGTATCCGGGTGTAATCCGTATTTGTTCCTTTAGACCATGTTAAAGTGATATTTACAGGGTTTATTGTTGTTGCAGTAAAACTAGTTGGCAGGGTTGGCAGATACTGAGTTCTTGTTGAAAAATTATAGCTTTCATTCACCCAACATGTTCCATCTGACACATTAACATATACTTTGTATGTTGTGTTATATGACAGTGATGTTAGAACTATATTTTTTGTACCATTTTCTTCGTTTGAACCAGTATTACTCTGACCTGCACATTCTATTGTCCAGTCAAATAGATCTCCATCTGAATCACTAATTGCTATTGTCCAGTTTAAACTATGTGGATTCTGGTTACTACTTCCATTTGCAGGGTTTATACCCCCTGGTACAGACTCCATATTTGCAACTGTTAATGCTAATATATCATAGAAATTATGTGTTTGGTTAATAGTATAGTTTAGATTTCCAAGTCCATCGCCATCGGTATCGTACCCATTATAGTCACTCCAGTAATTACCGCCAAGATAGTTTCCACCAATAATGTTTGTACCACTTGTTTTTGTTGTATTCCAAACAGTATCGATATTTAAACCAGAAAACAATGTCTGATTAATGTTATCTAAATAATTATTATATGTTGTCGTATTATATGTATCTGTAAAAAATAATCCAGCCTTTGTATTATCTGAAACATTGTTTGTATGAATAGTTATAACATTGGTATTATTGAGAACAATACCATACTGGTTTTGGTTACAGATATTATTGGTGATTGTAGAATCATTACTATCTTCAAGGTTTATTCCGTTATTAGTTGAATTCTGGATAGTGTTATTATCAATTGTAATGTTATCTGATGTTACTTTAACACCATCATAATTATGTTGGAAGGTATTGTTTCTAATACTGGTTCCATCTGATGTATTCGTTACCAGGATTCCTGCACCATCACTGTTATTGGTAAACGTATTGTTTTCAAAAGTGTTATTAGTGGTTGGAAAACTACGATTCCCGCAGATGATCCCATTCCAGGAATCTGAAATAGTTGTATTTGAAACCGTGGTATGATTCCCATTGATCTGTATCCCTGCACTTCCACTTGAATTAGAACTATTTTGAATAGTGAACCCTGAGATACTTACATTATCTGCATTAACCGTGATAACACTACCATTCTCCCCACCATCAATAATCGTACTACCGGTTCCATTGCCAACGATGTTTATTGATTTATTAATGGTCAGTGTTTCATTGTACGTTCCTTCCCAAACATACAATGTTCCATTTTCAGTTACATTGTTTATTGCTTCAGTGATATTTCTCACATGAAGATCATCATACCAATCATCTGGTTTATTTGGATCAACCCGGATGACATCATTGTTTTTAATGGTGAACTGATAAACAGAGCTAATGTTCGTATTCGTACTATCACTCACAGTTACATTCCAGTAATATGTGATATTATAACTACTGAAATTACTATTAGTTTGATAATACGTTCCGTTGCCGATACTATTGTTTGTTCCAAAAATATTCCATGTACCACTATTGTTCCACCGCCATGTAACATTCATGGTGTCTTCTTCAAAATCATTTACGGTTATAGCAAGAGTAGGTAGAATGTTAATATTTGTACTTTCATCATCTGGTGATTCTGCAGTTATGATTGGTAGATAATTTGTGGTATTATAAACTGAAATATTAGTTTCTGACCATGAGTTATCAGTATTATTATAGCTCCATGCTCGATAGTGATAAGTGGTTCCTTGTGTAAGGCCAGTGTCGTTATATGAGGTGCTGGTGTCGTTGTAGATATTGGTGCCATCACTTATACCTGTGGGATAAACATTGGTTTTTCGTTGAATTCTTGTATAATCTGCATTGGATCCTTTGTCCCATTCTAGATTAATTTTTGTACTGTTTATTGTTGTCGCGGTAAAAGTATCCGCAGGATCAGGAATATACTGATTTCTAATTGTAAAACAGAAAACAGAGCTTGTGTTTGTATCTTTTTCATCTGTTACTGTGATATTCCAGTAATATGTGGTATTATAACTACTGAAATTACTATTAGTCTGATGATACGTACCATTACCCACACTATTATTTGTTCCAAAGATAACCCATGACCCTGAAGAATTACTATACCAAGTAAGATTCATACTATCACCATCAATATCATTTATGGTGATGTTCATCTGCGGTATGGGATCAATATTTGTGCTCTCATTACTTGGTCCTTCATTCGTTATAACTGGTATAGAGTTGGTTGTATTTGCAGCACTAGCGTTATTGGTTGACCATAAACCATCTGTGACATTATAGCTCCAAGCACGATAATAATAAGTGGTTCCTTCAGAACGACCAGTATCAGAATATGACGAACCAGTATCATTATAGATATTTGTTCCATCACTTATGCTGTTTGGATAACCACTGGTTTTTCGCTGTATTCTCGTAAATGATGTATTCGTTCCTTTTGACCAAGAAAGATACAATTCAGTTGAACTGTTAACAGTGGCAGTAAAACTATTTGGTGGATCCGGCAGATAATGCTTTCTTATGGTAAACCAGAAAATATCACTATTGTTAGTATCATTGCTATCATTCACGGTTACATTCCAATAATAAGTGGTATTATAACTGCTGAAATTACTATTCGTCTGATAATATGTACCATTACTAACACTGGTGTTAGACCCAAATACCACCCATGGCCCTGATGAATTACTATACCAGGTAAGATCCATATTATCACCATCAAGGTCATTAACGGTGATTGAACAGGTGGGTAATGGGTTTACATTTGTTGTTTGGTTACTGGGTGATTCACCCGTCAGAGTTGGTACATGTTTTGTTGTATTAAATGCACTATCATTATCATCTGAATATTGATGCAGATCACTCCAATTGGTATATGACCATGCCTGGTAATAGTAGGTTGTACCATCAGTAAGCCCTGTGTTTTCATAAGAGGATAAACTACCATTATACACTTCTGAACCCGTGCTTCGTGCCCAGTCTGCTGCTGTATTTCGTTCAATATAGGTATTATTCGCCCCATCTGCCGTTGTCCAAGTAAGATAAATCAGAGAGCTACTGTTTGTTTGGGCTTGTAGGTTTGTTGGCACTTCTGGTTTAGTCAGCAGGGTCATATCACTACCAGTATTACTCCCTGCGGTATTGTTTGCATATGCCCGATAATGATAAAGTTGACCTTCAGTCAACCCAGTTATTTCCTCTGAATATTCTTGTCCACTGTTTTTTGTCTGATTACTGGTATTAGTCCCATAATCACTAGTAGTACCATATTCAAATCGGACCGTACATGCTTCTCCACCATTTGATGAAAGATATCCTTGTAGGGTAACATTGGTTTCTTCTATCCCTGTTGAACTGTTTGTTGTTACCGTGGGCGATCCTATTTTTGTGGAAAAATAAAAAATGTTACTGGAGTTAGTATCTTTACCATCAGTTACCGTTACATTCCAGTAATATGTTTCATTATATGAACTGAAATTGTTGTTGGTCTGATGATATGTACCATTTGAAACACTGTTGTTTGTTCCAAAAACAGTCCATGATCCGCTGGTGTTGCTGTACCAGGTGATGTTCATGGTATCGCTATCAGAGTCATTTATTGATATTGAAGATATTGTAAGAGGATCTATATTCGTACTTTCATTACTTGGAGATTCGCCTGATATCATTGGAATATTATTTGCTGTGCTTGTTGCTGAGACATAGCTGCTGCTATATTCGTTATCAGTTGCATTATAACTCCAAGCACGGTAATAATATGTTGTTCCTTCTGTTAAACTAGTATCTGAGTAGGTTGAAGCGGTTCCATTGTATACTGTGGTTCCATCAGTGATACTGGTTGGATAGCTACCTGTGTTTCGTTGTATATGTGTATGTGAAGCTGTTGATGCTTTAGTCCAGGATAAATCTATTTTTGTGGAATTTACTGAGTTTGCCTTAAAACTTGTTGGTGGGTCAAGTGGGGGGGGAATTGAATATTCATAATAAACATACGCAGCACCAGAATTAGTTCCTTCACCATCACCATCTCTTGCTCCAACAACAATAGTATCACCACTAATAGAAACAGACCAACCAAAAACATCCTGTGCTTCTCCATCAGACGCAGTCAACTTATTTACCTGACCCCAACTATCAGCACCCCCTTGATTACGAGTAAAAACATATGCAGAACCAGAATTATCACCATTATCATCATCATAATTGGCGCCGACAACAATCGTATCACCAGATATTGAAACACTACAACCAAAATTATCAAATTCCGCACCATCAGATGCAGTTAATTTTGTTACCTCACCCCAGTCATCTGCGGTTTGATTATTCCGCGTGAACACATACGCAGAACCAGAACTAAGACCATTATCATCATCATAATATGCACCAACCACAATCGTATCACCAGATATAGAAACAGAATGACCAAACTCATCATCTGCTGCACCATCTGATGCAGTAAGTTTTGTTACCTCACCCCAGTCATCAGCGGTTTCATTATTCCGCGTATATACATACGCAGAACCAGACTCACCACCATTATCATCATCACCATCTGATCCAACCACAATCGTATCACCACTAATTGAAACAGAACGACCAAAATAATCATCTTCTTCGCCATCAGAAGCATTCAGTTTTGCTGCCTGCCCCCAGTCATCTGCAGTCTGATTATTACGAACGAATACATACGCAGAACCCTGATAATCACCACCATCATCATCACCATATGCACCGACAACAATCGTATCGCCACTAATTGAAACAGAATAACCAAAATAATCACTTGCTTCACCATCTGATGCAGTAAGTTTTGTTACCTCACCCCAGTCATCAGCAGTTTCATTATTCCGCGTATATACATACGCAGAACCAGATCTATCAGGATTATCATCCCAATGTGCACCAACCACAATCGTATCACCAGATATAGAAAGAGAACAACCAAACTCATCACCTGCTTCACCATCAGAAGCAGTAAGCTTCACCACCTGACCCCAGTCGTCTGCGGTTAGATTATTACGAGTATACACATACGCAGAACCCTTACAGCCATCATCATCCCTTGCACCAACCACAATCGTATCGCCACTAATTGAAACAGAATAACCAAAATAATCATCTTCTTCGCCATCAGAAGCAACTGGTTTAGCAATCTGTGTCCAAGCATCACCTTCCATAACGTAAGTATATGCAGAACCAGAGAAAGATTCGTCACCAAATGCACCAACAACCAATGTATCGCCACTAATAGAAACAGAATAACCAAAATAATCATGTGTTGCACCATCAGAAGCCGTCAATTTCGTTACCTGACCCCAGTCATCCATAGTCTGATTATTACGAGTAAACACATACGCCGAACCCTGATTTCTATTACCACCATCACCTTTATCTGCACCAACCACGATCGTATCACCACTGATAGAAACAGAAGTACCAAACCAATCATCTTCTGCACCATCAGAAGCAGTCAACTTTGTTACCTGACCCCAATCATCCATAGTCTGATTATTACGAGTAAACACATACGCCGAACCCTGAAAATTATTACCATCAACATCATCATCACCATATGCGCCAACAACCAATGTATCACCACTGATAGAAACACTCCAACCAAAATAATCATCTTCTGCGCCATCAGACGCCGTCAATTTTGTTACCTGACCCCAACCATCCATACCTCCATTATTACGACTAAAAACATACGCCGAACCCTGATCCGCAATACCATCAACATCATCATAAGATGCACCAACAACCAATGTATCGCCACTAATAGAAACAGAATAACCAAAATAATCATATGCTGCACCATCAGAAGCCGTCAATTTCGTTACCTGACCCCAACCATCCATACTACCATTATTACGACTAAAAACATACGCCGAACCCTGATCAGTATTACCATCAACATCATCAAAAGATGCACCAACAACCAATGTATCACCACTAATAGAAACAGAACCACCAAATTGATCAGATGATGCACCATCAGACGCCGTCAATTTCGTTACCCGGCCCCAATCATCCATAGTCTGATTATTACGAGTGAACACATACGCCGAACCCTGATCAGTATTACCATCAACATCATCTTTATATGCGCCAACAACCAATGTATCACCACTAATAGAAACAGAACCACCAAAATAATCCTCTGCTGCACCATCTGATACAGTAAGTTTTTTTACCTGTCCCCAATCATCCATAGTCTGATTATTCCGAGTGAACACATACGCCGAACCCTGATCAGTATTACCATCAACATCATCCCAATATGCACCAACTACAATAGTATCACCAGATATAGAAACGGAATAACCAAAACGATCCTCTGCTGCACCATCAGATGCAGTAATTTTCTTTACAAAACTGGTAACCAATGGATCAACAACCACAGGATACACCGCATCACTGTCATCAAAGGATAAACAAATAGATCTTGTTTCTTCTTCTAAACTCATTGAAGACGGAAGAGTACTTCCTTTTGCATCAACAACCTTAAGTTTATCATATTTTAACTGAGAAACACCACTTTCATCAGAAAACACAATACCATCACCAACTTTTTCAGCAGTAAAACTAGAATCATAAGAAATCTCAATACAGATCTCAGAGTTCAAACGAGGTTCAATCGGCTCAAGAATATCAAAACCATGCTCCAAACCATCAACAGAATTTTTATACCAACCAATAAAATCTTCAGAGTAACTATAATCTATTCTATTAAAACCTACCTCAACATCTGGATCATTACTCAAACCCGATAAAAAACCACTATAACCAAAACCAACTGGTTTCAACGAAAAAGAATTTTCATCAGAAAAAACAGTCTTAACACCACCATCTGAACCAAACCTTACATCTAAACCATGAACACTATTCTCAGCATGATAACAATCTAAAAGATCATCATAACCAAGCTGATAATCATAATTTTCAATGCTTTCCAAAATACCTGACCATTCATCATCAGAAAGACCATCAGGGACACCATCTATGCTATTAAAATCTTTATTAATAAAATTAGAATCAGAACCATTGACATCTATATCATTTTCTGATAAAAAATCTGCATTTGTCACACCAACAAAAGAAAACACTAGCATCAATACTATAAGAATACATACACCGCTTTTATTCACAAAAAATACCTCCACTCAAACCTTAAATTAATGATTTTACCTACCCCTTACTCCTCACGAAATATTAAATCCACATATATAAAAAAAATATTGCAGACTCACCAAACTCTATTAATTTGTTATATAAAGATTTTGCGTAATTTTTTAAGAAAAATATTAAAGATATGAGAATATACTTTCTACTCTTTATTAATTTTCACCGGTGAAATCGTGCAAGGGAATAAAATTGAATAAAATCATATTTTTCTCCTGTTAAAAAGCATATAAAAATGCAGGGGAAGGGATTTGAACCCCTGAAATAAAATTATGAAAGATATATTCCATAATATTTTTCTTTAATATAATCTACAAATACTTTTGAATTAAGCCCTTCTCCACAGCACTCCTTTACAATATCATCAGCCATCATACTTCTCCCTTTACTGTGAATATTCCCCCTAAGCCAATTTAAAATATTTTTAAAATTACCTTCTTCTATTTCAGATTCAATGTTTTTATTTTCTTTACAAATTTGATTGTAAATCTGAGCTGAATATATCGTACCTATTGCATATGTTGGAAAGTAGCCTATATTCCCTCCACTCCAGTGCATATCCTGAAGTATTCCATCATTGTCATTCTCTGGAATGATTCCAAGCATTTCATCCATTTTTTCATTCCATACCTGCGGTAACTCTTTTACACTAATTTTATCCTGCATCATATCTGTTTCAATTTCAAAACGAAGTATCACATGCAATGGATAGGTTAACTCATCTGCTTCTACTCTAATAAAAGAGGGTTTAACCAAGTTTACCATTCTATACCAGTAATCAAAATCAATTTTTTTAAAAAAACTAGGATTTGTTTTTTTAAAATCTTGATAGAAATTACTCCAGAAAAAAGTACTTCTAGCTATCATATTTTCCCAGAACCGAGATTGAGATTCATGTAGACCAAGAGATGGTGAATCAGAAATAACAGTATCTTTGTATCCATCTTTTGGCATTCCTAGTTCATATAAGGCATGTCCTGCCTCATGTATTGTTGAAAAAAAGGAAAAAAGAGGTCCTTTTCTTTTAAAACTTGTAGTAATTCTAACATCGTCATCACCCATGCTTGTAGTAAAAGGATGGGTTGATTCATCAAGACGGGTTTTATCTTCAGGAAGAAGCATTTTTTTAATTATTTTATTACACAGTTTTTTTTGATCATCTGGGCTTATTTTAATATTAATTTCTTTTTGATTTTTGTAAACATTTGAATCCTTTATTTTATCAAGTATTTTTATAAGCTCTTTTTTCAGATAAGTAAATTCTTTTCTTAATTTGTCTACAGTCATTCCTTCTTCATAGTCATCAAGTAGAGTATCATATCTTGGACCAGGTATTTCAAAAAAAGTACAGTATTCTTTTTCTAAATCTATTATTTTTTTAAGATGCGGAGAAAAACTTTTGTAATCATTTTTTTCTCTTGCTTTTTCCCATTCTTGATAGGCTAGAGTTGTAGTCTTTGACATTTTTTCTACAAACTTAGATGGAACGCATCTAGCTTTTTCTACATCTATATATAGTCTTTTTACAACATTTTTGTCTTTCTCTGACAGATCTTTGTATATTGTTTCTTTGTTTAGTTTTTCAATATGATTCCAGAATTTGTTTGATATAACTTTGTTATGTGCAATCTTTGAAAGAAGTGCTGATTGTTCTGATTTATCAATTGCAGCCTTCTTTGGCATATAGGTCATTTGATCCCAGCCAATTAAAGCTCCAATTCCTCCAAGAACTGATAGCTCTTTTTGCTGTTTGTAGATGAAATCTAGTGATTCTTTCATTTTTATACCTCAAGCTCTATTCCCACTGGACAGTGATCCGATCCCATCACATCATCCAATATAAAGGCGTTTTTTACATTTTTTATGAATTCTTTGTTTACAAAAAAATAATCTAGTCTCCAACCGACGTTTCTTTCCCGTGCTTTTGTTCTCATACTCCACCAGGTATAGTTGTTTGATTTTTTATTAAAATGCCTGAAAGTATCAACATATCCATGGTCTATAAATGTATCAATCCATGCACGTTCTATTGGTAAAAAACCAGAGATTTTTTCGTTCTCCTTTGGACGTGCTAGATCTATTTCTTTGTGAGCTGTGTTAAAATCACCGCATACAACTATATTTTTTCCTTCTGCTTTTAGATTATCAGCATATGATAAAAAGGTATCATAGAAATCTAGTTTATAGTCTAGTCTTTCCTGGTTCTTTTTTCCATTCGGGTAATATATATTAAATAAAACAAAATCATCGAATTCAGTGATAAGTGTTCTTCCTTCACTGTCAAATTTTTCTATTCCAAAACCATGTTTAACTTTTTTTGGTTTTATTTTTGAGTAATTTGTAACTCCACTGTATCCTTTTCTTTCAGCTGAATTAATAAAAACATTGTAACCTGGAGTGTTTTTCAAATGCGGTGGAAGTTGATCTGGTTCTGCCTTTATTTCCTGAAGACATAGTATATCTGGTTTTTTAGTTTTTATAAAATCAAATAATCCTTTTCTATCAGCTGCTCTTATCCCATTTACATTCCATGAAATGAGTTTCATATTTTATTGCTAATGTAAAACCTTGTAAATACCTTTGTGAAAAATAATAAAAAAAAGAATTAATGGAATTAGTTATACCCATAATCAGAAGTTGAATTGTTATTTTTATAAGGATTATAATCCTTTTGTTTTGATACTACTTTTTTTGTTTTCTTTCCCGCAAATTTTTGTAGTTTTTTTGTTGCTTCATTCATTTTTTAAACAACCCCTTTTATGTTGCCATGGTAATTCATGACATAATATATTTTGTCATGTTCTAGTTTATATTAATTTTGGTGAAAAGCGTCAAAAAAGAAAAAAATATTAAAATAAATTAAAATCATTAAATTTAGCTTTAATTCCTTGATATTAAACTAATATTATACTGATTTTGATAGTATCAAAAGAAGGAAATTGAGTTTAACATTACTCATTTAATATTTTTTCACATAAATTTAAATTTGATTTATTTATATTAATAAGGGGACTTTCTTATGAAAAAGGTAAAACCAAGCAGATATTTGGCTTTTTTTATTATAGTCTTGTTTATTGTAGCAAGTCTCGTGCCAAGTTTAAGAAAATATGAAGACTTTGAAGAGAACTTCACAAATGCTAAACCAGTTTCCTTATCCACAGAAAAAAATAATGATGGTTGGAATATTACTGAATTAGTAAGCGCAGAAAGCAGCAGTGATAGCAAGTATAGTTCGTTGGTTGTTGATAGCAGTGGAACAGTTTACATTGCCTGGCGGGATGAAACGGCATATGGGAATAGCGGTAGCGATATTGATATTTTTTACAAATACAAACCTGCAGGTGGTAGCTGGAGTACAACTGAAGTGGTAAGCACAGAAAGCACAAGTGATAGTTATTCTTCTCCTTCATTGACTGTGGACAATTCTGGAACGATTCATGTAGTATGGGATGATTGGACTAGTTATAGCGATAGTGGGAATGACTTTGATATCTATTATAAGTATAAGTCTGCAGGTGGAAGCTGGAGTACAACAGAGGTAGTAAGTACAGAAAGTAATGGATATAGTTATTGTCCTTCTTTGGCCGTGGACAGTGCTGGAAAGATTCATGTTGCCTGGCAGGATGTTACTAATTATAGTGGAAGCAGTAGTGATACTGACATTTTTTACAAATACAAGCCAGCTGGCGGTGGTTGGAGTGCAACAGAAGTTGTAAGCACAGAAAGTACAAGAAGTAGTTCACAACCTTCATTGATAGTGGACAGCAGTAGCACAATTCACGTTATTTGGCAGGATGAAACACCTTATGTAGAAAGTGAGAGCGACTATGATATTTTTTACAAATACAAGCCAGCGGGTGAAAGCTGGAGTTCAACAGAGGTAGTAAGTACAGAAAGTACCAGTAATAGTAAATATCCTTCATCGACGGTAGAAAGCAACGGCACGATTCATGTTGCCTGGCAAGATGGAGCATCTTATGGAGAAAGTGGTAGTGATTATGATATATTTTACAAATACAAGTCGGCTGATGACATCTGGACTACTACTCAAGTAGTAAGCACGGAAAGCGCAAGCTCAAGTTATTGTCCCTCATTGTTTTTAGATAGCAGTGACATGGTACATGTTGTTTGGACTGATTACATGGATTATGATGATAGCGGCAGTGGCCCTAATATTTTTTATAAACATAAGTCGGCTGAGGGTAGCTGGAGTTCCCCTGAACTGGTAAGCACAGAAAGCACATATTGTTGGGATCCTTCTTTGTTTGTGGACAGTAGTGAAATAGTACATGTTGCCTGGCAGGATGATACTGATTACGATGAAAGTGGAAACGACTATGATATTTTTTATAAATATAAAATGGGCGGTAATCAACCACCTAATCCACCAACACTTATTTCCCCAGGATATAATTCTGAACCAGGAGAAATTATATATGAAAATACACCTACATTCCAATGGGAAAATCTGCCAGATGCTGATTATTATGGATTATATATTAGTAAATATCCTTATGGTCCAGCAAATTTAGTTTATGATAGTGAAGAAGATTATACAGATGGAAAGATATACGGAACATCCTTTAATGAGTTACCCAGCGATATATTGGAATATGGAGAAAAATATAGATGGAATATGCGCTCTCATAACACTAATGGCTGGAGTTTATTTTCAGATCATCTATATTTTGAACTATCAGATATGCCTCAATGTTTTTTAAGGCTTGAAAAAGATGGAAAAGAAATAGATAATATTGATATGGGGCTAGAGTTTGATATCCATATTTATGATTATACAGACAATATAGATAAAGTAAGATTCCTAAGTGATGAGGATCAAAATGGAACGGTCGATGATGGTTTTATTTGGACTGAATGGTTTGACTGGGATACTAGTTTTGATAGTTGGAATGCTGATGATAAAATATTGAAATGGACTTTTTATTCTGGTGGGGAAAAAGAAATCCATGCAGAAATAAAAGATAAAAATGGACTAGAATCTAGATGTTCATATGCTGGAATTTATGCTAATTTTTATTTTGTGCATATCACTGATACTCATATTATACATGAAGAATGGCCAATTTATCTAGATAAAGAAAACAGTGTTAGCAATTTAGATAAAACTTTAAAGAAAATAAAAAACTTTGCAATTCCGCCTTCATTTGTCATTAACTCAGGAGATGTTGTTGATTGTGGGGGATCAGGAGATATTGGTGCAAATAATTATTTAGAATACAGGAGTTTAATTAACGGAATAAAATCTAATTGGTATATTAATTGGATTCATAATTCTGATTTTACGATACCTATATATCATTGCCCTGGCAACCATGATCACCGAATATATTCTCCTTTAAAAGGTTCAATACCTTGGACAGATGTACTTGATAATTACATTGAATATATTGATCATCAAACGTGGTATAAATCTTGGAAAGACGAGACAACAAAAACGTGTATTATATCTATAGATTCAGGATATGATAAAAAACTTACCACTGGAACAAAGTGGCCGCCTGTAGGGACAGGTCTTGATCCCGAACAAGTAGACCTATTAGAATCAGAATTAGATGACTTAGATGGTAGTGACAACAATAAAGATACAAGTGATTATAAAAAAATTATATTTATGCATCACCCAGTTATATATTATAGAAAAAATGAAGACTGGAAACACTGGGGAGGATATACTGAAGATGGAATTTGGGATGCAGGATGCATTACATCTGAAAAAGAAAGATTTCTAGATGCTTGCGATAAGTATGATGTAGATATTGTTCTTAGTGGGCATACACACAAAAATCGTGTATACAATCGAGATATGGATGGAACATATTATTGGTCGGGTTATACAAATTTCCCCATACACGAAGATGATAAACCTTTGTATGTTATAACAGATTCCACACTTGATACTGCCTTTAGGATAATAGAATTCAAACAAGATGAAATCATAGTTCACAAAGAAAAATTTGTTGAAGATAAATTTAAAGCAAAAATCACAGGATGCCCAGTTGAGTTACACCTATATGATGAATATGGTAACCATGTTGGTAGAAATAACACAAATGGGGTAGATCTTGAAATTGAAAATGTTTCTTATTCTTTTGATCCGCTATTTGTAACAAATGAAACAAATTCTTCAAAATGGAATCACACAATCGAAGAAATATCTATTCCTTATGGGAATGGTAAATATAAATTTATAATGAAAGGAACAGGCGATGGAGATTTTAATTTTTCAACAACTAAACAGTTATCTGATGGTAATAGAACATATCTTTATTACAATAACATATCAATATTTGAAAATTCAATAGGTAAAATGAATATTGATGGTGAGGCAGTCGATCCTATAATTTATTTTGATGATGATGGAGATGGAAATAATGATAGAGAAATAAAACCTGATTATTTTTATGGAGAGGATAACTCTAATCCTAATGTTCAAATTTTAAAACCTGAAAACAAATTTTATTTAAGAAACAAGGAACTATTTTCATTTCCAATTCCTTTGATATTAGGAGAAATAGAAATAGAAATTGATGCTTTTGATAATATATCAGGAATAAACTATGTAAAAATCTTTGTTGACAATAAATTAAAGGCAAATATTACAAGTGGTGATTTAGTTTTTAACTGGGAAGAAAAAACATTTGGTAAACATACAATAAAAACAGTTGCTTATGACTATGCAGGTAATCCAGCAGAAGATACTGTAATTGTTAGGAAATTTTTCTAACATTTCCTTTGAGAATTTAACTAAAAAAGTGAAAAATAGATTATCAGCCGTATACGACATTAGAATTTACCAGTCGACAATGCGACAGCGCCCCTTCTAAAAGCAAATATTTATATAATAGTTCTCATATGAGTAATTAATTAGGTGTAAAAACCATGCCAAGAGGCGGACGAAGACAAAGAGGTCGAGGGCGTTGCCGAGGAAGAAGATGGATAAATTATCCATATGAAACAACTCCACCACAAGATAAAAACTTCCAAAGACCAAAACCAACAATACTTCTTAAAACCTACGAAATCGAAGCATTAAGACTAGTAGATCTCGAAGATCTCACACAAGAAGAAGCAGCAGCAATGATGGGTGTATCAAGAAAAACACTATGGAACGATCTACACAAAGCAAGAAAAAAGGTAACAAACGCCCTAGTAAACGATTATCAAATTAAAATTGAGCATGGAGAATTCATCAAAAGAAACAAAGGAGGTGAAAAATAAGATGCCAGGTGGCGATAGAACAGGTCCAGAAGGATATGGTCCAAAAACCGGAAGAGCCTTAGGTTACTGCAGTGGATATAACAGCCCAGGATATACAAAAGGCACACCAAGAGGTCGTGGCTTCGGACGCGGCTTTGGAAGAAGATTCGGTCGTGGTAGAGGCTTTGGCCGAAGAGGAGTGTATAGAGACTATTACTATCCAGAATCACACTACGAACCAGCACAATACAGATCAGTATCCCCAGAACCAACAAAAGATGAAGAAAAAAGATATCTTGAAGACACAATAAAAGCACTAGAAGAAGACCTAAAGACCATGAAAGAAAGACTAAACACTCTTTCAAAAGAAAAACAATAAAATTAATCTTTATTTTATTTTTACACATAAACAATACAGAGGCTTAATATGAAAAAAAAGAAAGATGAAATAGATGTTAAAAAAAATCTAGAGAAAGTAAAACATAAAATAGTAGTCCTAAGTGGAAAAGGAGGAGTAGGAAAGAGTACAATCTCTTCAAACCTTGCAATGTATCTAGCAAAAAAAGGATACAAAACAGGAATACTTGACAGCGACATACACGGCCCAAGCATTCCAAAAATAATGGGTGTGGAAGATGAAAAAGGAATAATGAAAAATAATCTTATCCAACCAATCAAAACAAATGAAGGACTAAAAATAATGTCCATGGGATATTTACTGCCAGGAAAAGACTCCCCTGTTATTTGGCGCGGGCCTATGAAGATGGGCGCAATAAGACAACTTCTCGGACAAGTTGATTGGGGAGAACTTGATTATTTAATTATTGATTTACCACCGGGTACAGGAGATGAACCATTAAGTATCGCACAATTACTTCCAGATGTAGATGGAGTGATAATTGTAACAACCCCTCAGGACGTGGCACTTGTAAGTGTACGTAAATCAATTAATTTTGTTAAAAAGCTAAAATTAAATGTAATAGGAATTGTTGAAAACATGAGTGGTTTTACCTGTCCTCACTGTGGAAAAAAAGTAGATATCTTTAAAACAGGAGGAGGTAAAAAAGCAGCAGAAGATTTTAAAATACCATTCTTAGGTTCAATTCCACTTGATCCAGATATAGTAGAAATAGGAGATAGCGCAAAAAAAATAGATATAAAAAATAAAGATACCGAAAAAAACTATATCGATTTTGTTGAAAATGTAGAAAAAATTGTGGGAGGTGAAAAATAAGATGCCAGGTGGAAATGGTACAGGACCAGATGGTACTGGTCCAGTAGCAGGTCGAGGTCAAGGAAGAGACCGTGGTAGAGGACCAGGTTATGGTCTTGGCCCTGAAGGCAAATGTTATTGCCCTAATTGTGGACACCGTGAGCCGCATCAAAGATCGGTACCTTGTTTTAACAGAAAATGCCCCAAGTGCGGTCAGCCCATGACTCGCGCATAAAATACAAAGAGTTATTAACACCACTTAATATTTGAGAAAAACAAGGGAGGAATAATTATGAAAATTGCAGTATCATCAACAGATAAAGATTTAAATGCAGAAGTTGACCAGCGTTTTGGACGCTGTAAATATTTTTTAATAGTTGATTCTGAAAATATGGATTTTAATGTAATTTCAAATGAAAGTAGTATGGCCACAGGAGGAGCAGGGATTAAAGCTGCTGAAACAGTTGTAAACAACGGAGCAGAAGTACTAATCACAGGAAACATCGGGCCAAACGCACACAGAACTCTTGTTGCAGGCGGAATGAAGATTTTTACTGGTGCAAGAGGTTCTATAAAAGAGGCTATCGAAAGCTACAAAAAAGGAGATTTAAATGAAACAGAAAATCCTAATGTAGGAAGCCATCATGGAATGAGGTAAAAATTATGAAAGTATGTATACCAACAAATGGAAATAGAGGACTTGATGAAACAGTAGGAGAACATTTCGGAAGAGTTCCAACTTATACAATTGTTGATCTTGATAAAAATGATGTAAAAGTGATTTCAAATGACAGCCATCACATGGGCGGAAGAGGATATCCACCTGAACTTCTAACTAAAGAAGGAGTAAATGTAATGCTCTGCAGTGGCCTAGGTAGAAAAGCAATCGGCATGTTTTCTGATTTTGGAATAACTGTATATATTGGAGCAAAAGGAACAGTAAAAGATGCAATAGATGCATATAAAAATGAAGAATTAAAAAAAGCAAACGAAGGAGATGCATGTCAAGAGCACGCCTTCCGAGGACAGGGAAAACATAAACATTTTTAAAAAAAGTGAATTTAAATGAAAGTACATCTAGATTGTATACCATGTTTTTTAAAGCAATCTCTTGAAGCAGCAAGGATGGCAACAGACGATACAGAAATACATACATATGTCATGAAAGAGGTGCTTAAGCACTTACAAAATATTAATTTTGAAAAATCTCCTCCAGAATTATCTAGAGAAGTACATAGAATTATTAGAACCATTACAAAAAACAATGATCCCTATAAAAAAGTAAAAAACGAATCAAACGAAATGGTTAAAAAAATCTTTGACCATTTAAAAGAAAAAATTGAAGAATCAGATGATCCTTTGATAACATCAATTAAACTTGCAATTGTTGGAAATGTAATTGATTTTGGAACAATGAACAGGTTTAATGTCGATGAGATGATTTCCCACGCACTTGAACGTGAATTTGACGATAGAGACTATCCTCTTTTTAAAAAAGAATTAGATAAATCAAATGACATTTTATATCTAGCAGATAACTCTGGTGAAATATTTTTTGATAGACTTTTATTAGAAGAACTAAAAAAAAGAGGTAAAAAAATAACTTATGTTGTAAAAGAAAATCCTATAATAAATGATGTACTCGTTGATGATGCAAAATACGCGGGAATAGATAAAATTGCAGATGTTATAACATATGATAAAGGACAAAAAATATCAACTCCAGGTATTGTAACAAAATATGCATCAGATAAGTTCAAAGAACTATTTGAAAAATCTGATATGGTTATTTCAAAAGGACAAGGAAACTATGAAGGATTAAGTAGTATAAACAGAAGAGTGTTCTTTTTACTAGTTGCAAAATGTCCTCTAGTTGCTAACGATATAAAATCAAAAGTTGGAAAACTAATTTTAAAGGTGAATAAATGATAATATCTGTTGCAAGTGGAAAAGGTGGAACCGGAAAAACTACAGTTTCAACAAACCTTGCATTAAGTATTGATAATGTTCAGTTTTTAGACTGCGATGTAGAAGAACCGGATTCAAATATTTTTTTAAAAACAGATATTTTTGAATCTGAAAATGTAAATGTTTTGATTCCTGAAATAGACAAAGAAAAATGCAGTTTTTGTGGTAAATGCTCAAATTTCTGTAAATATAATGCACTTGCTGTAATTAAAAAAGATGTACTTGTTTTCCATGAGCTGTGTCACTCCTGCGGAGGATGCAAACTAGTCTGCCCAGAAAATGCAATAGATTATAAAACAAGGAAAATTGGTAAAATAGAACATGGAAAAAAAGAAGATATTGATTTCTATCAAGGTTTTTTAAATATTGGTGAAATACAAGCTATACCTGTTTTAAAAAAATTAAAGAAAAAAATTGATAAAAATAAAAATGTAATACTTGACGCTCCACCAGGAGCAGCCTGTCCCTTTGTTGAAACAGTTGAAGAATCAGATTACTGTATTTTAGTTACTGAACCTACGCCCTTTGGCCTTAATGATTTAAAAATTGCAGTAGAAACAGTAAGGCTTCTTAATGTACCATTTGGTGTTATTATAAACAGGGATGGCGTAGGTGACAACAAAGTAGAAATTTACTGCCAGCAGGAAAAAATCCCAATTCTATTAAAGATTCCTCAAAGTGAAGAAATAGCAGAGCTTTATTCAGATGGAACTCCTTTTGTAAAGAGGCTTTCTTTTTGGAAAGAAGAATTCAAAAAAGTTTTTTCCAAAATTACAGAGGAGGTGGAAAAATCAAAGAGTTAACAGTAATTAGCGGAAAAGGAGGAACTGGAAAAACTAGTATTACAGGTGCCTTTGCAAGCCTTGCAGAAAATTCTGTTTTTGCTGATTGTGATGTAGATGCAGCAGATCTACATTTAATTTTAAGACCTGAAATTAAAAAAACCATGGGTTTTCATGGTTTAAAATTAGCTAAAATAGATAATGATAAATGTATTGAATGTAAAAAATGCATTGAAAACTGTAGATTTGATGCAATAGATGATAGAATAATTGTTAAAAAATCATTATGTGAAGGATGCGGGGTATGTGAATATGTGTGTCCAGTAGATGCAATAAAAATGGTTGATCGAGAATCTGGTTTTTCATATATTTCTGAATCACGCTTTGGACCTATGGCACATGCTGTTTTAAAAACTGCTGAAGAAGCATCAGGTAAACTAGTAACAGTAGTTAGGGAAAATGCAAAAAAAATAGCTGAAGAAAAAAACCTTGATTTAATAATAATTGATGGACCACCAGGGATAGGTTGTCCTGTAATTTCAGCGATAACGGGTGTGGATCTTGTTTTAATTGTTACTGAACCTACTCTTTCTGGAATAAGTGATATGGAAAGAATAATTGATGTTGCAAACCATTTTGATATACCTGCTTTATTATGCATCAATAAATATGATATAAATAAAAAAAATTCTGAACGAATTGAAAAATATTGTAAAACTAAAAATGTAGAAGTAGTTGGAAAAATACCATATGATACTAATATTACAAAAGCACTTATCGAAGAAAAAAATATTATTGAATATGATCCTGATTTAAATATTTCAAAAGAAATCAAATATATGTGGAATAAAATAAAAGAAAAAATCTAGGTGTTATTTATGAAACATGTACATTATACAGATGTTAAGCTTGATACTCCTTCTGAAGAAGGAGTTAAAGATACTAAATTGCGATGGTTAATAGGTAAAAAAGATGGAGCAGAAAACTTTGCAATGCGTCTTTTCGAAATAAAACCAGATGGACATACACCACTTCACAGGCATGACTGGGAACATGAAGTTTTTATTTTACAAGGAAAAGGTGAAGCTAGAAACAAAGAAACAAAAAAACCTTTTAAAAAAGGTGATGTATTTTTTGTAAAACCTATGGAATGGCATCAGTTTGTGAATACTGGATCTAAAATACTTAAGTTTCTTTGTCTAATACCAATAAAAAATTGATAAAATGAAATTTTTTAAAAAAAAGGACGAAAAAAACAAAGAAAACATTAAATGGCCTAGCTACACTGAAAATTTAAATGAAAAAAATTTTTATGAATTTATTGAAAAATATCCTCTGTGTTTTATAGATTTTTGGGCACCGTGGTGTGCACCATGTAGAAAAATGAGTCCGCGTATGAGAAGACTCTCTAAATTATTTGAAGGAAACGTTGCTTTTGGAAAAGTAAATACACAAAAAAATCAAGATATAGCAAAAAAATATAAGGTCATGAGTATACCTAATTTTATCCTTTTTAAAAATGGAAAAGAAATTGCAAATATTAGAGGTACAAAGTCTGTTGGTGAAATAAAAAAAATAATCAAAAAACATCTATAAAAAAATTTAAGAACCTATTTTTTATTTTTATTTCTGGAACGATACATATGAACAATCTAATCTGTAGCTGTTGTTAATTCTTTTTTTTCATATGTATTAAATAGTTTTTAAAAATTATTTTTAGAGGGTTAGTAATGATAAACAACAAAAATGTAGGAAATAACATTCTTGATTTAATAGGAAATACTCCTCTTGTAAAAATAAATAATCTTAATCCTAATCCTAATGTTGAAATTTATGCAAAGCTTGAAGGAAATAATCCTGGGGGAAGTATTAAAGATAGGATAGCTTTAAAAATGATAGAGCAAGCTGAATCTGAGGGGAAACTAACAAAAGATAAAACAATTATTGAAGCAACATCAGGAAATACTGGTATAGCTCTATCCATGATAGGTTCAATTAAAGGATACAATGTTTCAATAGTTATGAGCAGTGCGGTATCAAAAGAAAGAAGGAAAACAATTAAGGCATTCGGTGCTGATATAATTCTCACAGATGCAGAAAAGGGTACAGATGGAGCTATTTTAAAAGTAAATGAACTTCTCAAAAAACATCCTGATAAATATTTTTGCACAGATCAATTTACAAATAAATATAATAAAATTGCACACTATGAAACAACAGCAGGAGAAATACTAGAACAAACCCGCGGTAGAATTGATTATTTTGTATCAGCAATTGGAACCTCTGGAACAATTATGGGTGTTGGAAAATATTTAAAAGAATGCAATCCAAATGTAAAAATCGTATGTGCTCATCCGGTAACTGGACACTACATCCAGGGGTTAAAAAATATGGAAGAGGCAATAGTCCCATCAATTTATGATCCATCAAATATAGATATAGAAGTTATGATAGAATCTGAAAAAGCATTTGAGATGACAAGAAAACTTGCAAAAAATGAAGGGATTTTTGCAGGAATGAGCAGTGGTGCAGCTATGCTTGCATCAATTGAAACAGCAAAAAATGCAGAAAAAGGAGTAATTGTCACTATTTTTCCAGATAGGGGCGATAGATATCTTAGTACAGATTTATTTAAATTAGAATAATATCAATTGATGTATATTATGAGAAGAAAAACATATGATGTCTTATGTAACAAATGCGGGAAAAAAGTTTTTCGATATATAAAATTTGGCAAAGGAAAAATAATTCATTTATGGAAAAATAGAATTCTTGAAGATGAAAGCATTCATGATAAAAAAGTGGTAAAATGCATTTGTGGCAATATTCTTGGAATAGAAAAAAAGAAAATGATTGATATGAAACAGCACTCTTTTGAAACAAAATAAAAGAGATTGTTTATGAAACCTTAAATAATTATAGTTTTTAGAAATTCTGTTGAGGAAGAATAAATATGAAAACAATTGGTATGATAGGTGGAACTACATGGGCATCAACAAAGGAATATTATAAGATAATAAATAAAGAAGTAAATGAAAAGCTTGGAAAAACCCATTCTGCAGAATGCATACTTTATTCTATTGATTTTGAAGAAACTATGACTAAAAACTGGAATAACTGGAAAGAAATTGAAAAGCGTTTTATAAAAATTGCAAATATATTAGAAATTTCTGGAGCTGAATTACTTATAATATGTGCTAATACTCCTCATAAAATTGCAGATAAAATAATAGAGAACATAAAAATTCCTCTTATACATATAGCAGATGCAACAGCAGAAAAGATAAAAGAAAAAAATCTAAAAAAAGTGGGGCTTCTCGGAACAAAATATACAATGAACGAAGATTTCATCAAAAAAAGAATAAAAGAAAAATATAATATTGAAGTAATAGTACCAGAAAAAAAAGACCAAGAACTAATAGAAAATATAATTTTTAATGAATTATCCAACGAAATCATAAAAGAAAAATCAAAACAAAAATTCAAAAAAATAATAGAAAAACTAATATCAAAAAATGCTCAAGGAATAATTTTAGGATGTACAGAGATTCCTTTATTAATAAAACAAGAAGATGTTGATATTCCAATTTTTGATACAATAAATATACATGCAAAAGCTGCAGTTAAATTTGCCTTAAAAAAAATAGAAAATATAGGAGAATAAACATGAAATTGATCATAGTATATGACAATAAAGTTCATAACAAAAATCTAAATCTTAAATCAGATTGGGGATTTTCTTGTATTATAAAAACAGACGAAGAGACCATACTGTTTGATACAGGAGGTAAAAGTGATATTCTAACTAATAATATGAAAATCCTTGAGATTGACCCAAAAACAATCTCAAAGATTGTTATATCTCATGAGCACGGGGATCATAACGGCGGATTAAAAGGTCTTATTGCTTTTCTAAAAAAGGGTACTACTATCTATAGATTCAACGAAACTAAAACAGAAAAAAATTCTTTTGTATCTGTTACGGATCCTATCAAGATTTCTGAAAAGATCTATTCAACTGGCAAAATGCCAGGAACTCCAGTGGATGAACAATCCCTTATATTAAAAGGAAAAAACGGTTGGTTTGTCCTTGCTGGATGCTCACATAACGGTGTAAAAAATATATTAAATAAAGCTAAAGAATATGGAGAGATTAGAGGAATAATTGGAGGACTTCATGGTTTTAATGAATTTTCTATTTTAAAAAATATGGAACTAATATGTCCTACACATTGTACAAAACATATAAAAGAAATTAAAAAACTATATTCAGAATCTTTTATCTCAGGCGGAGTAGGAAGAAAGATTGAAATATAGGTTTTATTGTTTCAATCTTTCATGGAAGTAAAAATCAAACAAGTTGAAGGCTTAACATTTGTAGGAAAAGGAGACACTAATCACTGGATAACAATAGATGGCCCAGAAAAATTTGGAGGCGCTGAAGCAGCTTCTCGACCTATGGAACTTATTTTAATTTCACTTGGTAGTTGTACCGGAAGTGACGTTGCATCTATATTAAAGAAAAAACGTGCAGAATATGAAAAAATGGAAATAAATATTATAGGAGAAAAACAAAAAGAACATCCGAAGGTTTTTACAAAAATAAATCTAGAATATATTTTCTATGGAAAAATAAGTAAAAAACAAGTAAAAAAAGCAATTGAACTCTCGCAGAATAAATACTGTCCAGTTGCTGCTATGCTATCAAAAGCAGGAGTAAAAATTGATTATTCTTACAAAATCATTGAATGAAACTTATTTATGATAATAAGAAAAATGATGTAAAAGGATAAATAAAAAGAACTGACTAGTATTTATATGAGTAAATATATTAGAATATAATTAAGGTGTATTTTAAATGCCTAAAAATAGTAAAAAACAAATAGATATTGATGAAAAAAAGGTTATTGAAGAACTTAAGAAAAACTCTAATAAAAGTATAAATGAAATAGCTAAAAAATGTGGTTTCTCCAGACAGAAGGTATGGAGAATTATTAAAAGACTTGAAAAAAATAATAATATCTGGGGATATAGTGCAGTTATAGATGAAGAAAAAAATGATCTAAATACCTATGTTTTACTTTTAAAAAGATCACCAGTACCTGTAAAACCGTCTATAATAGAAAATATTACCTCTCGAGAGATAGATGACCACATAAAAAATATTGGCTGTGAGATGATTACAAGTATGTTTATCCATGGTCCCTATGATTGGCTTATTATTTTTACCGCTCCAGATATCACACAAGCAAAAAAAGTAAGTGAACTTTTTAGAGAAAGATATAAAAAAGTTTTAACAGAGGTAACCTTGATAGAAGGTATATTTCCAGCAAAAATACAAGGGATAGTTAATCCTGAGATCGATAAGTTAAAAGATTTTTTTTAATAGATACTAGGTTAAAGGTACATCTTTTCTAAGATCATCCTTTAATTTCTTACCAGTTTTTTCTTCCCATTCTTTTATAGGAGTTGAATGTTTCTCCCGTATTTTATCGCCAATTCCTAGTCCATTATATGTACAGAATGGAATTATTCCTTCAAACGTGGTATAGTGAATTACACATCTCTTAAGCCTATCAATATTTAAATTAAATGAATCCTGGAACCACATAGAGCCAATAAAAAGACTCTTGTAATGAAAACCGCGTAAAGAATCATAGCTTCCACCTATTGCTGCATCCTTAAGTAGTTTTTTAAGATTAAAGCCATGTGGTGCTTTATCATAATCAACATAATCATCAATATGTTTTAGAAAAGCAGATGCAATCCGTATTTTTTTAAGCGGACCTTTTATTTGACTCTCTTTATCAATAAAATCAAATAAACCTTCCACATCTATAAAACGAGTAACAGGAATTGGTTCTCCACTATCATCTACAAATACATATGTTGCACCACCACAACCCGGATGAGCAGTAAACTCTACCTGGCTTTCGCCTTTAAGCATCTCTATTAATTTTGAAATAGGAAAAACAAATGGTACAGGATAAAAATCATCTCTAGATATCTTATTATCAAACTCTTTTTCAATTGCTTCAATCATTGTGACATAATCAACACGCTGACTGTCTCTTCGTTCATCTTTAACCTTTGTAACTCTCCCGCAGAAACTAATTGGCTGAAAATTAACACCACGTATTATATCCATGTTATCCAGTGCAAATTGAACTATTTTACCTGTCTCATGAAGATTTTTACCATTGATTAAAACAGGGACTAAAACACATTTTAAATTAACCTCTCGCATATTATCAATTGCTTTTTTATTCATATCAATCCAAGGGTTTGTGTCCTTTGTGACACCATCAAAACTCATGTAAATTGTGTTTACACCGTGTTCTTTTATTTTTCTACAGTATTCAGCGCTATCAGCAAGTTTCAAAGCATTTGTATTAAGCTGCATATGTGAAAAACCAAGTTCCTTTCCCATATCAATTATATCAAAAAGATCCTCCCGAATTGTAGGTTCGCCGCCTGTAATTTGAAGGGCTTTAGAGCCTAATGGACGCTCATTTCTTGCTTGTATAAGTAACTCCCTTATTTGATTTAAAGACGGTTCATAGACCATTCCTGAGGCTCCTGCATTCATAAAACAATAGCTACAGCGCAGGTTACATCTATTTGTTACAAGAAGATTAGTTAGAACACTTTGTGACTTATGAATATCATAAAGAGCAGGAAAACCAAGAACACTAGTTTTTACATCTGGTGAATCTGTACCAATGACCTTATATTTCATCCATTTTTTATATATATCAGCATCACTGAAATAAATCTCTTTAAAAGTCCCGTGCTCTTTGCATGTCTTTTTAATATAGACCTTACCGTTTTCTTCTACTATTTCAGCTGGAATTTTAACAATTTTTCCTTCCTTATTACATGCTGGGCATACTGAATAGGTATCTTCTAATTTTTTCATACTATTTTCACCCAATAGATATATGATAAACTGAGAGAGGCTAAATATATGGTGTTATTTAGCTTTTGTTATTAATTCTATCCATTAGTTTTATATCAAAGTTATTTATAAACCAGATTTGTGTGTCTAGCTATACCTGGTAAAATAATAAATATCGATTCAGATAAAAACCATGCTTTAGTAGATTATGGAGACGGGACAAAAAGAAAAATAAATGTTACACTAGTAAAGCCAAAAAAAGGAGATTATGTACTAGTCCATGCTGGTTTTGCAATAGAAATAATAGATGAATCCGAAGCAAAAAAAACACTTGCTCTTTTCAAAGAAATGATGGAGATGGAGGAGAGATAATTGTTTTCTTTAAAAGATAAAGAATTAGCAAAAGAAATAACCTCCAAAATCAAAAAAGAAAATGTAACTCTTAGATTCATGCATGTATGTGGTACACATCAAGACACACTTGTAAAAAATGGTTTAGACTCTCTCTTAAAAGAGTCTGGAATATATATTGGACAGGGGCCGGGTTGTCCGGTATGTGTTACAACACCTCGTGAAATAGAAGAAATGCTTCTTCTTGCAAAAAATGATATTATTGTTACAAGTTTTGGAGATATGATGAGGGTTCCTGGAGAAAAAGACTCTCTAAATGATATAAAATCTGAAGGACACGATGTTAGAACAGTTTATGGAATTGAAGATGCAGTAAAAATAGCAGAAGAAAATAAAGACAAAGAAGTAGTTTTTATGGCAGTTGGTTTTGAGACAACAGCACCAACTACTGCTTCTGCAATTTTAAGTAATCCTCCAGATAATTTTTCTATACTTTCATGCCATAGAACCATGCCAAATGCTTTGAAAACTATCCTTGATATGGGTGAAATAAAAATAGATGGTTTAATTGAACCAGGGCATGTATCAACTATTATTGGATCAAAACCATACGAATTCATATCAAAAGATTATAAGGTTCCACAAGTAATTGCTGGTTTTGAGCCAATTGATGTATTAATGGCATCTTATATGCTTGTAAAACAAATAAAAAATAATAAACCAAAACTTGAAAATGAATACAAAAGAGCAGTCCACAAAAATGGAAATGAAATCGCTCAAAAAGCTATGAACAAAGTTTTTGAAGAGTACGATATGAAATGGCGTGGTTTTACGGTAATAAAAAAATCTGGTCTTAAACTAAAAAATAGATACGGAAAATATGATGCACGTAAGAAATATAAAAATATTCTTTCTAAATTAAAAAATAAGGATTTTTCTGAACCAAAAGGTTGTAGATGTGGAGAACTACTAAGGGGGCTTGTATCACCCTTTGATTGTCCTTTATTTGGAAAAAAATGCACCCCGGACTCTCCGGTTGGTCCCTGCATGGTTAGTATGGAGGGTTCATGCAATATAGAGTACCGTTATTCGTCAAAAAACGATGAAAAATAGACAACATTCATAAGTTCGTACTATATTTCTATAATTGGTCTTAGGAGGTATACAATATTTCCAAAACTTCAGAAAGAAAAAAAGCACTTGACACTGCCAGAAATGAATGGCGTAAAAAACATCGCATTTTAAATGGTAAAATCATACTATGGCCTAAAAAACCACCTGAACATGTTAATGCAAGAGCAAGTAAAACTTATAATTGGTTTTGGAAAAAAGTACTTCTTCCAACAAAAATTGAGGAGATCCCTGCTATAATTTCAAACATTCGTGATCAGATAAAAAATGTGGAAGACAAAGGAAAAACAAGAATTTTCCGCACTATGATAGGAATGGCAGAGGATGCATATAAAATGAAGAAGATGGACAGCATCTTAGAAGTTGATACAGAGCTTTTATTTGGTGAAAACGCAGTATATAATTCTGAAAACGGCTTAATTTTTAAAAATGGTAAATATTTCACAACTGATTTTTCAGAAGACGAATCAAAAATACTTCTTAGAGATTCAGAAGGAACTATTATAGATATTCAATATAACGGTGGAAAGGATTTAAAGAAAAAAGAAGGCAATAGGAAAAATTTGTATAAAAACTGGGATTATACAAAGCAAAATTAATTTGTTCGCCAACATATATTACAGCGAGGTCTTTTTTAGGTTTAGATTATTAAGAGATAATAGTTTTTATATATCTGTTTTTGCTTTATCCTGCTCCTATGAAAAAAATAGATCCAAATAATATAACAAACGTTATTGTAACCGGAAAAAGTGGCGCGGGAAAACAACCGAGAATAGATGTTCTACTTGATGAATTCAACCTAGATCAACTCTCAACTGGAGATATTTTTAGAAATTATCTTGGGAAATTCAATGACCAAGATTACAAAGAAGATTTAGATAATTTTTTTGATAAAGAAAAAAATGGTTTTATAGATGATAGTGAAATTTCTAAAAAAATAGGTAGTAGTGATAAAGACATTATTCTTGGGTTAAAAGCAAAATATTTTGTTGATAGAGGATTATTTGTACCAGATTATATTACAAATGAACTATTCAAATCTTTTTTTGAAAAGAAGGACTATAAAAACCAAGTACTAGATGGATATCCTAGAACAAAAGATCAATCAGAATTTTTATTAAATTTAATTGAAGAAAAAAACTCTAATATTGATTTTGTGGTCTGGGTTGAAAACTCTGATGAAAAGATTATTAAACGGACTGTTAAAAGAAGGATATGCCCAAACTGTAAAAAAGTATATCATTTAGAGTTTAAACCTCCAAAAGAAGGAAAATATTGTAAAGAGTGTGGTACAGAAATAATACAAAGATCTGATGATACTGAAGAAAAAATTAAATCAAGGTTGGATGAATTTAGAAAAAAAGCCCTGCCTGCAATAAAATATTTAGAAGGAAAAGAGATACCTATAGTAAAAGTCCCAGGTCACTTAGAAGTATTTACTCATGAAAACGTTAAAAAAAGTGTTATGGGAGAAATTGAAAAACTTTACTAAAAAAATTCGCCAACATATATTATAATGAGGTTTTTTTAAATTACTTAGTGCGGGCGATTTTGTAAATAGCTTTTTCCATAATAGCCAATTTTAATTTTTTCCAGGTGTTCAACTCCCTTCCCCTGTATAATTTTTATATAAACTAAGGAAAAGTTTATGTAGTTTTACGTACATATAAATATATAGAAATATTTAGGGATATTATGACATTGAAACAAATAAACCTTTCAATACCAGAAAACTTACTAAAAGCATCTAAACAATACTCTAAAGAATTTGGTTATAGAAATATCCAAGAATTCATTTTAGAACTAATAAGAAAAAAAGTATTTTTTGAAAAAGTGGAAAGATACCAAAGAATAGAGAACGATATGAAAAAAGGTAAGAATGTCAAAAAATTCAACCAGAAAGATGCAGTAGAATATTTAGAGAGCTTGTAATATGGCGTATACAGTTGAATTTAGCACACAATTTGAAAAATCCATGAAAAAACTAAAGAAAAAAGATAAAGAACTTTTTACTCGAATTCAAAAGAAACTTAAGGATATTGTGCAACATCCAGACCACTATAAAACATTAAAAAATGTTCTAGCAGGATATAAAAGGATTCATTTTGGTCCTTTTGTACTAATTTTCAATATAGATGGTAACACTGTTAGAATAATTTCATTGGACCATCATGACAAATCATATTAAGAATAAAACAGCAGAAACAACTTGTTTTTTGTAATTAAACTAGCGTTCAAATCCATTCCCCTGCATAAATTTATATTTCTTTCATAACTTAACCACAAAATTTATATAAATAACAAAATAATATAAATGTTAAGATTAAAATGAATGTGATTTAAATGAAAAAAACGAAGTATTTAGTTTTAACAACAATAATTTTTATAATTATTTTAACTAATTTCAGTGTATTAGGTACAGAAAATAATTTAAATAAAAATAACACAAAGCTTGAAGATAAAAATATTAGAAAATTAGACTTTGGAGTCACATTATCAACAAACAAAGAAAAATATACATGGATTTTTGAACCCGTAGAAATCAATATAACTTTACAAAATACTGGATTTTCATCAATTAATTTTACGTTCCCTACAACCCAGGTATTTGATGTTGTAATCAAAAATAGGTTTGATATAGAAATATATAGATGGTCTGATAAAATGGTTTTTATACCTGATGAAACAGAAATAAAACTTACACCTGGAGAAAATAAATCATGGAATATAACCTGGCATCAACGTGGTAATTATCTCAAATTTCTACCACGTCATATACTACTACCAGGTCAATACTCAATACAGGCAATAATCCCCGCCGATACTACCATGAAATCAATGGAAAAAGAAATATCAATAAATTTTTTTCAATAAATTAAATATAATACCACTTTAAGCAAAGTTAATTATAGAAAACTAGATAGATAGACTATAGTCTATCCAATGCTCTATCAAGTCTTTCAAGTACTTCTTTTACTTCTCCTTCATTTATTATAGTTGGTGGTAAAAATCTCATATATTTTCCCGTAGAAAGACTTGTTTTAACTCCTTCTTTTCTAAGTTCATCTTGCAACTTTTCAACATTTTTTTTACTTTCCAAAGAAAAAGCAATCATAAGTCCTCTGCCATGTACATCTGAAACAATAGAATGTTTTTTCTCTAGTTTCTTTAAACCTTCAAAAAACTGTTTTGATTTATCTATTACATTTTTTGTAATGTTTTTCTCACGCATCTGTCTAGTTGCAATAAGAGCAGAAGTCATCGCCATTGGGTTTCCACCAAAAGTAGAGCCATCATATCCTGGTTTCATAGCATCAGATATCTTTTCGTTAGTAACAACAGCTGTCACAGGGTAGCTACCACCAAATGATTTACCAATTGTAATAATATCAGGAACTACATCATAACTCATACAGGCAAACCAATCGCCTTCTTTAACAGCAGTTCTTCCAAAACCAGCTTGCACTTCATCATCAATAATTACAAGATCTTTTTCCTCTTTTAAATCCCAAAGTTCTTCTATAAAATCTGGATCTGCAGAAAGATTACCTGCTTCTTCACCTTGTACTATCTCCATAATGATTATCTTTGCACCTGTTTCTTCTACTATTCTTTTAACTGAATCGATATCATTAAAATCTGCAAAATGTACCCAATCTTGATCGACAAGACCAAAAGGTTTTCTATACTTTTTATTCCAGGTAACTGACACTGCTCCATGGGTTCTACCATGAAAACCATTTTTAAAGGCTATTACATCTGTTGATTTAGTATAAGCTTTAGCTATTTTTATCGCCTTATCTACTGCTTCTCCACCAGAATTTTGCCAGTAAAAATATTCAAGACCCTCAGGCATCATACCACTTATTTCTTTTAAAAACCGGGTTCTTGCTATTTGTACTCGATCCTCTTTCATTGAAATTAAAAGATTAGCCTGGTTAAATAAGCCTAGGGCTACCTCAGGATTGTTCATACCAATATTTGTTGCACTATAGTTACTATCCATATCAATATACCATCTTCCTTTGGTATCCATAATCCAGCAGCCATGCCCCTTAACTGGAATTATATCCTTTTCCAAGTGTGATACAGGAATTTTGTATTTTTTATGTATATCAATTGCTTCATCTGTAGAAATCTCAGAATATTTTAGCTGATCAATTATATCTTTTAAGTTATCAGGTTTTAGATGAGTATTTTCTAAATAATCAATAATTTGTTCTGCTTGATCTGAATTTAGAGGCATTCTTTTATCATTTACTTTTATACTTTTTCTAATTTGATTTGTAATTTCATTTCCATTTTTACCAAGAACATTTTCAAAGACTTCTTCTATTCTTTCAAAAGTAGCATTGGTTCTTTCTGGATTTTTTGTTCTATCATAGATTATTGCGTTTTTTAGTTCGTTATAATACATCATTTTCCTCCATATATATCTTCAAATCTAATTAGATTTAATAAAATTTTGAAAAACAAGTTTTTCATAAGTCTAATTCATGTTTGGCCTTTTTAACAGATTCATTATTTATAAACTTTGGGATTTTAAAAAAATGTTCGCCAACATATACTATAATGAGGTTTTTTGAACATAATCTACTATAATTAGCGTGCGCTATTTTCTTAAGTAATTATTTTCCTAAGTTTTAATAATATCAAAGCAACAACTAAAGCTATAAGAAAAGAAAAAATTGTACCAAGTATTAAGCCAAATTTTGGATATAAAAAATGTAGGCTTATTACATAACTCATAACTGTTTGACTACCAAAAATCATAGATTTAGCAAAACCTGAAGTAAAAAGAGGGCCATGCTCCAGATAGGTTATAATCATAGTAGATAAGAAAATAGCAGGAAATATAGAAAATATCCCAGATAAAGTCGGATCAATATTTGAGAAAAAAACAGCTGTAGCTATAACTGTTCCAGCGAGAACTCCTCTAAAAACTATTTTTTTTGGAGTATAATGAACTTTTACTTTTTTATGAGACTCGATTTTTTTGATTTTTTCAAGAAATATAAAACTAAAAACTAGAGACAGAGCATACAAAATAATTGAAATTAAAATATTTTCAATTCCTGCAAAATATAAAAGAGTAGATAAACCCGCCCAAAAAGCAAGGGATATTACCAAAGCAGATACAAATGACCTATAAACAAGAGTAGAAATCAATACTAAAAATAGAAGATTTATAGCCATTTCAGCAGGGACAACTACTGCTGATTTACTAGCAAAAATAACGCCTCTGTTTATAGATATAAAAATAAATGCAATAATTATTGTCGATGGAAGAGTTCCAAGAATACCTCCTACTTTTGTTCCGTATTTTTCAGCAATAATTGTAATTAAAATTACAATAAATGCAGATAGGATAAATGGTAGAACTGTTTGAATTAGTAATTCATTCATAGCTTGAACTGTGCATAATGTTTTACTATAAAATTTTTACATAATAAAAAATAGAAAAATATCATTTTTTTTGGTTTAAATTATCAAGTTTTTTTGTATAAATTTTATTTGAAATAGAAAAATACAAAAGCACTATCAAAAGCTCTATTGCAAAAATCAAAAGAAAACACCCAAAAGTAGAGGCTATTTTAGCCCAATTATCTAAAACTGTTATGTCTAAATTAAAAGTAATGATAATTGAGCCTAAAAAGGGTATTAACATTCCTAATATTACTATCAAAAGTATAATTGTTAAATCCTTATTTTTTCCCATTTTCAGTTAACGCAAATATTTTTTCCTTAAATAACTTTTTTCTTAAAAAAAAATTACTGAGAGTACAACCATACGAAATTTGCTAATAAATAAATTCATATGAGCATTTTTAAAATAAAAATATTAATACAAAAAAATTAGAGAAAATTATTGGATAGAAGATAAAATCATTGTCAATTTAGGGAACATTTCAAATATACGATCTAGGCGATGTTCTAAAATTTTAGGCATTCTTGAAACTTTATAGCTATGGATATTAAATCCAAAACCCCACCCATCCATTAAAAAACCGATGTAAGGCGTTATTTTGTTAAAACAGTATGTTCCTAAAAATAAATTCATGCTAACTGTAGCTGGAAGATCCGGATAATCTCTATCTCCACTGCTAGTTTTTACCCAAAGATTTGTACCCTGCTTATTCAAATATTTAATATTAGGACTGATTAAAAAATGACCTCTTCTATCAATTACACATCTATCAGGTATATCCTCAACAGCACCGTTTGCATAAAACCTTGTCAAACCAGAGTAACTACTAAGAATACTATCAAGTTCCTCCATAGTCATTTCATCATTCTCTTCAAGAAAAACAATTACCGCTTCCAAAGCCTCTCTATCATCAGAATCTACTAATTCAAGATAGTTTTCCAATTCATAGATATCTTCACTTGTTAACACAATCTCGGATTCTTGAGAAACCGAAATACTACTATCTTTTTTTCCTTTAGATATTTTACTTGCACTAACATTGGTAAAGCCTGCCGCTATAACCATTATTAGTACTGCTAAAATAGCTATTCCACATTTATATATCTGTTTCATATTTATCACACACATAATTATATTGATTTTAATATATAAATTTTTCCCAATACAATTATGATATAGGGTGTTGAAAAATTAAATTAACCCTCCCAAGATTCATTTAGTCTTGGGTGCA